>NZ_JBFRBC010000002.1:2976-527162 GCF_040932045.1 Microbulbifer sp. TYP-18
TCCAATACACCATTTTTAGCCCAGCGATTTACACGGGTGTAGATGCTGTGCCAATTACCAAAGTGCTCAGGCAGCCCTCGCCACTTACAACCATGCTCAGCCACGTACAAAACAGCGTTTATGACCTGGATATTCGCTATTTTTACGTTACCCCGCTGTAAAGGCAGCAGGTGTTCGATAATTTTGAACTGCGATTTTGTGATTTCCATAAACGCAGATTTTATCAAAATTAGTGTTAAGGAACGTCTGAATAACTCAACAATCGCTACGGCAGTATCAGTATTTTCTGGTGCGGGCCTGAATTTGACCAAAACAACCCTGAGATTGTTTGTTTTTTCACCTGGAATCTACTTCTCAGCAGATTCCAGGTGCACTGGCCCTAAGCCAGAAGATATTTTTGACTGCGAAGCAGGTTTGACAGACCAGCTAGTACATACAACCGGTTGGTGTTCTTTGCCAACCCACGATANACTTGAATGTTGATCACATCGGCATCTTGAAGGACACCAAAGACATGATCCAATACACCATTTTTAGCCCAGCGATTTACACGGGTGTAGATGCTGTGCCAATTACCAAAGTGCTCAGGCAGCCCTCGCCACTTACAACCATGCTCTGCCACGTACAAAACAGCGTTTATGACCTGGATATTCGGTATTTTGACGTTACCCCGCTGTAAAGGCAGCAGGTGTTCGATAATTTTGAACTGCGATTTTGTGATTTCCATAAACGCAGATTTTATCAAAATTAGTGTTAACAGGCCCTAGTGTGACCAGGCTCTGGCGAAAGAGTAAAAAGGATACCGGTGGGGGGACAAATGCAACTTGCGGTAGACCTCATAGAAAATACCTACTGGTTTCCAGTCTGAACAATCGCGGCCTATTTATCAGAGAGACAGGCTGCTTTTTGCCGCAGATTCATCAACCCTGTGCAATTTGTATCAAGCATTGGGTGAGAAAACCCTCGAAACCGAACATCTTCCCCCGTACAAATGGCAGCTTATAGCGGCTTTTAAACCGGGCAGCAAAGCAGTTCTGGCTGGTAGAAAGCAAACCACAACACCTCCCATTCAATCCACCTGGCAACAACGATTAGCGTCTGGGTTCAACAACCACAAACCAAGCCGTTCACCTCTAATGGCAAAAGCAACTCTTTTTGGAGCGAGCAAAGCGGTGCTCAAACGTCCTCCACAGGCTGCAACTGCAAGTCGAGGTAACACCGAACCACGCCCACATTTATTAACCCAGCAGCTTACTTAGTTGCCGGGTTAACGTGGCACAAGGATGTACCACTACCGGGCGGAGGCCAGCGCAAACCCTTCCGCGTAATTGCACAGGTTTTCAAGGGCGACAATTCAATCGAGGAGAGAGCATCTATTGGATTGACGGGTTAATTGCAACAGCCGTTACTTACGCAGAAATTCCAGCATCCACTTGGCCACCGTGTTTTCGTGAATATCGTTCTGCAAAGAGGCCTGCCCCTTCTGCACCAGCTCCTCACCAAAGACTTCGCGACGCAGTTCCATCAGGCTCCGGGAGTAGGGTTTGGTAAATTCAGGGTGGGCCTGAAAAGTAAGCATATGATCGTCGATCTGAACCATCGCCATGGGACAAAACTCACTGGACGCCAGCACCCGGGCGCCGGGCGGCAGCTCCTCCACCTGATCCTGATGGCTGACCAGCAGGCTGAACCTCTGCATGGGTTCGGACATCCACGCGGGGGTTTCCTGCATCTCGTAACTGTGCACACCGATACCCCAGCCTTTGTCGGATTTGCGCGTCCTGCCGCCCAGTGCATGGGCAATCAGCTGGTGGCCGAAGCAGATGCCGATGGTGGGTTTGCGGGCCTCATGCAACTTGCGCACGAACGCCATCAGTGGCGCTATCCACGCCTTGTCCTCGTAAACACCGGTTTTGCTGCCGGTGATCAAGTAGGCATCCACCTCATCGATTTGGTCCGGCAAGTGGCCGCGCTGCACTTCGTAGGTTACAAACTCCAGACCCGGGTCCTGGCTGTTCAGCAACTCGGCGAACATCTCCGGGTACTCGCCGAAGTCTCCCACCAGCTCTGCGCGCACATCGTCAGTCTTCAATACTCCAATTTTCATTCTTCCACCGCTGAAATTGACCGCTGAGTTGGCCGATTATGGCACATTCACACCACTGCTGGCCCTCACCAACGGACAATCTTCCATCCCAGCAGGGTATCGCGCCTTCCCCGACCTGGAACGGCTACCAGGTACTCCAAAGTCACCGAGTCATACCCTCTACTTCCACCCAACTGCCCACCCCAGGCCCAGCAGTCGCCCCCGATACCCGCAAGCCACAGGTCCACTTCTCTGACAGGCATGATTGTCCACATGAGTTTGCCGCCGCCGTTCGGGGCGGCCGCAAGCCATTGAAAAGTATACAAGTCCGGGTAATTGCGCAGGCTTTCACGGGCAACAATCCAGTCGATGAGAGATCATCGACTGGATTGTCCGGCTAATAAAGTGGATACGGAGCCCCATCTCTGAATAGGTTCTATCGGTGCTGGCTATGACTTCTCATTGCGGCCCGGATAACAGGAAAGGACTACTCTCGGACTTCCAATTCACCGCCACATTATGGCGGCACCGGCGCCAGCAGGGGCGCTTTCCGCAGACAGGGTCCCCCGGATCGCTTGTTTTCGACAGACGGCCACATAAACCCGGTGACTGAGAAAAATTTGTGTGCTGGAAATTATATTCCTCTCAATGAGAATTGACTCGATTTGGGAGACGATAGCATTTTTATTTGAGAACAGCGTTCCAATAAGAACAAAAACCCGGCAAAACCGTCCGCAGATACTTTTAATACTTCAGCACTGCCGCGGGCAAATGTCGTCAATTGTCAAAACATCACCGGAAATTACCGAGTAATATTACAGCCGATTCGGAACATAAAAGGTATAGCTGGCACCATTGGCCTTAAGGCCAAGGCATCTCGGCGATATAAAAAGCCGCGAGCAAGGTTGACGAAATTCTGGCGGAGCTTGGTATCTGACTCCTTTCTTAATCCCGCTAATTACCCGTTCGACGTTCTCCGGTAACAGTCATTCACAGCCGCTTTCAAACGGATTCTCCCTGGTTGCGAAAAGCCACAAGGGTACTCCGCTCTCACACCTATAAGGGTGGGAGGGGCAGCGGCCGTCAATGTTCTCCCGCCGCGCCCCGGCATGGACCGGACAATCCAGGATAGTGTGATGTTACTCAAAACCAACTCATTTAGCGGCTTCTACACATTGGTTGCCAGCCTTGGCAAGGATCCCGATACGCTGCTGCGACGTTGCGATATAGACCCTGGAAAGGCGGCAAATCCGGCGCGGGAGCTGCCACTGAACACAAGAATCCATCTTATCGAAACCTCCGCACAGGAGTTCGACTGCGCGGACTTCGGGCTGCGGTTGGCCGAACTGCAGGACACCCGTATCCTGGCAGAAATCGCCTCACTCGCCCTGGCACAAGCCACTGTCAGAGAGGGCCTGGAGACCATCCTAGGCTATCTGGGCCAATCCTCCCCGGGTATCCTGATGGAGGTGCAAACCACCCATCGGGGCGGTCTCGCGCGTATGGTGCTAAAGCTGGGGCAGGGGGAGGTTTGTCAGCGCCAGTCCGTGGAGCTGGCCCTGCGCACAATCCACAAACTGCTACAGCTGATCGGTGCCGGAAGCTTCCCTCTGACAAAGGTCCAGATGCGCGCTCCAGTGCCTTTGCAGCACCGCCGCTACCAGTCAGTATTTGGTGCGCCGGTAGAATTTTCCGGCGATATTGATGCCCTGTTTTTCCGCTCCGAACTGTTGTCAAAGCCAATTCCACAGGACCACGCCGAACTGAATCGGCTGGCGGCGGAATATCGAGACGGGGATGCGCTGCACCAACCTCTGGGCCTGATCCGCCGGGTGGAACAACTGATATACGAGTTGCTGCCCAGCCACCAGTGCACACTCGCCGCAGTGGCGCGGCACCTGGGGCTACACAAACGCACCCTGCAGCGGAAGCTTGCCAAAGAGTCGCTGGTATTCGAAGAGATCATCGATCGCACACGCAGAAAGCAGGCGGAGATATACTTGGCGCAGCCGGGGGCATCGATGACTCACATCGCCTCCCTGCTGGGTTACCGCGAGCAGAGCTCGCTCAATCGGTCCTGCCGTCGCTGGTTCAACTGCACCCCGATGGAGCGTCGCCGCCAGTTGCTGACAGAGACAGAACCCGCCGGGGTTCACTGAACTGCAGGCCGCAGCGGGACATCCCTAACACCGCGAGACCCAGCCTCACCACTCTATGCCCCGGCGTGCCGCCACGCCGGCCGCAAAGGCGTGCTTGTGGGAGCGCATTTCACTGACGGTATCGGCAATATCGAGCAGGTACTGCCTGGCTCCGCGACCGGTGATCACCACCGTTTGCGCCTGTGGACGGCTGTCGATGGCCGCCAGCACGTGGGACCTGTCCAGCCAGCGGTAGTTGAGCGCATAGGTCAGCTCATCGAGCACCACCAGATACACGTCGGGATCGGCCAGGGCTTTGCTGGCCTTGTCCCACAGCGCCTGCGCCGCCGCCCGGTCGACTTCATCGTCCTGGGTTTCCCAGGTAAAGCCGGTGCCCATCTGGTGCCATTCCAGCGAGTACTGCTCCGCCGGCAAACCGGCCAATAGATTTTTCTCTCCGCACTCCCAGGTGCCCTTGATGAACTGGGCCACGAAAACCCGGTAACCGTAGCCCAGGGCGCGGGTAACCGTACCAATGGCGGCAGTGGTCTTACCCTTGCCCTCGCCGGTGTAAACCACCACCACCCCGCGCTGCTCCAGTGCCTGGGCAATACCCGCGTCGACGATTTTCTTGCGTTTCTGCATGCGCTGCTTGTGGCGCTGGCGCTGGCTTTCGTCGCTACTGTTATCGCTCATATTCCTTCACCCCGGGTCGCGCTACCGCCGGTTCGGGACAGCAGGCTGCTAAAGACGCAGCTGCACCCCTCCATAGACTGCGGCCCCAGCAGTGTTGAAGCCGGCCACTTCCCGATAGTCTTCATTCAGCAGATTTTCCCCGCGCAAGCTCAACGCCACACGGGACGACAGCTGGTAGGATAGCTTGAGGTCCAGCTTGTTGTAGGGATCCAGCCCAACAATACCGAAAGCCCTTGGATTGAGGTTCTTCCGGTCCCCCACATACTGCCAGTTGACACCCATGACCACAGCATCCCCCAACCAGCGATAGCTGCCCCCCAGATTGGCGACCTGTTGCGCAACACCCAGACGCTGGTTACCTCCGGCATCCTCACTGTCCAGCAGTGTACCGTTAAAATACCAGTCCAGGTGCTCCCCAAAGGCCCCACCCAGGGACAGTTCAATGCCACGGGATCTGCTCTCGCCTGGGTCCTGGCGGTAGGCACCGAAGCCCGAGCTGCCGAGCCTGAAGTCAAACACGATGGCATCGCTGATCTGTTGGTCGAACAACACCAGCTCCGCTTCCAATGCGCTACCCAGACGATACTCGGCACCCACTTCATAGCCCCGGCTGGTTTCCGGTCCCACCGGCGCCACACCCTCACCCAGGTTGTAGGACACCTCGAAAGGACTGGGGGCCCGGTAACCGGTGCCATAACTGGCACGCAGCTTCAACTGTTGATTCGGCCCCAGCAACACTGGATAGGCCAAACTGGAACGCCAGCTGACACGATCATCGGTCTCGAGATTTTCGTGGCGAACCCCCAGGGTATAAAACAACTTGCCGGCCATGTCGCCACGCCATTCGCTGAACAGCCCCAGGCTATCGATCTCTTGATCGCTGAAAGCACTGGCGAACTCCTGCTGTTCGTATTCCGCTCCCCATACCAGTTCACCGCCTGCGGCCGCAGTGTTGCCCACATAGTTCAGTTCGCGGATGGTGCCCTCGACGGCGAAAGTGCTGATCCCATCATCCAGGTTGTCGCGCTCGATGCGCTGTTCCGCCAGATCCAGCTGGTGCTTGCCCGCACCGCTATAGCCCAGCCCCAGGCGGTAACTCTGTTGGGTGAACTGGTCCACGCAATCGCTGCTGGGCGAGAAAAAACAACCGTCAAAATCGGTTTCATTGTCGTTGTGACGCAGCTGCAAGCTCAAGTCCAGGGTATCGCTGAAACGGTAACCCAGCCTGGCGTCAGCTGTGCGATTGCGGTAGCCGTCGCGCTCGCCGGATAAATCCATGGCGCGGCTGTTAAATCCCTCTGTGTCCAGGGTGGAGACATTGAGCGCATAATCGAATGCCCCCCTCCGGCCCCCGACACCGGCGGAGCCGGTAGTAGTACCATAGCGCCCCGCCTCCAGCGCCAGGCGTCCCTCCAGGTCCGATTGCGCTTTTCGCGTCACTATATTGATGACACCGCCGGCGCCGGCGCCGTACATCATTCCCTGTGGGCCCCGCAAAACCTCGATGCGCTCCACATCCGCCGCGAGTAGATGTTGCAGCTGGGTGGAAACCTGCGGGCTGGTGGGGTCGGCGATATTGACGCCATCCAGCAACACCAAAGTGCGGTAATTGCTCTCTCCGCGAATAAACAGGGAGCTGACTTTGCCGGCACCGCCACTGTTGCTGATGGACACGCCCGGTAGAGTGCGCAACACGTCCATCAGGCTGGTGTAGCCAAGACGTTGGATTTCGGGCCGGGTCAGCACAGAAACGGAAACGCCGAGCTGTTCGCGCGGGATCTCCACACGGCTCGCGGTTACCGAAACCAGTTCGAGGCCGTCCGCACCGTCGGCGGACACAGATTGGCTGGCGGCGATAACAGCCGCAGCGACAAGTGTTTTTTTCACAGGGGTTCCCCAATTTCGAAGTCAAAAACGAATTGAGGGAGGGTGAGTACAATCAGTGCATACAGCGGTGTCGGCGGACTGGGCCGGCACCCCACACGGACCAGACAAAGCCCTCCGCTTTATCCTACGCTTCGCTCGGGGCTGGTATCGGGCTGATCGCTCGCGCGAATCACCGTTGCGGGGGCAGCGCCGGATTTATGTAAATTGATACCGGACTTCCCATTTAACCCAACCAAGCACCACCCCATCTGGCAGTGCTGCTGGGCACCCAAAGCGGCGGCAAGGTTAGCGGGCCAGAGGAGTCGGGTCAACGCAGTCGCGGCAAAGCGCGCCGGTTTGGCCTGTTGGTGATAGCCAGCTGACAGCACCTGCCAACTACGGCAGCAGGTCGAGAGGCATAAATTCAGTCACGCCGTTGCGGCGCCGCAAGCTGCTGCTCACGCCGTAAACCTCGCTGACCAGATCCGGGGTCAACACTTCCTCAGGGGTGCCCTGGGCACGCAGCTGTCCCTGTTCCAGCAGCAGGATACGGTCACAGTAGCGGGCCGCCAGTTGGAGGTCGTGGAGCGCCAGCACCACCGTTTTCCCCCCGGCAGCCAGCGCTCGAAACGTCTGCATCAGCTGCAACTGGTGGCGGATATCCAGGGCCGCAGTGGGTTCGTCGGCGATCAAAAGTGGCGCCTCGCCCACCAGCAGGCGCGCCAACTGAACCCGCCGCAGCTCGCCACCGGACAGATGGGTCACCGGGCGCCCGGCCAGGGCGCCGGCATCCACCTGCTGTAAAGCCCAGTGGATGCGCTGCTGCCGGTTTGCAATCCGTCCCCAGGGCAGCAGCCCCACCCCCACCAGATCCGCGGCGACAAAACTCCAGGCCGGAGACTCGGCCTGGGGCAAATAGGCACTGATGCGCGCGCGCTGTACCGCGGAAAGCTGGCCCGCATCGCGCCCGCCCAGTTCCACCCTCCCGGAGGAGGGTGTCAACACTCCCGCCAGGGCTGCCAGCAAACTGCTTTTGCCGGCACCGTTGGGGCCCGCCACGGCGGTCAGCTGGAACGGCTTGAAAGCGCAGTCGATACCGGTGAGTACAGTCCGGCGGTGACGCCGCAAACACAGCTGATGGCAGCTGGCCTCCAGACTATCTGTGCTCACAGGAACCGCTCCCGCCGTGTACCGGCGATCAGCCAGAAGAAAAACGGCGCGCCGATAAAGGCGGTGACCGCGCCAATGCGCAATTCCTGGGTACCGATAAAATTCAACACGAAAATGTCCGCCAACAGAAGTAACAGGGCACCGGCGAGGGCACTGGCCCACAACAACCGGCCCGGATCCTGACGCACCAGCGGTCGCATCAGGTGCGGCACCACCAGACCGATAAATCCGATGGTACCCGCCACCGCCACCGCCGCCCCCACCGCTGCAGCAATTCCCAACAGTATCGCCATGGGATAGCGGCGACCGCCAAAGCCCAGGGAGGCGGCACTGGCCTCACCCAGTGAAAGCGCACGCAGATAGTTGCGCGCTGCAAACAATAACAGGCCCCCAAACAGCATAAATGGCAGTGCCAACAGCAACTGGTCCCAGCCCCGGTTGGCCAGCGATCCCAACAGCCAGAAGACGATTTCCTGCATCGCGAACATACTCGGCGCGTAATTGAGGGCCAGGGCTATAGAGGCGGACAGAAACGCATTGATGGCCACCCCCGCCAGCACCAGTCGCCCGGCACTGGCGCCCCGCCCCGCAAGCAGCCAGACCCCGGCCACTGCGGCAAAGGCGCCACCGATGGCCAGCAGCGGCAACAACCAGCCCGACTGCCAGGCAAGGCCATAGTAGAGCAGGATTATCGCCGCCAGCGCCGCACCACTGCTCACCCCCAGCAGCGCGGGCTCCGCCAGGGGATTGCGCAACATCCCCTGCATGGCCGCACCCCCCATACCGAGAGCCGCGCCCACGCTCAGAGCCAGCAGTGCCCGCGGCAGGCGCAACTGCCACAGAATGACAGCGTCACCTTCCTCACTGCGCCAGCCGAGCTGCAGAGCCTGCAACAGATCGATATCCACCGGACCGCTGAGCAAGGCCAGCACCAGTGCGGGCGGCAGCAGTAAGATCAGTAACAACAGAGGGGCTTTTGGGTTATTCGCCAAGGGTTTTTCTCTTTTCCTCGAGTTGCCTAAGTACCTCCACTGCCACCAGCGCCGGACAATAGCCCAGTTCTGCGGGCAGGGTATAAATCCGGCCGCTATCGATATAGGGTCTCAGAACCGGGTGGCGGCTGGCCAGGTGCGCCAGCGCAAAAGCACTGTCACCACCGTAGAACACCAGCAGCTCCGGCTGTGCCGCTATGACCTGCTCCAGACTGACGCGACCCAGTTGGTGAATGCCCTGCTCTGCGGCGAGGTTGGCAAACCCGGCTTGTTGCAGCAACTGGTGCTCCAGCATGCCGTCGCCGTAAGTGATGTTGTTGGCGGACAGAATCAGCGCTCCCGGCCGGTTCCGGCTGCTTGTATCGACTGCCGTCCGGTCCAGCAGCTGGCGCAGTCGCCGCCGCTGGGCCTGCAACCGGGGCAGTGGCCCCAGCACCTGCTGCAACTGGTGCAACTGCTGCTCCAACTGCTCCAGGTTGTGGGCGTCGGGGATGCGCACCACCTGTACTCCCAACGCCTGTAACCGCGCCGCCGCGCGGCCGCCGCCGTACTGGCCAACCAGCACCAGATCCGGTCGCAGGTGCAGCAGCTCCTCCGCCTGGCCGCGGTTCAGATAGACATGCCCGGGCAGTGGTGCGCGCCGGTATTGATCGTTGGCGGACAGCCAGGTCACTGAGGCGATTTTTTCCGGCGCCACCCAGTTCAGCAGCAATTGATCGAGACACAGATTGAGCGAGGCAATGCGTTCATAGGCGCTGGCCGGCAGTACCAGGCAGCTCAACAGAAGGCCACAACACCACTTCACGCGTCAATCGCCGCCAGTGCTTCCGCGAGGCTTCTGACGGGCACCATCTCCATCCCGTCGATATCATTTTTCAGCCGGTTGGCGGCGGGTACTATGGCTTTGCGGAAACCGTGCTTGGCCGCTTCGCGCAAACGCTCCTGACCGGAGGGTACAGGGCGGATTTCACCCGCCAGCCCAACCTCCCCGAAGACCATCAGGTCCCGCGGCAGCGGCCGGTCGCGAAAACTGGATACAACTGCCAGTTGCAGCGTCAGGTCGGCGCTGGTTTCCATCACCCGCACGCCTCCCACCACATTGATAAAGACGTCCTGGTCGCCAACCAACAGGCCGCCGTGACGGTGCAATACCGCCAGCAGCATATTGAGCCGGTTCTGGTCCAGACCGACGGCCACCCGGCGGGGGTTGCCGAGACTGCTGTCGTCCACCAGCGCCTGCAACTCCACCAACAAGGGTCGGGTGCCCTCCCACACGGAAGTCACCACGGAGCCGGCCGCCACCTCCTCGGCCCGCTGCAGGAATATGGCCGAGGGGTTGGAAACCTCCTTCAAACCCTGTTCCGTCATGGCGAAGACACCCAGCTCATTGACAGCGCCGAAGCGGTTCTTGTGGGCGCGCAGGGTGCGGAAACGGGAGTCGTGGGTACTTTCCAGCAGAATGGAGCAGTCGATAATGTGTTCCAGTACCTTGGGGCCCGCCAGGCTGCCATCTTTGGTGACGTGGCCCACCACAATCATGGCGGTATCGGTCTGTTTGGCGAAGCGGGTCAGGTAGGCGGCACTTTCCCGCACCTGGGCCACAGATCCCGGTGCCGACTGCACTTCGCTCATATGCATGACCTGGATCGAGTCCACCACCACCACCCGCGGCTTAACGGTGCCGGCGATGTGGCAGATGCGCTCCACGTCCGTTTCCGACAGCACCTGCAGTTGATCCATCGGCAGTCCCAGCCGTTTGGCTCGCATGGCAACCTGTTGCAGGGATTCCTCGCCAGTGACATACAGGGCCGGCATCTGCTGTGACAGATGGCACAGGGTCTGCAATAAAATGGTGGATTTGCCGGCGCCCGGGTGACCGCCAATCAGGACCACCGAACCCGGCACCAATCCACCGCCCAGCACCCGGTCCAGCTCTCCGGCATTGGTGGGAATGCGCGGCAGCTCGCTCAGATCGATTTCGGCAAGCTTCTGCACTTCGCCCGCACCGGCTGCCCCGGCGTAACCACTCTGGCCATCGATAGCACTGCGCCCGCGGCCCAGGCGCACCTCACTGAGACTGTTCCAGGCCCCACAGGCGCCACACTGGCCGGACCACTTGGTATGGTCCGCTCCGCATTCGTTGCAAACGTAAGCGGTTTTGCTTTTTTTCGCCAAGGCCCCTCTCCCGGTCGATCGCGGTCGTCACCGCACAGGGGGCACAGTGTAACCGCCCGGGGTTGACCGGGAAAACAGCCGCACCAACAGTGGGCAGGTTTGACCGCTAGAGCCGCAAACCCGGACTGGGAAAAGCCATGGAAGACTTGTTCAGCTATCGATTAGCAGACTGTTGAAATTCGAAGAATTTCGACGCCTGCTACCGGAATAGGGATGTTCCGGCAAAATCGGCGACGCCTAAGTCGTTGATTTTGGGAGAAAAGTGAAAATCACATTTTTCGCTTTTCGGGTTTTGAAAAAGGCAGGATGCCTTTTTCAACAACCTGCTAGAGCCTGTTCAAGGCCAGCCAAAGGGAGGCGACCGGCAACAGAATACACCGCTCGCCGGCATCCGCTGGAGCACACAGGGCGCACCTAATGTTCCTGTGGAGGAATTATTTCTCCATCCCCAAAGCTGCCGCGAGGCCCTGTCCGTAAGCCTCGTCGGCCTGATACGCATGGTCGAGATGCCGTTGCTTGATAAAGTCCGGCACGCCTTCCATCGAGCGGGCAGTATTCTCCAACAGGCGCTGCCGCTCTTCCTCACTCATGAGGCGAAACAGATCCCCGGCCTGGGAAAAGTAATCGCTGTCAATGCGGTGATCGTAATGGTCGGCATCATTGGAAATACGCAGTGGTGGCTCGGCATAGTCCGGCTGCTCCTCCCACTGTTTGTGGGAGTTTGGCTCGTAACCGATGGTAGAGCCGTGGTTGCCGTCCACGCGCATGGCCCCGTCGCGGTGATAGCTGTGAACAGGACAGCGGGGTGCATTCACCGGAATCTGGTGGTGGTTTACCCCCAACCGATAGCGCTGCGCATCGCCGTAGGAGAAGAGGCGGCCCTGCAGCATCTTGTCCGGGGAAAAGCCGATACCCGGTACTACCGCAGCGGGGTTAAAAGCGGCCTGCTCGACTTCGGCAAAAAAGTTTTCAGGATTGCGATTTAACTCAAACTCCCCCACCTCAATCAGCGGATAGTCTTTTTGCGACCAGACTCTGGTCAGGTCAAACGGGTTGAACTGGACTGTATCGGCTTCCAATTCCGGCATGATTTGTACATACAGGGTCCATTTTGGAAAATCCTTGTTCTCGATAGCGTCATACAGGTCGCGCTGGTGACTTTCGCGATCGCGGCCAATCAATTCGCCAGCTTCCCCGTCGGTCAGATTTTTAATTCCCTGCTGGGTCTTAAAGTGAAATTTGACCCAGAAACGCTCGTTATCCGCATTGATAAAACTGAAGGTGTGACTGCCAAAGCCGTGCATATGGCGGTAACTGGCCGGTATTCCGCGATCGCTCATCACGATGGTTACCTGGTGAAATGCCTCCGGCAACGAGGTCCAGAAATCCCAGTTATTGGTGGCACTGCGCATATTGGTGCGGGGATCCCGTTTTACCGCGTGATTCAGGTCCGGGAACTTGAGCGGGTCGCGCAGGAAGAATACCGGCGTGTTGTTGCCAACCAGGTCCCAATTGCCCTCCTCGGTGTAGAACTTGAGGGCGAAACCGCGAATATCCCGCTCCGCGTCCGCTGCGCCCCGCTCCCCCGCCACGGTGGTAAAACGTGCGAACAACTCCGTCTGTTTGCCGATTTCGGAGAAGATCTTAGCCCGCGTATATTTGCTGATGTCATGGGTCACGGTAAAGGTACCGTAAGCACCGGACCCCTTCGCATGCATACGCCGCTCCGGGATTACCTCGCGGTCGAAGTGCGCCAGTTTTTCCAGAAACCAGACATCTTGTAGCAGCTGGGGACCGCGGGGGCCGGCGGTCATCACATTCTGATTGTGGGCTACGGGGCAGCCGGCAGCTGTGGTTAGTTTCTTGCTCAAGGTTGTTCTCCTACTCCAGGTGCAAAAAGAGATGCCCAAAAAGCATAGTGGGGCCAGTACACTCTCCGGGGACCAGGGCGCCAACTCGACGCTCACCGGATAGCTGCAGGTTATCCCTGGCCAATGAACGCATAAAGACAATTGTTATTATGCGCTCAATAGAATTTATCTATAGGATGAGTTTGCCCCTTCCGGCAAACTGGCCCGCAATGGGGCGGAAAGTTGCCGGGGAAATGCGTAGCTTTTTGAGGACGTCAATCCAATCGATGACGGATCATGGATTGGACTCACGGGCTGATAAGACAACTGAGATGAGGGCCTGTTCCCGCCGGACCCGGGCAATCAGGGGGCGATTGTCTCAGTCAAAAGGTGCTTGGCGTTGTAGGGAAACACCACCTGTTGATCGGGTTGGTCGATTCTGTGCTCCCGGCCGGGCCAGTCAATACGGCTCAGCATATGGCGGATGACATTGAGGCGCGCGCGCTTCTTGTTGTTGGCCCGCACCAGGTACCAGGGCGTGATTTCATTGTGGGTTGCGGCAAACATCTCGTTGCGGGCCACACTGTAAGCGCGCCAGTGTTCTACCGCCACTTCGTCAACCGGGCTCACCTTCCACTGTTTTAGCGGATCCTGACGCCGCGCCTGCAGGCGCTCTTCCTGCTCCCGGCGATCAATATCCAGATAGTATTTGAGAATCTGTATGCCGGAATCCACCAGCATATGCTCGAAGGGCACCACGGACATAACAAAATCCTGGTACTGGTGCTCGGTGCAAAAGCCCATTACCCGCTCCACCCCGGCGCGGTTGTACCAGCTGCGGTTGAATAGCACCATCTCCTGCTTTGCCGGCAGGTGCGAAACGTAACGCTGAAAGTACCAGCTGTTTTGATCCCGGTCTGAGGGCTTTCCCAGTGCCACCACCCGCGTTTCCCGCGGGCTCAAGTGCTCGACAATGCGCTTGATACAGCCGTCCTTGCCAGCGGCGTCACGCCCTTCAAATATAATGAGTATCTGTAACTGCTCGGCTATAAGGTGTCGCTGCAACCTGACCAGCTCAATCTGCAGGTGGCGAAGGTCTTTTTTGTAGTCGCGAATATCGTTCGCCCCTTCGCTTTCCTTACTCATGGGTTGTCTCTCGGGTTCCTTAAAGAGGATATTGAAAAAGCCGCCCCTGGCTTTCCTCAATCCGGTTTGCGGTGCATGTCCGCGAGCCCTCTACAACCAATCAAGCAGTTACGCGCTTGATTTGCGAGCCCCAACAGGTTGTTGAAAAAGGCATCCTGCCTGTTTCAAAACACGAAAAGCGAAAAATGTGATTTTCACTTTTCTCCCAAAATCAACGACTTAGGCGTCGTTGATTTTGCCGGAACATCCATATTCCGGTACCAGGCGTCGAAATTCTTCGAATTTCAACAGCCTGCTAAATCCCTGCTGGGGACGACAGACTGCGGAGAGCCCCCTCACCCAATATCACTCCACCAGCAGCCGGCCGCGGTACATCTGCATCTGACAGTGAAACGGGTATTCACCGGCCTTCAGTGCCGGCAGCTGGAGGCTGGTGCTGGTATCAGATGCCAGCTGGGCACTGATTTCAAGGTCGGGGAAAAGGACATGTTCGGCACAGGGGTTGGGGTCCTCACGCCGAAAAATCAGTTCAGTGGGCTGGCCCGCCGGCAACAGGATTTGATCAGGCTGGTAGACGCCATCCTTGACCAGTATTTCCAGCTTCGACGCTGAGGGTGGCACGGCGGCAGCGGTTTTTGTCGGCCCCAGCCAGAACCACCAGACGGTGGCACCAATCAACAGCAAACCGGTGAGGTTGACCAATAAATGCATCATACCCGAGCCTCCGTCGGTCGAAAGAACCGCAGACGGCCGGCATTACTCACTACCGTGACCGATGAAAAAGCCATGGCGGCACCGGCGACCACCGGACTCAACAAAGCGCCGGTCAAGGGGTAGAGCACTCCCGCCGCTATGGGTATTCCCAAAGTGTTGTAAATAAAGGCACCGAACAGATTCTGGCGAATATTGCGCAGGGTGGCCTGGGACAGTTCAATCGCGTCGGCGACCCCATGCAGGGAAGAGCGCATCAGAGTCACGTCGGCCGTTTCAATTGCCACATCGGTCCCGGCGCCGATGGCAAAACCTACATCCGCGCGCGCCAGTGCCGGTGCATCGTTGATGCCATCACCTGCCACCCCCACCAGCTCGCCACCCCGCTGTAACTCGGCGACGATACGCTGTTTGTCCTCCGGCTGCAGATCCGCATGCACCCTCTCGATTCCCACCTGCCGCGCCACCGCCTCCGCCGTAGCCTGGTTGTCGCCGGTAAGCATCTCTACCCGCAAACCCAGTGACTGCAGCCGCGCCACCGCCGCCCCGGCATCGGCCCGCAGCGGGTCGGCAACCGCAATAATGCCGGCGGCCCTGCCATCGATGGCCGCAAAGATGGCCGTGCGCCCCAGGTCCGCCAGTGCGTGTGCGCGTTCCTGCCAGTGGCTGATGTCGACACTTTCCCGCTGCATCAATTTCCGGTTGCCGAACGCCACTCGTTTGCCTTCGACGGTGCCCGTCACACCCTGGCCGATAACGGCATTGAAATCCGTCGCCGCGTTCAGCGTCAGGTGCCTGTCCTTTGCCGCCGACACCAGTGCCGCCGCCAACGGGTGTTCCGAACCCAGCTCCAGGCTGCCGAGGACGGTGAGCAGTTCCGCTTCGCTCCTGTCACCGCCGGTGACAATATCGGTCACCCGCGCCGCGCCCTCGGTCAAAGTGCCAGTTTTATCCACCACCAGGGTGTCCAGTTTGCTGGCCTGTTGCAGCGCCTTGCCATTGCGAATAAGCACACCGTATTCGGCCCCCTTGCCCACGCCCACCATCACCGACATAGGGGTGGCCAGACCCAGGGCACAGGGACAGGCAATAATCAATACCGAGGTGAGCACCACCAGCATATGGGCAGCCTGCGGCGGCGGTCCCCAGTTAAACCAGACCAGCGCTGCCAACAGGGCGAAAATTATGACTACCGGTACAAAAATACCGGAGATCTTGTCCGCCAGGCGGGCGATTGGGACCCGCGAACTCTGGGCGTTTTGCACCATCTTGACGATATGGGCCAGACGTGTGTCGGCGCCGACTTTTTCCGCCCGAAACAGCAGGCTGCCATTTTGGTTCTGAGTGCCGGAAACCAGAAAATCCCCCGCCGCCTTGCGCACTGGTACCGGTTCACCCGTGAGCATGGATTCGTCCACCAGACTGGCTCCCTCCTCGACGGTACCATCCACGGGAATTTTTTCACCGGGACGCACCCGGATGCGATCCCCTACCTGCACCAGCTCCAGCGGCACATCCTCCTCGGACCCGGCGCGCAGCACCCGCGCGGTGGTATCCCGCAGTTCCAGCAGTTTCTCCACCGCCGAGCCGGTGCGACTGCGGGCGCGGAGTTCCAGTGCCTGACCCAGGTTGATCAGGCCGATAATCATGGCGCTGGCTTCGAAATAAACGTGCCGCGCGGCTTCGGGAAGTGCCTGGGGCATCAGTACCACGGCCATGGAAAACAGCCAGGCGGCACCGGTTCCCAGTGCCACCAGGGTATCCATGGTGGCACTGTGATGCAGAAAAGCCCGCCAGGCACCGGTAAAGAAATGTCCGCCACAGAAAACCAGTACCGCCAATGTCAGCAGCCCCACCAGGCCCCACAATAACTGTTGCCCCAGAGTGGTCACCGCCATGTCACCGCCCAACAGCCCCCAGGCCATCAGCGGCACTCCCAGGCCCAGTGCCGCGGCACAGCGCCACAACAGGGAGTGGTAAAGGCGCCGTTCTTCTTCGCGCTGCCTCTCCCGCGACTCGCGCGCGTCCGGGTGTACCGGCTCGGCGTCGTAGCCCGCCGCCCTGACAGCGGCGATGCACTGGGATTCACTGACCTGCCCCGCCACGCTCAGGGAGCGATCGGCGAGGTTGACCCTGATTTCCCCGATACCGGGGACAGACTTCAAAGCTGCCTCTACCTTGCTGACACAGCTGGCACAGCGGATGCCGCGCAGTCGAAAGTTTAGTGTTTGACCGGTCATAACCACTCCGCCACTGGTACTTCGATAGTCAAGCTTAAATCCCGGCCCAAAATCCGCGCAAGGAAAAGGTCGCGGATCCACCCCACCGTGCTGTCGAACGAGTGGTTTGGCACCAAAAGACACCGCGCACAGCCGATGTGCGGATGTTAGAATGCCACTATGCGACACCCCCTGCTTCCCGAACGTCCCCTGAGTATTTCACCGGCTCTGGCCGCCACCCTCGGCCTGGAGGAAGCGGTGTTGCTGACGGCTCTGGGTGATCTGCTGCCCTTCCTGCCGGCGGAATCCCACCCGGGGCGGGACTGGTACAGTGCGGATGCCCGGCAGCTGCAGCTGCAACTGCCCTTCTGGCAGCCGGCGGACATCCAGAGGGTCGCCACCAGCCTGCGCAACCAGGGCGCCCTGCTGCTGGGCGCAGCACCCTACGGCGAAAGCAGCCTGCTTAAATTCGCACTGCCGGGCGACTACACCCCCGGCGACTCGAGGGCACGACAAATACCGCCGGTTGCCGCACCCAGCTCCCGCAGCGCCAACACCATTGCCCCCAATTGGCAGCCGGATCAGGAGACGCTTGCGCGCATTACGCAACTGGGGGTGCCGGAACACTTCGTGCGCGAACAGCTGCCGGAGTTTGTCACCTACTGGCGTGAACGGGGCCAGCCGCGCCACTCCTTCGGCGCTCTGTTTCTCAAGCAGGTGAAAACCAAATGGGAGGCATTCCGGGCCACCGCGCAGCGGAAGCAGCCGCTGCCGGCGGACTGGCGCCCGGTCGACGAGACATTGCGCAAGCTGGCGGACGAGGGGGTACCCAGCACTTTTGTGCAGCGGGCGCTACAGCGTTTTCGTGACTACCACGGCTCCAGTGGCAAGCAATCCATTTCCTGGGACCTGGAATTCAACGACTGGGTGATGGAGGACTGGGAGAAGCAGGACACCCCCTTTATCGAAAAGCGCAGGCCCGCCGCCATGACCCGCGACTGGCAGCCCAGTGAGCACACCTGGGAGCAGCTGCGGCGCCTGGCCATCAACCCCAGTTTCGCCGCCGAGCTGCTGCCGGAGTTTATCTACAAATGGCTGGAGCGCGGTGGCCACAGTGCGCGCTGGGGTGAATTGTTCATCGAGTATGCGCGCGAGGAGTGGGCCTATTTCTGCCAGGGGATCGAGAAGAATCCGGTGGCCAAGCCTATTCCGCGCAACTGGCAGCCGGGAGGCGACTGCTTGAGTCACCTGGTCAACCAGTGTGAAATAGAACGGGACTTCGCCCTGGCACTGGTGCCGGAATTCATTCTCTACTGGCGCGATCAAAACGCGGCGCGCAAGAGTTGGGACGCCGTGTTTGTGCGCCACGCGCGCCACCAATGGGCGGAGCGCAACAAACTGGCGATAGGACGGGCACATGGCACCCAGCAAAGTACCAACAACGAAAACCAGCGAACCCGCGACCGCTCCATCGGGGACATCCTCGCAGACACGAGCTGGGCCAACTGACCGGGAAAAGGTAGCCGCCGTCAACCAGGTATTCGGCCTGTTCAAACTGAACTACCACAACCAGTACAGCGCGGCGTTTCCGGACACCCAGACACTGCACCATGCCCAGCGGCTGTGGCTCGAAGCCCTGGCCGCCTTCACCCCGGAAGAGATAATGGCCGGCGCCAAGCGAGCCATTCTGCAAAGCGAATACCTGCCCACAGTGCACAAGATGCTCAAGCTGTGCGCCGCCGGTGACAGGGGACTGCCGGAGGCCCGCGCCGCCTACCGGGAGGCGTGCAACGCCCCCAGTCCCAAGGCCGCTTGCCACTGGAGCCACCCGGCTGTGTACCACGCCGGGCGCGAGGCCAACTGGTTTTTCCTCGCCAACAACCCGGAATCGGTTGCCTTCCCGGTATTTGCCAAGCACTATCGCAGGATATGCGCGCAGGTACTGGAAGGACAGAAACTTGCACCGCCGGAGCAGCTGCAACTGGAGGACAGTCCCGGCGAGCCCCTGGGCAAAGAGGAAAACGCGCAAAGACTGGCGGCGTTGCGCGCGGAGCTGGGTCTCTAACCGGGCCCCGATGCTTTTTCCCGGAGCACCGCCCCGGGACAATTCCCAGAGTTCAAGGGCGATGATCCAGGGCCTGTTCAGAACAATAGAATCGCCGTATAAATAACAGGCCCGGAGGGCCTCACAAGAATAAACTTTTTTCCAGCCAGCAGGTGACGTCATGACCAGACCCTCTTTTCTGCTAGCGGTACCCCTTCTGTCGCTGCCAAACCTGGCCAGCGCCGACTTTTACTCCCACCGTTACGCCGGTATCAGTTTTGGCGATACCGGACAAAGCGGCTTCTGCGAGGCCGCCGATCGCTTTGTGCAGCGCGTCGATGCCGGCCCCGAAATGGCTTCCAGTGACAAGTGCAGCGATACCGGTAGCAGTGTGAAGCTCTACGCCGGCTGGCGCTGGTCGCCGTATCTGGCCGTGGAGGCCAGTTTGCAGCGCCTGAACCGGACCGAACTGGGTTTCTATCTCAGCAACGACCTCGGAAAGTTTCTGCATATCATCGACAAGGTGGAAACGCATCTGGGCGCCGGCTATATAGTGGGGCACTGGCCACTGGCAGGGGATAGTTTCAGTCTGTTTGGAAAACTCGGCGGCGGCTTCTGGAGCGGGCAACTGCACGAAAAACAAACCGGCCAGGATCTAGTCACCTTCGTCGACCTGAATACGGGTGAGGTGTTCGAAGAACTGGACAACGTCAATCGCAGGGGAAGCAACGGCGACACAGGCTTTATGTATGGCTATGGGGCCGGTGTCAGTTATGTGCACGACAATGCCTGGGCACTGCGCCTGGAGTGGGAGACGCTGCAGAGCATGGGCAGCGATGAGCTGCGCGGCACCTTCGACGCCAACACACTGTCCCTTGGCTGGAGCACCCACTTCTGAGATATGAACCCGACTATGGCGGTGCTTGTAGCACCGCCAGCCGCAGGTGCCACCAATTCAGTCAGAGTGACCCGCAGGCAACTGCCGCATGACATCCTGCCAGGATACCAGTTTGAAATTCTGAGCCGCGCCGGGCATGCGGTTGCGACCATCCTGCACCACCAACAGGCCCTGGGGGTAATCGGCACCGAGCATGGCACTGGTGACATCCAACCCGTCTGTTTCCGAACTGCCGTCAATTCCCAACTGCAGATTGGCCGCGACGCGAAAACGGCCGACAAACTCGCTGCCATCGCGACTGAACAGCACATAGCTGTCGTTGCCCTGGCTGGATACCACCAGATAGCTGTGGGGCCCGTCCAGGTATAGCCCCATGCCTTCCACATCCGCCACCAGCTGCCCGCCATCCACCGGTGCCACCAGTTCCGGCCCGGCGCGGTGGGCCAGGAATGCGGCGATATCCAGCCGCCAGACCCCACCATCCTCCTCGCCGAAAAACAGGGTGCCGCGCTCGTCGTCGACCACACAGCCCTCTACCTGACTGGCGACCTGTAATTCGGCGACCTTGCGCAGCTGCCATTCCAGCCCATTGTCCTGCAGTTGGATTTCCAGCAGTTGCAGGCCTGCGTCCTTGTCGGACAACCAGGCATAGAAGTTGCCATCCCGGCGGTACATACAGAGACCGTAGGGGTCGCCCATGGAGACCGGGCGCAGCCCGAGATGTTCCACCAACCCGTCCGCAGTGATGCCAAACAGATTGATCCCCGCAGTGGTGCGATTGGATGCTGCCGCCAGTGCAGCGAAACGCCCCTGCGCCACCGGACGCAGATCTACATTGTTGACCCGGCCCACCGGAAACTGCTGCACCAGAGTGCCATCGAGCCGGTAGACGTTGAGTCCATGCTTCTTGTCCGTGCCCAGCACCAGGCTGGCACTGGCGTCACGCCCATTGACCCAGATGGCGGGATCGTCGGCGGCATCGCCCCCGGAAGCCACCGGCTGCGTCTGGGCGCGGGGAAGCACCTGTGGAATTGGCGCTGCGGCCACAGGAGCCTGTGCCCCGGCAACGGCTGGCGACCGCGCCACATCGTATTTCTGCACCCGGCTGCTCTCTTCACCCAGTGCCAGCAAAAGGTCCCGCTGCAAGGCAATGGAGACCGGCGCCATATCCGCCAGGGCGCGCTCAAATACCGGGGTGCCCGGCAGCAGGCCCAGACTGTAAGCCCGCACCCGCGCGCCACCGGCAACCCAGAGTTCGTCTCTGTCTCTGTCCAACCAAAGCCCGCCAAACTCCTCCCCCAGTGCACCGCCGGGGACAACAACCCTGCGGTTTTCATCCGCTTCGGCACTGGCGTGCAAAGCCCAGATACCCAGGGGAGGCTGGGCCACCAGCAGCTGCTGTCGCCGGTCGTCCACCACGCAGCTGGTGACCTGGGGACCAAAATACAGCAGGCGCACCTCACTGAACTGCCACGCCTGCGGCGCTGTATGCACAATGAACTCACGGCCCACGCCGTCTTCGCCGATCACAAACAGGTGCGCGCGCTGCGCCTGGCGGGAAAAACACAGAGCGGCGGGAGATGCGGAGAGATCAACAGCGCCGAGAAAATGCATTGTCGGTCCGGCTTCGCCAGAGACAGCGCTGAGGCGGCGCAGCTGTAATTCACCGACGTCGCCGTCATAGGCGGCTACAAGCCAGCTGCCGTCCGCCTGACGCTGGGTGGCGAAATGCTCCACACTGCCACTGCCGGACTCCAGAACCCGACTGCCGTCGGCATCGGCCAGCACCAGGCCCCGGACCTCACTGCCCAGCAATACATAATCAAGGCCACCCAGTTGGAAGGGTGACAATTGGCTGGCCTGCAGGTGGGGAAAATTCATCTCCTCTACAGGGCGCCAGGGCGACGGCGAAAGGTCCCGGGATGCCTCCCGCTGACATGCACCGACAGACAATAGGACCAGTGCCGCCAATCCATATTGCCAACCGTTTTTTCTCATAGCGTTTGCGGACTCTCGCACCAGTTAAACCTCCATAAACTACCCCGCCGCCGGCGCGGTGGACACTGGAATCGACATTGTTTCTCAATAGCCACTGATAGCAGGCAGCACTGAAAACTGCGCTACTGCACGAAGTTAAAAATTGCTGTAGGTCAGACCGAGCACATAGGAGGGGCCATACTCCTCGTACTGACCGTTGAAACCATTGCGATTGGCGTAGAAAGGTTCATCGGTCAGGTTGATACCGCTAAAGGACAACTGCACGCCGTTTTGAAAACTGTATTTTGCAGTCAGATCAAACTGCAAATGGTCGTCCTCGTACAGATCGAAAGCCGCGTCTTCCAGGTCCAGTTCCAGCAGGCGTGCGCCCCTGAAAGCGGCGGACAGGCGCATACTGAAAGCGTCGCGTTCATATCCGAGAATCAGGTTGGCAACCGTATCCGCCTGCTGCGGCAGGGAAATGGTTTCGCTGCGGCTGGTCCCGTGACCCAGGTCCAGCTGCGCCTCTGAGTCGGTAAAGGTGGCGTTGGCCTTGAGCAGCAGGCCATTGTCGAAGCCGCGGGTCCAGGCGAGCTCGGCGCCGGTCAGAGTCGCTGTGTCCCCATTGATGGGTTGCAACACCTGCGCCTCTTCGATCGGCAGGCCGCCCAGGAACTGGGTGAGATCCACACGATCGGCCACATCCGCAATGGCGATGAAGTGATCGATGTTCTTGTAAAAAACACCCACGGAAAACATCCCCAGGGTATCGGCGTAATACTCAAAGGAAAAATCCAGATTCTGCGACTCGAATGGATCCAGGTTTGGATTGCCCGCCTCCACCTCCAGCTCTCCATCATCGTACTCGACGGCTGCGGGGGACGGGTTTAAATAACCAAAGGACGGGCGGGCCAGCGATTCGGTATAGGCGCCGCGCAGCAGTATATTATCACTGAGTTGGTACTTCAGATTTACGCTGGGGAAGATGTGGTGATATTCCCGCTGATAGGCAGTAGCGGAAACATATACATCTTCCGCCACCTGGGTGGCACCCTCTACAGCGTCATCGGATTCCACGGCGCGCCAACCATTGGCGCGAAACTCGGTCGCCTCGTAACGTAGGCCATAGACCAGATTGCCGTTGCCAAAGTCGATGCTGTTCATGACATCAAGAGCAGAGACGTCCTCTTCCACCTTATAGTCGCGGGTGGAATTCAGCGCCGTATCGGTGGCGTCAATGTCAAAGCTGTCGATATTGGCACTAATAAAACGATTCAGGGCACTGCGATTCACCGCCGGACCGAAATCGGCCAGACTGTAATCCAGGTTGTCCGCAGCAAAGTCCGCCAGTGTGTAGTCACCGCCAAAACCGTCGTAGACGGTTGCATTGACGTCATCACTCTTTTTGCGGCGGCGTTCGCTGAGGCCAAACTGCAGCGACGAAGGGTTGCCCGCCAGCTGCAGTTCGCGACTGATATCCAGACGGAAGCTGGTTTCCCCGTCCTCGGTGAAATTGTTTTCAACCACCAGTTCGTCCAGTTCGTAATTGGCCGCGGTGAATGCGGCCTCCCCGGCCGTCAGTTGAGGTCTCTCACCGGCACGGGTATAGCCCAGCTGCAGCCCTTCCTGCACGAATGTGGTATCCCGGCGGCCCGGTTCGTTTTCCTCTGACTGGGAATAGCCCAGCGAGTAATTCACGCCCCACTGGGCAAAGCTGTGCTCGCCACCGGCGACCACAGAGAAAATCTTCTGCTCCTCAGAGCGGTCTTTCAGCTCTTTTTCCAGTGCGGCACCGGACCAGACCGCAAAGCCTTCGGCGATGGTGTCCGGCTCGTCGTTCTCCTCGTCCAACTTAAACGAATTGCGCTGGCGCTGTTCCTCGTCGGAAAAATCGGAATAGAGACTGCGCAGGAAAAATTCAGTGCTGTCGTTGGGGCGATAGTCAAAATTGGCCACCAGGCCGGTGCGCTCACGGGTCACTGTGTAGTCCCGCTGCTCCAGCTCAGTGGCACCAACGGCCTCGCTGCCATCCAGAGCCGTGAGTGGCTGCCACACGCCATCGGTCTCAATGTTCTCGGAACCGAAGTTACGCTGTTGCCAGCTGGCGGCCAGCGCCACGCCCAGCTCGCGCCCGTCCAGTTCGAATACCTCGGTAAAAGCGCCCGACAGCTTGGGGCTGGTCTCCTCCTGCAGGGCGCTGTAACCGTTCTCAACCGTCATTTTGACGCTGCGCCCATCCCGATCGAATGCGTTCAGACTCTTGATCTCGATGGCGCCACCGATGGAATCGGCACTCATGTCCGGAGTCAGCGTCTTGAACACTTCCAGGCTGGAGAGCAAATCCGACGGAATCACATCCAGCGCAACGGAGCGGCGGTCCCGCTCCGGGGCCGGGATGCCCATGCCGTTGATGCTGGCGGCATTCAGATTCGGGTCTATACCACGCACGCCGACAAAGCGGCCCTCGCCCTGGTCCCGTTCAATAAACACGCCCGGAATCCGCTGCAGCGCTTCGCTCACGTTGGCGTCCGGCAGGGAGCCGATGGCCTCCGAAGTCAACACCGAGACAACCTTGTCGGACGCCCGCTGCCGTTCGATAGCACTGCTGGCGTTGGCCGCCTGGGCCGTCACCTCAATGGTTTCCATCGCTCGGGGGCTATCGTCTGGCGTTTCCTGGGCACCCAGGTTAACACTGATTGCGAAGACCGCCAGGGTGGTGAGTGGCACCCCACCCTTCACACCGCAGAGTGATTTATTGTTCACGTTACCCCCTTGCCATTTTGTGCTAGGCCATAAATTTGATGGGGCGCAGCCTAGTGGGCCATGATTAACGTTGCGTGACAGTTTTTTTACGGTTGTCATACAAAGTTCACCAAAGGGCGGCAGAATTTATGCTCCGGCTTAGCTGATTATTAACCCGGCGGTCCATACCGCGCGGCCGGCAAAAAGGTGAAAATTAATGAGCAAGAATCCGCGAAATCCAGTTCGAAGGCACTTTATAAAGACATTGGGGCTTGCAGCCGGTGGCGGTGCGGCCCTGTTGACGGCCTGTAGCAGCGGACACCGCAGCGCAGAAAAAAACCTGGGTTTTGCGGAAATTCCCCATAGGCTGGACGCGAGGCACCACCTGCCGAAAGACTATACCGCCGACATACTGCTGCGTTGGGGTGACCCTATCGACGCGGGGGGCGACACTTTTAAGCCCGCCGCGCTGACCCCCGCTGAACAGCAAAGGCGCTTCGGCTACAACAACGACTTTATCGCTTTTATGCCCCTGGACAGCAATGTTGGCCCCGCCGAGGGGCTGCGCCACAGCTGCAGCCACAACAGCCGCTCGGGCCTGCTGTGTGTCAATCACGAATACACTTTGCCCCACCTGATGTTTCCCGGTTACGCGGATAAACGCAGTGCCGGCCGCAAAGTGAGCGCGGAGCATGTGGCGATCGAAATGGCCGCCTGCGGCCACTCCATCGTCGAGGTAAAAAAAACCGATGAAGGTTGGCGGCCGGTGTTGGAGAGTGCCTACAACCGCCGCATCACCGTCACCACGCCGATGGAAATAGTCGGCCCCGCCGCGGGCGACCCCAGACTGCGCACCAGTGCCGACCCCAGCGGGCGGCGCCCGGTCGGAACCATCGCCAACTGCGCCGGCGGCAAAACACCCTGGGGTACCTTGTTAATTGCCGAAGAGGGTTTTGGCGACGCCTTTCAGGGGAATCCGGACAAGGTCGCCGACCCGGCGGAAGCCCGCAACCACCGGGATTTTGGCATAGGGCCGGACAACCGCAACTGGGGCGACCACCACTCCCGCTTCGATATCGAGCGGGAGCCCAATGAGCCCAATCGTTTCGGCTGGATGGTGGAGATAGATCCCTACGATCCCACAAGCACACCGCGCAAACTGACCGCCCTGGGGCGATTCGAGCACGAGGGTTTTACCCTGGTGGCCAAGCCGGGCCAGCTCATCGCCGCTTACGGGGGCGATGACGATGAGCACCAGTTTGTCTACCGCTTCCTGTCCAGCGGCCGCTATGAAACTCAGGCGGACAACCGGCAGCTGCTCAGCGAGGGTACCCTCTACGCCGGTCGATTTGATCAAGATGGCAGTGGACGCTGGCTGCCGCTGGTATTCGGTCTCGGCCCCCTCACCGCCGACAACGGATTTCACAGCCAGGCCGATGTGCTTATCGATGCGCGCCGCGCCGCCACACTGCTGGGTGCAACGCCCATGGACCGACCCGAAGATGTGCAGACCAACCCCGTCAATGACTGCACCTATGTCATGCTGACCAAAAACAAGCGGCGCGGCGAGGATGGCTTGAATGCCAGCAACCCGCGGCCGCGCAATAGCGCCGGCCACGTCCTGGAAATAGTGCCGCCGGGCACACAGGGCAACCGCGATCACACCAGCGACACTTTCCGCTGGAATCTTTTTCTGCTGGGGGGCAACCCCCAGGCCGAAGACCCGGCCGAGCGGGGCGCCTACGGACAGCAGTCCGCCGGGGACATTTCACCCGACGGCTGGTTTGCCAACCCCGACAATGTCGCCTTCGACCAGCGTGGCAACATGTGGATCGCCACCGATGGCTGCGAGGATTTCGGTTTCCACGACGGCCTCTGGGCCATGGCCACCGAAGGCGAGGGGCGCGCCATACCCAAACACTTCTTCGGCTGCCCTCTGGGGGCGGAAGTCTGTGGTCCGGAATTCACCCCCGATGGCACCACTCTGTTCGTGGCGGTGCAACACCCCGCTGACAGCCGCGACTCCACATTCGATGAGCCGGCGCACCGCTGGCCGGACAATGATCCGGAGCTGCCCCCCAGGCCCTCGGTAGTGGCCATCCGCAGACGGGATGGCGGACCCGTGGGCAGCTGAATTTTCCCGCAGCCAAAATGCCGGCACCCCGGACCCTATCGACCCACTGAACTAGAATCCTAGGGTATCTCTGCCAAATCCGCGCTGTCGCCGCTTGTGTTCACGACAGCGCCTGTCTTAAATCCGGGGAAGCCGCTGCATGCACGCCACCGCCAGGATCCG
Organism: Microbulbifer sp. TYP-18; assembly: GCF_040932045.1. Classification (NCBI taxonomy): domain Bacteria; kingdom Pseudomonadati; phylum Pseudomonadota; class Gammaproteobacteria; order Cellvibrionales; family Microbulbiferaceae; genus Microbulbifer; species Microbulbifer sp. TYP-18. The sequence continues at coordinate 29,983 of NZ_JBFRBC010000002.1, forward strand.
CAACGCCGTCTCCCCGGGACTTACCTCCCTGCTGCTGGCACTGGCAATCCTGTGCGGCTGCGACACTGGTAAAAAAGAGAGCGAAGCACCGGCCCCCGAACCCGCGGCCGATCCCCCCAAACAAGAGGAACCGGCCCCGGAATTCACCAAGTCAGTGCAGTTGTATGGATCCGGCGCCTCTTCCCCACATCCGATTTTTTCCCAGTGGTTCAAAAACTTCACCGACAGATACAAGACGGTGACTATTGATTACCACGCCAAGGGCAGCAGCGCCGGCGTGCTGGACTTTATCCACGATGTGGTGAATTTCGCTGGATCGGACGCCGCCATGACCGACGAGGAGATGGCGCAGGCAACCCACGGCCTGGTGCTGCTGCCGGTGACTGCCGGCAAAATCGTACTGGCGTTCAACCTGCCGGGTGTGGAAGAACTGTATATGCCCCGAAAGGTGTATACGAAGATTTTCCTGGGTGAAATCACCAAATGGAACGACCCGCAAATTGCGGCGGCCAATCCCGACATCGACCTTCCGGACCTGGATATCACCCTGGTGACCCGCTCCGACGCATCCGGCACCAGCTATGTGTTCACCGGCCACCTGAGCGCCATCAGCGAGGAGTTCAGGAACAAAGTGGGCCCTGCAATCACACCCAGCTGGCCCAGCGAGGCCAATATCATCAAGGCGCCCAAAAACGACGGTGTGTCCGCGCGGATATCCCAAAAACCGGGCGCCATCGGTTACCTCAATTACGGTTACGCCAAACTGACCGGGCTGCCGGTGGCCAAACTGGAAAACCGCGCCGGCACCTATATCGACCCGGGACTGCATACAGGAGCCGCGGCACTGGTCGGCATCAGCTTCCCCAATGACACACTACCTGCCAGCGAAGTGCCCGATCTGGTTGCCTGGACCTGGGACCCGGAGGATGTACAGGCCTACCCCATCACCAACTTCTCCTGGCTGATAATCCCCACCGAGCACGACAACAGCTACGAGGCGGAGGCCCTCAACCTGCTGGTGAATTACATGCTGAGTGACGAGGCCCAGGCACTGGCGGACGAGTTGGGCTATATTCCACTACCGGAAGAAATTCGCGCCAAAGCGCGCGAGGCTGCCAAGTACATCCGCTGACCCGGAGTCCGCTACCCCCGAACCGGGCCTGGCTACATGGCATAAAACTGCTGCACCCCCAGCAGTACATTGGTGGTCGCCACCGAGGCGATGATCAGTCCCATTACCCGGCTGACGATACTGGCACCGGCATCACCAATCCAGCGATACACCCAGCGGGCGGTCAGCAACAGCAGCAAAACCAGGCCCAGCACCAGCAGCATGGCGGTAGCGGTGCGCATCTGATGGATGGGGTCGAAGCGGTGATTATCGGTCAACACCACCGCGGCCAGCATGGCCCCCGGCGACGCGATGGATGGCACGGCAAGGGGAAAAATGGCGGTCTCGTGGCCGCTCTGCACCATTTCCACTTCCTGTTCCGGCTTGCCCGGCCCAAAGATCATGGTGAGGGCGAACAGGAACAGCACCACACCGCCGGATACCTGAAACGCGGACAGGGGCACGCCGATGCTCTCCAGCAGAAACTGGCCCGCAACCAGAAAGAACAGCAGAATGCCGGTCGCCACCGCCACGGACAAAAAAGCGATTTTGCGCTTTTGCCACTCCGAATGGCGGGCCGTCACCGCGATGAACACCGGCAGTGTTCCCACCGGGTCTATCACCGCAAAGAAAAAGACAAAGCTACTGATCCAATCGTCCAAGTCCCGCTCCCGCTCACCGTGCTAACATCCGCCGTATAGGGCAATGCAAACTACCCGAGAAGCCGCACCAATGGCAAGAGTTTAGCGCATGACCAATCACTCTCCGACAGCGCGACGCATCGCCAAGACGATCCTCAATGGCTTCGACGCCTACTTCGCCGATTTTCAGAACATCACCCTGGGGGCCAAGGCGCGCTTCGAAAGGGCCGCCTGGCACGAGGCGCACCAGGCCAACCGGGAGCGCATCGACCTCTATAAAACCAAAGTCAACCAGGTGCTCAAGCTGGTGCACTCGGTCACCAGCAAGGACACGGCGGCGCTGGCGCTGTGGCGTGACGCCCGCCACACCTTTGCCCAGCTGATCGCCAATCACAGCAACTACGAAATTGCCGAAACCTTTTTCAACTCGGTGTTTTGCAGCCAGTTCCAGCACGCGCATATCCACGACAGCAACCTGTTTGTGAAGCCTTCGCGCACCCCCGACGACAAGCCGCTGCGGGATTACAGCATCTACATCAGCTACAGTGGTGCCGACGGCCTCGAATCCATGATCGGGGACATTCTCACTGATTACGGCTTCTCCATCCCCTGGGAAAAGCTGCCGCGGGATGTTGAGAATATCTGCGCCGTGCTGCGGGCCCGGCCGCTGGCCGGGCTGGCGGACGACAGGCTGCTGCGGGTGGATATGCTGGAGTCGGTATTTTACCGCAACAAGGCCGCCTACTTGGTGGGGCGCATGATGTTCGACGGACAGGTGATTCCCCTGCTGCTGCCCTGTCTGAACAACGGCCGCGGCGGAATCTTTGTCGACACTGTGCTGTACCGCAACGACTCCGCCAGTATCATTTTTAGTTTTACCCGCTCCTACTTCATGGTGGACGCGCCTATTCCATCGCGCTTCGTACGCTTCCTGTCCACCATAATGCCACTGAAAGAGCGCTCGGAGCTGTACAACTCCATCGGTTTTCACAAGCACGGCAAAACCGAGTTTTACCGGCATATTCTCGCCCATATGAAAACGAGCAACGACAAGTTTGTGGTGGCTCCGGGGATTCGCGGTATGGTCATGAGCGTCTTCACGCTGCCCTCCTATCCGGTGGTGTTCAAGGTGATCAAGGACAGGTTCGACCGGCCCAAGACAGTCACCGAAAAAATAGTGCGGGAAAAATACAAGTTCGTATCCCGCTCCGACCGGGTCGGCCGCATGGCGGATACCCAGGAGTACACCAATTTTATTTTTTACCGCAACCGTTTCAGCGACGAACTGCTGGAGGAACTGCAGGCGCTGGCGCCCTCCAAGCTGCATATGGACGACAAGTGGGTCATCATCAGGCACCTTTATGTAGAGCGGCGCATGGAGCCTCTCAACCTCTATCTCGAGCACGCCAGCGGGGACCAGGTGCGCGAAGCCATGGAGGAGTACGGCAACGCGATCAAGCAGCTGGCGGCGGCGAATATTTTCCCCGGCGATATGCTGTTGAAGAACTTTGGCGTAACGCGGCATGGACGGGTGGTTTTCTATGACTACGACGAACTCTGCCCGCTCACCGACTGCAACTTCCGCAGGATTCCCGACACCCATATGCCGGAACAGGAGCTGGCGGATATCCCCTGGTACACAGTGAACGAGAATGACGTCTTTCCGCAGGAGTTCCGCCTCTTCTTTTCCGGCAATCACGCCGCCCGCGAAGCATTCGAAGATGAGCACAGCGACTTATACGATTACCGCTATTGGCAGCACCTGCAGGAGCGGATACGCGCGGGACATATCGAGAGCGCCTTTCCCTATCGGCGCAAGTGGCGCTTCCGGCGCCGCAGTAACACTGCCCAACCCACGCAATAATTTAGCGCTATAGTCTTTATTATCCCGGCGACAAACCAAGCTGCCAGGATAATGCGGTACAGGCCGGCGCAAGCCCTTGAAAAGCAGGCGATTCCGTGTAATTGCACTGGTTTTCATGGGCGACAATCCAATCGCTGAGGGATCATCCATTGGATTGCAGGGTTAATAGGCAAGGAATTTTCCCCAAAGGAGAAAGGTGTGCGCTTTCGCGCCCCAGCGGCAGCTATCTGCGCTCTATACCTTCTGCTGGCCCAGGGTTGTGGCTACCTGCCCAGTGAAATGCCCGGGGTCAAAGGCAGGGACAGCAACGGCGTCCTCCGGCACACAACCAGGTGCAGCAACGGGGCGCGCGGCTTCAGCCATTTGACGTTTGCCGACCTCTTTATCACCACAGGCGACCCGGACACTCCTTTCCGCGCATCGGACAAGCTCCCACAGGAATACGATGTCAGCGCCTATGTCTGGAGTTACAAATCCTGCGAAGGCACCCCTAACTGCGCGGGCGGCGGTTATTTCACTCTGATTGAGCGGGGCCCCAGGGGGGATTACGGCACCTGGGTGGTGACCCCCCAATACCCGCGGATAGTGGTCCAATCCCGCTGTCGGGACCAGTTGAGGACCGGCGAGCGCTACCGGTTCTCGTTCAGCCGCGGGCAAATGGTGGGTTTTAATCGCTAACAGGTTGCTGAAAAAGCCGGCACCAAAGTCATTGCTCCGACAACTTCTGCCGCTTCAGGTAGGTATAGATAGCATCCTGGGCCCGCAGGTCCCGCCCAGTGCCCCGGTTGGCGATACGGGTGTTGCTCTGCTCCGCATCCAGCACCCGCGCCTTATGATTGTCGCTCCACTGGAGTTCCATAATTTTTTTGATGGAATCCCGGTGCATTTCATCGGTGATGGGAAAAGTCACTTCCACCCGGTGGTCCAGATTGCGGGTCATAAGGTCGGCGGATGACAGCCACACCTGGGGGTCCCCGTCATTGTGGAACAGGTATACCCGCGCGTGCTCCAGGTACTTATCCACCAGGCTGATCACCTCTATATTGTCGGACAGCCCCGAGGTTTCACACACCAGTGAGCACATGCTCCGCACTATGATACGAACCCTGACCCCGGCGGCGCTGGCGCGGTAGAGCCGCTCCACCACCTGGCTGTCCACCAGATTGTTGCACTTGAAAAACAGCGCCGCTTCCCTGCCCGCCTCGGCGGCTTCGATCTCCCGGTCGATGGCGGCGATCAGCGCCGGGCGATTGGTGTAGGGCGACACCGCGATATAGTTGTAGGTGGGGCGCTGATGTGTGTACTGGATAAACTCGAACACCTGGTAAACATCCTGCCCCAGCCCCTGATCGCTGGTAAGCAGGCTGAAATCGCAGTAGACCCTGGCAGTGCTCTCGTTGAAATTGCCCGTGCCCAGGTGGCTGTAGTAAACCCGCTCGCCGCCCTCCTGGCGCAGGATGGAAATCAGCTTGCAGTGCACCTTCAGTCCTGGAACGCCGTAGATGACATTGACCCCGGCGTCGCGCAGTTCATTGGACCAGTGAATATTGGCCAGCTCATCGAAGCGCGCCTGCAATTCCACCACCGCCGTGACCCGCTTGTTATTGCGCACTGCGTTCACCAGCGCCGCCACCACACGTGAATTTTTCGCCACCCGGTAGAGATTGATACGGATTTCCCGTACCTGGGGATCGATGGCGGCCGATATCAGCAGGTTGGTGATGGCGCGGAAGCTGTGGTAGGGGTAATACAGCAGCTGGTCGCGCCGCCTCAGCTGGTCGAATACACTTTCCCCCCGCGGCAGGATCAGAATCGGTTTCGGGCGCTTGTAGCAGAGCCGCGCCGAGTCCGCTGCAAAGGCCATAAAATCCTTGGAGTTGTGGTAGCGCCCTCCGGGTGTATAGCTGTCATAGCGCCCCATCTTCAGTTTCTTCTTCACCAGCTGCAACAGTACCTCCGGCATGCTGGCATCGTAGGCCAGGCGTACCGGGTCTGCCTGTTTGCGCTTTTTCAGGGATTTGGTCACACGGTCGACGATGTTCTGGGTTATATACTCTCCTAGCTCCAGCTCCGCGTCGCGGCTGATTTTGAACATATAGGCCTGTGCGGACTTGATCGGCAACACATTGCGGAACACCTCCGCCAGACAGGCGCGGATGATGTTGTCGAGCACTATGTAAACTTTTTCCTGCCGGTCCCGGCGCGGTGGAATCGTCACGAAACGCGGCAGATTGTCGGTGGGGATCTCCATCGCCGCGAACCGTTCGGAACCGTCCTCAAGGCGCAGGTAAATGGCGAAGTAAATACTGACCTCATTGAGCAGCGGCATGGTGTCGCGGTCATCGATAAAGAAGGGCTCTAGCTCCGGCAGTACTTCGTCGTGAAAATAATTTTCCACAAAACTGAGCTGGCGTTCACACAACTGATCTTCGTTGACTATGTGGATCTGGTGCCTGTCGAGATCCGCCAACACCTTGCTGTAGGCGGCAAAGGAGCGGTGCTGAAGCCGCAACACCTTTTCGTTGATTCTGTTCAACAGTTCGCGGAACCTGTCTCTCTGTTCCGGCCCCTTGGCAAACGCGGCCAGGCGGCGCACATCCGCCACCCGCACACGGTAGAATTCATCCAGGTTGCTGGAAAAGATCCCGAGAAAGCGCACCCGCTCGATAACGGGCACACTCTCATCCTCCACTTCCTGCAGCACACGTTCGTTGAAAGAGAGCCAGCTTAGCTCTTTGGGGTAGAGGGGCGTATTATTGGGCATGCAAAAACGTCCGATCAAAATGGACCCGGGCCAATCCGATTCCCGGTCGGGCCCCGGCACTGGAAGTGAGTGCCTGCATACCCTTACCTCAGTGGATTTCAGGGACGGCAATCAGCGGGGGAACAAGGGGACTGATTGACTGCCGGGTTAATCATAGCAGGGCAGTTTGCTACATTCAGATGACAGTTTATTGACTGAGTAGTGCATGGAGCAGGACATCGAACGCTATGCCGCACTGGACCTGGGGTCCAACAGCTTCCACCTGTTGCTGGCGGAGTTTCGTGAACAGCGTATGGTGCGCCTGCACACCGACCGCTCCATGGTGCGCCTGGCAGAGGGCCTGGACCCAGAGCGCCACCTGGACCCGGCGGTGGCAGAACGGGCCCTTGCGGCACTGCACCGCTTCCGCCCGGTGCTGGCCGGCCTGCCGGCGAACCATGTGCGCTGTGTCGGCACCAATACCCTGCGCCTGGTCCGCGATGCCGACGACTTCCTGGAGCGGGCGGAATCCATCCTCGGCGTGCCCATCGATATTATCAGCGGCATCGAGGAGGCGCGCCTTATCTACAGCGGTGTGATGGCCGCTGCCACCGGCCCCCCGCAACAGCGCTGTGTCATCGATATCGGCGGCGGCTCCACCGAGCTGGTGCGCGGGGTCGAAACCCCACAGCAGTTACAGAGCCTGTTTATGGGCTGCGTCTCATACAGCAGGCGTTTTTTCACCGACGGCATAATTCGCACCGCCAATGGCAATAATTTCCAGCGCGCGCGCCGCGCTGCACGGGCGGAGCTGCAGGAACTGCAGCACCTGGCCGACGGGGCCGAAGTGATCGGCGCTTCCGGCACCATCAAATCCGTCGCCCGGATTCTCAATCGTGGCGAGCCGGGGGAGATCGAGCGGCAGGCGCTGGACCAACTCGCCGCAAAGGTGGCCGACACCCCCCGGGTGGAGGAGATCGACCTGGCCGGCCTGGAGCCGGAACGACGACCGGTGTTTGCCGCCGGCCTGGCGATACTGCACGGCATCTTTTGTGAACTCGATATCCGCGCCATGCGCGTCTCCCCCTACGCCATCCGCGAGGGCATAGTGCACGATCTCGCCGGTCGCCTGCACGGCGGCGACAGGCGCAGCGATACGGTGGCAGCGCTGATGCAGCAATCCCGGGTGGACCGGCGCCAGGCGCAGCGCGTCGGTGACACAGCCCTGCACTTTTTGTCGCAGCTGCGCCCCCAGTCCGACGACGAACACCGGCGCCTGCGCTGGGCCGCGCAACTGCACGAGCTGGGTCTGGCCCTGTCCCACAGCGACTTCCGCAGGCTGGGCGCCTATATGATCGAACACGCGGACCTGGCGGGTTTCGGTACCAGCGAGCAGGAAAACATCGCGCACCTGGTGCGCAATCAGCGCGGGCGCATCAAACCGCCGCGGGAGCACTACGGCTTCCACCCCAGTCCGGACCTGCTGCTGTGCCTGCGGCTGGCCTGTACCATTCACCGGGACCGCAGTGACCGCAACGCCGGCGAGCTGCAACTGGTTGCCCACGCGGGCGGCTACACTCTGCGCGTACACCAGTCGTGGCTGGATCGACATCCCGCTATCGAGGATCTGTTGTACCAGGAGTCGGAGCATTGGCAGAACCAGCCCCTCAGCCTGCAATTGAGCCCACAATGAAGAAGTTGACCCAAGTTGCCCTCAGCCACCGCTACGCCGACCTCGGCGAGGTTTTTGGCAGCCGGGTTGCACCCACGCCGTTTGAACACCCCCGCCTGCTGCACGTCAATCCACAGGTGCTGACGCTGCTGGGTATAGACCCCGCCACAGCCGGCGACCCGGCCTGGGCCGCCATCGGCTGCGGCAAGCGTCTGCTGCCGGGCAGCCGGCCCTTCGCCATGAAGTACACCGGCCACCAGTTCGGGGTCTACAATCCCGACCTTGGGGACGGCCGCGCGCTGTTGCTGGGCGAGATAGAACAGGACCAGCGACTGTGGGAGCTGCACCTGAAAGGTGCCGGCAAGACGCCCTATTCCCGTTTTGGCGACGGGCGCGCGGTGCTGCGCTCGACTATTCGCGAATACCTTGCCGGAGAAGCACTGCACGGCCTGGGTATCCGCAGCACCCGCGCCCTCTGCCTGGTGGGCAGCGACGAACCGGTGACCCGTGAAAGCATTGAAACCGGCGCCATGCTGATTCGGGTTGCGCGCACCCATGTGCGCTTCGGCCATTTCGAGTACCTCTTCTACACCCGGCAACTGCAGGCACTACAGCAACTGATTGACTTTGTCTGCCGGCGCTTCCTGCCCCAGAGTCTCTCCCTGCCGCCGCCGGAGCGGGCCGAGGCACTGCTGCGCTTCGCGGTGAGGCGCAGTGCCGAGCTGGTGGCCGCCTGGCAGGCCCAGGGCTTCGCCCACGGGGTGCTCAACACCGACAATATGTCGATTATCGGCGACACTTTCGATTTCGGTCCCTACGGCTTTCTCGACGATTACGAGCCGGAATTTATCTGCAACCATTCCGACCACACGGGCCGTTACGCCTTCGAGCAACAACCGGGGGTGGTGTTGTGGAATCTGAACGCCCTGGCGCACGCTTTTTCCGCGCTGGTCAGCACCGACACATTGCGGGACTCCCTGGAAGATTTTCAGCCACAGCTGACGGATCACTATGCGGCGCTCATGGGACGCAAGCTCGGTCTCGCCAAACCCGAGGAGGGGGATCACAAACTCTGTGCCGATCTGCTGCAACTGCTCGCCGCGGCCCGGGCCGACTATACGCTGTTCTTCCGCGCCCTGGCCCACTATGGCGGCGAACGCCCGCCCGGCGCCCTGATAAATCTGCTGCCGGAACCGCACCACCAGGCACTGCTCGACTGGCTGCACCACTATGACGAACGGCTGGCCCGGGATGACAGTGGCGACGACCGCAACAGCGCCATGCTGGCCGCCAACCCCAAGTTTATCCTGCGCAATTATCTGGCGCAGAAAGTCATAGACGCCGCCGAAGCCGGCGACTTTCAGCCGCTGCAGACCCTGTTTGAACTGCTGCAATCCCCCTTTGACGAGCACCCGGAGCACGAAACCTGGGCGGCGGCCCCGCCGGCATCGGGCAAGCATATGCCCATCAGCTGTTCCTCCTGAACCGGCGGTAAGTCGAGGCATGGACAATAAACTTCACGCGCCAGGGCTACAATGGATATAGATTCTCTTTTCCACCAGCGACTTGGTGTATGCTCCTGGTCACCTGCATAGCTAAGGATATGAACAATGATGAGAAATCTGCTGTGGGCGACATCCGCCCTGCTGTTTGCGCTGCAGGCCAGCGCCGCCGACGTGTTGGGAAACTGGCAAACCGTCGATGACGAAACCGGACAGGCAAAATCCATTGTCGAGATTTATCAGAAGGGCGGCAAATATTACGGCCGTGTCGTGGACCTATTGATGAGGCCCGACGACACAGTGTGCGATAAATGTCCCGGCGATCGCAAAGGCAAACCCATCGTGGGCATGGATGTCATCACCGGCATGGTGAGAAGCGGCGACAAGTACGAGGGCGGACAGATTCTGGACCCCAACAACGGCAAAGTCTACGACTGCAAGCTCTGGCTCGAGGGCGGGCAGCTGAAAGTGCGCGGCTACCTGGGTTTCTTCTACCGCACCCAGACCTGGACCCGGCCCAGCTAAGCGGCTATTGCCACCCTCAAAACACCAGTGACTGCACCGGATCAAGGGCGCTAGTTTTTCATTGGCGGGTTGGGTGTTACCAGATTCCACCAGAATTCGAAAGTGTCGAGCAGGGACAGCAGAGTTTTCAGCTGTTCCCGATCCCCGGTCAGTTTTAGTGACCCGTCCTGCAACTTGTCTTCCACAGCCACCGTGCCGAGAATAATTTCATTAAGATCGCTGCGGTTGATAGTCAGGCTCGTGTCCGGACGATCGACAGGCGCACCGTAATTCAGTACGCCATTTTCCAACACCAGAGAATAATTACCCTTCACGTCCGGTAGCGATAGGTTGACGGAGATGTTTTTCCCCGCCGCCTTGGGGCCATTCAGCCGGATGGCAAGGTAGTCGAAAAAGTCCTCTATGGGCATGCTGCGAATAGAGTCGGCACTGGCGGGTACCGGAACGGGCAGCTTCTGCACTCCGCCCCGCAACTCCTTGGCACCGCTGAGAAAGAAGTTGCGCCAGGAGCCATTCTCCTGCTGGTAACCCAGCTGTTCCAGTGCATCTGCCAGCAGGTTTCGCGCGGCATCATTGTCCGGTTCCGCAGAGACCACCTGGTCCATCACCTGCGCAACCCAGCGGTAATCGCCCGCATCAAAATCTTTTCTGGCGCGCTCCATCACCTTGTCCGATCCCCCCATATACTCCACGAATCGCTTGCCCGCCTCCGCCGGAGGCAGGGGGTACAGGCGCGCCGGATTGCCATCGAAAAAACCCAGATAATAATTCCACACCGCGCGGGTGTCGTGGTTGACGCTGCCGTAGTAACCCCGGTTTGCCCAGTAGTCGGCCAGTTCAGGGGGAAGCTCCATCATCTCCGCCGCCTCAACCATGTTGTAGCCGTGATTGGCAAGCCGCAGGGTCTGGTCGTTGAGATACTTGTACAGGTCGCGCTGTTTTTTAAGGTGGTTGACCACATTTTCCCGGCCCCAGGTCGGCCAGTGGTGTGGGCCGAACAACACCTTGGCCTTGTCTCCCCAACGGCGCAATGTGTCATCCAGGTAAGAGGACCAGGCCCGCGCATCCCGGACCTTGGCCCCCCGGAGGGTATACAGATTATGCAGCGTGTGATTGGCATTCTCGGCCGCCGTTACGGCATTCAGCTGGGGTATATAAAAATGCATCTCCGCGGGAGCCTCTGATCCCGGCGCTAGCAAAAATTCATAGGTCAGGCCATCGAGTTCCACCGTCTGCCCGTTTTTGGTGATGACCTCCGTCGGCTCGATAAAAGTCACCTCGCCGGCTGAGGTACCCAGCCCCAGGCCCGTGCCCAGCCCTCCCTTGGGACCTTTGGGCAGCAGATTGCCAAACATAAAACTCGCCCGGCGCCCCATATGGTTGCCGGCGAACACGTTTTCACTCACCGCCTCCTCGACGAAACCTTCCGGTGCAATGATTTTCACTTTGCCCGCTTTCACATCGGCCTCGTCCACCACACCGCGGACCCCTCCAAAATGATCCGAGTGGCTGTGGGTATATATAACCCCCAGCACCGGCTTGTTGCCGCGGTGTTTGCGATACAGTGCCAAAGCCGCAGCAGCGGTTTCCTTAGAGATCAGGGGATCCATCACCAAAACCCCTTCATCGCCCTCGATAAAGGTGATATTGGAAAGGTCTGCCCCTCGCACCTGATAGATCCCCGGTATCACCTCATACAAGCCACCCTGGGAGATGAGCTGCAGCTGACGCCACAAACTGGGATTCACGGTATCCGGGGCGGCACTGTCCATGGCAAAGTCGTAGGCGCTCCGGTCCCATATGACATTGCCCTTTGCATCCTTGATCACACCACCGTCGGGCAGTGGCGCAATAAGGCCGCGCTTAACGTCAGCAAAATCCTGCCGGTCATTAAAGGGCAGCGCGTCCGTGACTTTTGCATTCGCGCGTTTGGTAGCGGAAGTTGCGGGCTTTGGTTCCTGGGACTGGACCACCGCAACCAGACTGAAACCCAATGCCACTGAGCTGGCCAGGATCAACGCCCTTGAGATCGACTTTCCCATAACCGCGCCTGTCCATATTCACTGTCAGGGCATAAGTGTAGCCAAGCCCCTGCGCCCTACCGGTAACTGCTCAACCAGCAGTGGCCTCCCGCTGCGGACCGGACAGCAACAACAGCAGTGGAATGGCGGCGAGGCTGATCCACATCAGCAGTTGGAAATCGTTCACATAGGCGATCTCCGCCGCCTGGCGACTGACTTCCTGTACCACCTGGGCCGGCAGCGCTGCCAGTGCCTCTCCCCTGGCAGTGTCCGAGAGCTCCACCGGAGGCTGCAGGCGCGCACCCAACTGCTGCTGGTTCACCCACAGATTGCGCGTCAATACCGCCGTCACCACGGACACGCCGATACTGCTGCCGAGGTTGCGCGACAGACTGAACAGTGCCGTCGCCTCCCCCCGCAGTGCCGCCGGCAGGGTCGCATAGGCGAGGGTGGAGATGGGCACGAACACCAGTCCCAGGCCCGCACCCTGCAGCAGCCCGGTCCATACCAGCGCGGACTGGGACACCTGCAGGGTGAAGCCGGACATCCAGTGCAGTGACAGGCTCACACACAGGATACCCACCAGGATCAACAGCCGGCCGTCGATAAACCGCAGCAGTCGCCCCACCACCAGCATCGCCGCCATGACTCCCAGTCCCCGCGGCATCATCACCAGGCCAGTGGTCACTACCGGATAACCCTTCCACTGCTGCAGGTATGAGGGCAGCAATGCCAGTGTGGCCAGCAGGATGATGCCGACCACAAAGATAAACACCAGCCCCGAGACATAGTTGCGATCGCGAAACAGTCCGGGGGACAGGAAGGGCGTTTTGGTGGTCAGGGAGTGGACCAGGAACAGATACAAGCCCAATGACGCGGCTATTCCATAAACCTGAATTTCCAGCGATTCAAACCAGTGCACCTGCTCGCCGCGGTCCAGCAACAGTTGCAGGGCACCCACCGCCAGAGCCAGCAGGCCAAAGCCCAGGGCATCGAAGCGCGGCGCCTCTTTACGGTCCTCGGGCAGATATAGATAGATGCCTATCAGCGACAATATGCCCAGGGGCAAATTGATGTAGAAAACCCAGCGCCAGGAGTGATACTCGGTGAGCCAGCCCCCCAGGGTTGGTCCCAGGACCGGCCCGATCATAACCCCCAGACCCCAGATACTCATGGCGGACGCATGGCGCTCCCGGGGAAAGGTATCCAACAGCGTGGCCTGGGACAGGGGCACCAGCGCCGCGCCAAAAACACCCTGTAACAGCCGCCACAGTACCATCTCGTCGAGACTGGAGGCCTGGCCGCACATGGCGGAGGCGGCGGTGAATCCGGCTACCGACCACAGAAACAGGTTGCGGCGGCCAAAGCGGCGGGACAGGTAACCCACCGGCAGCGTCATAATGGCTGCGGCCACGATATAGGAAGTGAGCACCCAAGTAATCTGATCACTGCCGGCGCCGAGGCTGCCCTGCATATGGGGCAGGGCCACGTTGGCGATGGTGGTGTCCAACACCTGGATAACGGTGGCCAGCATGATACTGACCGTGATCATCAGCTCATTGCCGCGCCGGCTGCCGGCGGCGGGCCCCACGCCTAGGGCCTGCTCACACTAACTGAGCCAACCCTTGGGGTTGCGACGGGAAAAGCGCCACCCTTCGTTACCTGTGGTTCATCTGGAGCAACCAAACCGTTCTCCTACTGCCTCGATTGGCGCGTTTTCTATCACAACAAGGCCAATCCAGTTAAAGCACCACCCGGTCTTTTTCATCCGTTGCGGAACGGGCCGAAACCACTGTGTCGTCCTCACTGGTATCGATGCGTACCTGGGCGCTCATACCGGCACGCAACGGCGGTGCATCCTGGACCGGGTAAAGACGCAGGCGCACCGGTACCCGCTGCACCACCTTGACCCAGTTGCCACTGGCATTCTGTGGTGGGATCAGCGCAAACTCACTGCCGCTGGCAGGGCTCAGGCTCTCCACCTGCGCCTGCCAGGTAAAGTCCGGATAGGCATCCAGGGTCACTTCGGCCCGTTGGCCGGCGCGCACCCGCGCCAGCTGGGTCTCCTTGAGGTTTGCCTCCACCCAGATACCCTTCGCCGCCAGCATACTGATCAGGCCGACACCGGCGCGGGCCATCTCACCCGCCTGGGGTACCTCATTGGCGATGACCCCATCTACCGGCGCCAGAATTCTGGTCTGCGTCAGTTCATAGCGCGCCTTGTCCAGCTGCGCCTGGGCCACTTTCAGGTCCGCCTGCGCCTCCAGTGGCGCCTGGGGATTGCCCCCCAACTCGGCTCGCAAACTGGCCAGCTTTTCACTGTTGATGGCAATCTTGGCCTGCGCCCGCTCTAGTTGCTGGCGCGAGTCGTCCAGTTGGGACTCGGACAGAGCCACTCGGCCCAACTTCTCGTTGCGCTCCAGTTGGCGCCGGAAGTAGTCCGCATCGTTGCGCGCCTGTTGCAGAGTGGCCACCGCCTCCGCATAGTCGGCGCGGCGGGCCAACAGTCGATTGCGTATCTGGCTCAGGTGCGCCTCCGCTTCCTCCACCGCCAGTTGAAACGGCGTCTCGTCCAGCTGCAACAACAACTCACCGCTGACCACCTGTTGATTCGCCTTCACCGCCACTGTGGCGATGACGCCGCTCACCTCCGATGAAAGCGACAGCTTGTCCGCCTTGATATAGGCGTTCTCCGTATATACGCTGCCGCGGCCACCAAACAGGCACCAAGCCGTCACCAGTGCCGCCAGCAAAATTCCGGCGGCAAACCCCAGGCGCCGGGGTGAAACCCGGGCCGCAACTTTCATCCATTCTTTGATCACGCGAACATTCCTCCGCTCGGCCCCGCTCAGAGAACTCACGTCAGGTTGAGCCGCAGCCGCCCCAGCAGCGTCTGCAGCAGTTGTATTTCTTCGGCTGAGAAGCCTGTCAGTGCCCTGGCCCGGGTCTTCAGCGCCAGATCGCCCAGCACCTGCAGCGCCGGTGTGGCGCTTTCAGTAAGAAAAATACGGAAGCAGCGGCGATCGCTGGGATCCTGGCGCCGCTCTATCAACCCCTCGTCCTGCAATTTATCCAGTTGTCGCGCCAGACTGATGGGCGCCACATCCATACGCTCGGCCAGCTCCGCCTGCTTCACTCCCTGGTCCCGCGCCAGCTGCCACAACACCTGCCAGCGCGAGCGGCTGAGGCCGTGGGCCCCGGCACGCCGGTCGAAGTCGCGCCGCATCAGGCGCGCTGCACTGTGGAGTTCGAAGCTCATTTTGGCCGCACTCTCTTGCACTGGCTGTTGCGGCTCCGGCTCGCCCAAGGCACTTTCGTTGTCGGTCTTCATAATATTCCCTTATTTTAATGGCGCGTATTATAAGCATCCTTATGATTTGCGCAAACCGACCATATGCGCAGCGGCATCCGGAAATGGCGGGAAACAGGGAAGAGGGGAAAATACAGGAAACCCTTTGTGTCCCCAGGCAGGCACAATGGCGCCCAGGGTCAGCGATGTCACCAATAGGGCAAGGGCCCGCGACGCCGTGCTGAAGGTACTGCAGGCGCCACTATTGCAGGTGCCCCCGGCATTGCACCCTGCCGGGCCAGACCCGGCGGCATGCGCCTTTTTCTATTCCTCCCGGGCGGCTTCGAGCTTTTGCGTCTCCCGCACCTGAAGAATGCGCCGGCTGTCCATTTCACCGCGGATGGTTACCCGGTCCCCGGACTTCATGCCCCTGCGCTTGAGTTCCCCGGCGTCGAGAAAATAGTAGTTACCGCTCTGCTCATCCTTCAGGGAAAAGCGGCGCTCCACCTTCCCGCTCTCAAAGTCTTCGAAGATAAGCTCTTCCAGGGTTCCGGTAACCACCTCTTCCGCCTGGGCGAGGAGACTAAAAGCCAACCCTGCTGTCAGTGCCAAAACTCTAAACATACTCTGCACCCCGTCTATTTTCTGTCCCATTGAGCGGGCAATCAAAAGGTCCCCCGCTCTTCTTGTTAGTCGCCACCGCTGCAATACCAGCGCAAACCACCGGGCTGTCACTCGCCATAGGTAACGGTGATCACAGCCGACTGCCTGGCTGCATCCCTGGACTTGTAGGCGATACTGAGTCCGGCAGACTCATCGCTAAAACTGTCGCCGGGCTCTTTGAGTACAGCGACATGGTTGGAAGTTCTACCATTGAGATAGTGAACCGTCACTGAATGCTGAAAGTGCGGCCGGGGATTGAGCACCTCATGGGCCACATGGTAGTTGACATAATAATAGCTTTGACCGTTGCGGCTGCCGGCGCTCGCCACCTTCAGCTGCTGGGGCAGGTCGCCCGCGAGTTCACCGGCCGTCAGCTCAATTGCCTGTATCTCCAGATCTCGGGCGCTATTTGCCAGCCGCTCTACGCTAACGCTGTATTGCGGAAACAGGCTATACCATTCCAGGTAATCCCGGTGCGCGCCGCCAAAAAGCCGGGACTGGAAGCGGTTGCCCATAAATGCGCCGTCAGTACCATACTCACTGTCGCCGCTATCCTCGACATCCCCGTCATTGTTGCTGTCCCAGCCGGCATGGCCGAGGCCGATGTTGTGGCCCAGCTCATGCCCCAGGATATTCTGGTCCGAAGAGGAGACCACCATGCTCATCCCGCCTGTCACGCTGGCGATGCCGGTCCCCACCAACCCCGCTGTCCTGGCGGCCTGTGGGTAGATAAACACCTGATGGCGCCAGTCGCGCAGATTCAAAGGCTGGCCCTGGTCGTCCACGAAGTTGTCCCGCGCCCACTGATAGGCCTTGTCCCGCCAGGTAAACCCTCGGTCGGTATACTCGCCGCCGAGACCGGCGCGGTCCGCGGCATCCTGCATACTCAGAATACCGCCATTCTGACTGTCGGGAATATCGAAACTCAAACAGTCCAGGGAACTCTCTTCGATACTCGGCTCCCCATAGCAGTAGTAATCCAGGGAATTGTCGTTGGTGCGATGGCGGAGGAAGCCCAACTGACCCAGGGAGTTTTTCCGGTAACTGTTGTCCAGCGAATCCACGTCGTTAAATACCATATCCGCGATATCCGCCATACTGGCCCTGTCCGTCGCCGACCCGTCGGAAAAATTCATCAGCACGAACACGATAGTGTTTTCCGTCGCCTCCAGGGTGGAAACAGAAAAGACCACCGTCTGCTCTGAACCATCACTCAGTGTAAAAGTGACGGAGTCCGTTGCGGACTCACCGGCATTGAGGCTGTCCACGTTGCTATTCAGGCTATATTCCCAGGCGCCGTTCGCGTCCAGCCGGAAATCGCCGTAACTGCCGGAAACGACACCCGGAGTGAATTCCGGAGTATTGCCGTCCACATCCTCCAGGGTCAGGGTGCCAGAAGCAAATGTCTTACTGCCCGCGACCATCAACGCCAGGGGCGACTCAGGCTGAAAGCTGTAAGGATCGTCGTAGCCGGTGACCGATAGGGTAACGGTGGCAGTTGTGCCGCTGCCATCCACACCCACAGTGAACGCATCCACCACCTGCTCACCTCCGTCCAGGGGGTCCGCCAGTTCACTGTCCAGCGTATAGGTCCAGCTGCCATCCGCAGATGTCTCCAGTTCACCGTAAAGTCCCTGAAAGTGACTGGCCTCAAAAGTTCTGCCGCCATCGGCACTGTCCACAAGCCTGCCGGAGGCTGTGGTTGTGGTGTTTTCCACCACACTGCCCTCTCCACCACTGATTACACTGGTTGGAACCTCTTCAGCATCATCCCCATTGTCTGAACTGCCACCACCACCACAGGCGACAAGGAGCACGGACAGGCTACATAAGGCGAATGACTTCAAGGGCTTATTCATAGCGGTTCCGGTCAATCCAATTGTTTGCGATAGAATCAAGGCGGCATTATAAGAAAGCCCTCCTGGCTGTTCTGTGACACCGACTACAGATTGCCAAGCCACGGGAGCAATTGGCCAGGTTAATATTGTCTATACAGACAGTAATTACCGATATTTGTCGAATAATTACTAAGGAGGCTTGTGTCAACCCCGAAAGACCCGGGCTTTCATAATGCCTCTATCAACAGGTTCCGGCCCCGGATTCAAACTGCTATCTGTATCGACAGTGTTGCAAAGCGGAATCAAACCCTGACCGCCGGGACAGTCTCGCGGACATCGACACTGGCCGTAAACTTGACTGGTTACCAATCTCGCCCCAAAACAATTTGCCTCATCCACCCACGCGAACCCGCATATCTCAATTACCAAGTAGCCCGGAAAGTCGCAACGCTTAAACATTGGTTTTTCCAGTTGCCGGCTTCCCATAGAGTCTCCGATGGAGCCACCCAACCCTTCCGGCATAGAAGTCCCTAATCCATCCACCAGTAGAGAGAAGCCTGCGATAGGGATTCAGCTGCCTCTGTGCCGGCGATACCTTAAGCCACGCATGAAATCCGTCCGCCTTACCATCCGGTTCTTCGGGGTCACTTCCCGACGAAAAACCTCCGATGCAGCCATTGGACAATAATCCGCTGCTCAACTAACGTAATTAGGCGCTGGGCTTATATACGTAGGAGATTACAGATGAAAAGGGTTCACTCACTGTCTGAACTGCAATTAGCCATAGAGAAGAACGAAAAGGACATTCGGATAGAGGGAACCATATCCAACATTGGCGTGATGATACTTGGCGACGGCCAGTGCCTTTCCGGCGGGTGCCTCGAATTCAAGTCCAAAGGCCTTGGCTTGACGTCGAATAATACCTTAAAGAATATCACCATAGTTTGCCCCCCGGTGGAGCAGGCCATCTGGAATCATCCCCAAATCGAGGATTTCGGGACACTGTCGATGAACCATGTCAAGACCTATGGCCAGGTCAATATCATCGCCGCGCAGGGTTTCAACATGGGGACGCTAGTGGCTGAAGACGTCCATGTGATTGAAGCCGACGTTAGAGGTCGGGAACAGCGTCCGTTTAAATATGCTGTGGAGACCTTGCAGGGTGGATTTAACATCTGGAATCAATGTCCCGAAAACACCGAATTGACGGTTCGGCTAACCAATATTGCCATTGGCACACCGGCGACGCCGGTTAGGGGTAGCGGAATATTCGTATCTGGCTATTCAGAGAGCAGTAATGTAGGAGGCGTCGTTAAAGGAAAAGAAGTATCCACAAAGGGAATATTTACCGATGGGGGTATATCACCGGCAACACCCAACCTGATTAGTGGCGGAGTATTCATTTGCTACGGCAGTTTCTTTGAGAAAGTGGTGAATAAGGAAAGAGTAGTCACTTTCGGCCCCAACGATATGGTGCTCGACCTGTGGGGCGATGTCAAAAACTGGCATGTTTTAGACCAGCTGCTCTCCTATGGTCCCAGCGCAATAGGTTTTGTAAACTTTGGCAATATTGACAAACTTAAAATCGATGCAGAGATTATCACAAGGGGCGATGGCTCACGGGGTTTTAACCTGTATGACGGCTCTCTGCAGGAACTCGAAATCCATTCAATCACCACCCATGGCGACGGCAGTGTCGGCCTCCAGATC
Source organism: Microbulbifer sp. TYP-18 (assembly GCF_040932045.1). NCBI lineage: Bacteria > Pseudomonadati > Pseudomonadota > Gammaproteobacteria > Cellvibrionales > Microbulbiferaceae > Microbulbifer > Microbulbifer sp. TYP-18. The sequence goes on from NZ_JBFRBC010000002.1 coordinate 49,562, forward strand.
AGCAAGCCACTCAATCGCATCACCATTTGCGAAGATGTCAAAACCTACGGCCAGTCCGGTTCCAGCCTGGTCAAGGGTGTTGTCGTTAATCTTAAAGCCATTGCGGTAAGTATTAAAGAAGGGGGTATTGTGGAAGAACTGAATATTGGAGGATCGCTGATTTCGATGGGGGATGATACACCCACCCTTGAAGTTAACGGAGAAATCAAATCAATAAACGTGGGGGAAGAGATTGTTGCATTCGGCAAAGGTTCCAATGCAGTGTCTATCGCGAAAAATGCAACTTTTGAAGCTTCGAATATTAATCGAAGGGAACGGCACCCCCGCTAGAACCTGTTTATTCTTTAGCTGTAAAATCACACAGTAGAATTTATAAAACAGCCACAAGAATTTTTGTCATTTTTAAATAAAATGGATTAATTCAGGGAAAACCTGGCTGACAGCAACTGATTCACAAGACGAAATCAATATCTGACATATGCCAAAAGCGGACATGCCGAGTTAGCATTTTTAGGTTACCTTGCGGGCGGATCACCACTCATTTCTTGGGCATTTTCAATGAGCGGCCTTACGATTTCTTCCCACTTTCTTGAAGAGAAAAACCAATTTCCTTCTACTCCGCGGTCAATAAATCTAGTATTCATACTCCCGTCGGCAAATCCAGGTAGGTACATATAGCCCAGCTCAACCGATGGGTCGAATTCATACGTCACCGCGTACACGCCCATCACTTCATCTTTGGATCTAGCACTCGCGATGTAGAAAGCAACTTTGTAACGGTATAATCCCGGTGGCCGATCCACAATCTTACCTTTAGACCAATCAATAAACCTACCGCCAGGCTTACTTGGGTCCAAGTAACGGGGCGGAAGCTTTACGCTACGCGCATTTCGCATACTTACACCGGGGCCATTCCAAATATTAAACTGTTTGACAATATTTGAATCAGTGATCTCGATCGGGGCCGCAAGATTTTCGCCCTCTATCTCTATTTTTGCGGTTTCACCCTTTGACCAGCCAATTGCTGGAATGAATAGAATCACCAGCCAAGCTAGTAATGCAGCATTCGGACGCCTCATGGTCACCCCTCCTTTGATTGGGGAAGGAATTCTGACATTTAAAAATTATAGTTGACCAGTCGCTCAATATCCTCTTGGAGTCGAAATCAGACACCGTCTGTCATGTGGTGTTAAGGTTTATAAAAATAAAAATCGCCAAAGGCGTTAATTTATTTATCAATACCAGATTCATTACCGTTATATTTTACCCTGTTTAAAGCCCGAAAGCTCTAGGCTTCCCCCTGGATGGGATTCGTATTAAACATATAAACGCGAATAAGCCACTCCCCATTTATCTTCTGCAGAACAAACAACTCCCGGTTTAGATCTATGGAGGTATACCCTGTTTTTATATTCACCACCGTGGCGCCGCGCTCATGGTGGGTACGCACAAAAGCCATATTTCCATGAACCTCAATACTGTCAAACTGAAAATCCGTTTCAAATTTTTCCTCTCCAAACAGACGTTTATATCGCTTGCGCCGCTCTTCAGAGGTATCATCCGTCGGCTTATTATTCCACTGGGAATAACTTTCAGGGGAAAACAAGGTTAGAATTGTTTTTGTATCTCCTGAATTCAAAGCCGTTTGATATTTCAAAATCAGATCATAAACCGCTTTTTGCTCTTTGGCGACATCAGGGTCATCAGAGCGCAGCTCCTCAGGAAAGGATTCCGCAGAAACAAAATTGACAGCAAAAGCAACCAAAAGGGAAAGGAATAATTGCCAGATAAACATTAAGCATTACCACCGTCTATAGTGCCAAAACAGGAAAACCTCTCTAATTGTGCATAATATAGCACCTCAGATCTTATTTGCCTTCACTTCTAAATATCAAATGACCCTTCTATTTTCACAGAATAGTATCGCGCCATCGAATATATTTTCTCTTCTAAGCTTGATCGATATGCGTAGAAATTTATTTATAAGTTATTGCAGAACGAAAATAACTTAAAATTTCGCTCGCGAGATTTCACAGAAATTCCGCTTCGCCAATGTTAAGCTAACGGCTTGGCACAAGCTTACACTCCAGACTGGATCTATCCCAGCCCAAGCTATCAGCGGCTGCCTCATAGGTGCTTTGCAGAAACTCCAGTAGCATTTCGTCAGGAGATGCCGCTGTTCGTACATCTTCGTAGGAAAGAATAAATTCACCCACCTCGTTGGAATAGTAGGCCTCCGGCGGTGCAACTTTGGCTTTGGGGAATTCCTCCCGTGTGGGATAGGCATAGGAGTAGAAGGATGGCCCCTTGATTGGGCCTCCGCCCAACCAAAACCCGGCACTACTTACTTCGTGGGAATAGGCTTCCTGGGCCACCCAGTCCGGGCAGTGTGCAACATGCCCCGGGTGAACCGGCGCCTCTTTACCGGAAAATCGTGTTACTGCCAGGTCGAAACTGCCCCAGAAAAAGTGGATAGGACTGCATTTTCCCATAAAGTGCGCGCGAAACTCTTTGAAAACCCGATCAATCTGTACCAATGCGCGCCAAAAGCGGGTGGCGAATTCCCGGTCATAGTGACAGTGCTTGGTATCCTTTTCGAATGGAATTCCATCACTTACTTCACTCGGTACGGTAAAGATTTTTATATCCAGCCCAAGTTTCTCGAGCACCCCGACAATATCCCCATAGAAGTCGCAAACAGGCCGGGGCTCCAGGGCTATAGACTCCTGCCCCCCATCCGTTGTCTGGATCACCAGCAGGTGGTCGAGCAGGTTGAAGTTGACTTCAAATGCCTTGCCATCATAGGGAACCAGGGACGAGCTGAGTCCCCGCGCTGTCATATAGAGGGGGACATGCCAGGAGTGGTTTGTCCAGGGTGTTTGTGCCAGTCGGATCTTGCCAACAATTTGGGTCAACATATGGAGGGTTGCTGCCGTATCCGATCCACTTTTTAAGGAGAGATCCGGCCAGTCTGCGGTATGGGACCGGTTTGGCAAGCTCATAGTCAATTCAGCCTCCTGCTATTTTGAGCTACACCAGTGTAGTACAAATCGGGCAGCTCAAGGCACAGCGGCAATCTGGCGCTCTAGCGGGCTATATACGCTTTGGAGTAGTGCAGACTATGTGCTAAAAAGCGACAATTCCCTAACTCCTCTCCACACTTGCAATAAAGTACTTCAACGCTCATTCACTTTCTCAGCCCGAAAATCCGGACAGCACAGGGTTCACAACCTTTCCCGCGCAACAGGTCTCGCGACACCCCGGACGGGAAACACAAGGGGTGCCTGTGCAACTAGATAGACATCCGTTGTCGGCGCCAGATCACAGGGTGGAGGTTTTTCAGCAAACAAGACAAAGTCCGCGGCGAGCGGCGGACTTTGTCTTTCCAGTGGAAGGGGTACGGTTTGGAGTTATCGTTTACTCTGTCAATTGATAGCGGCTACTTGAAGATTAAACTCCACTACCCTAACAGGCTGCTGAAAAAGGCATCCTGCCTGTTTCAAAACACGAAAAGCAAAAAATGTGGTTTTCGCTTTTCTCCCAAAATTAACAGCTTAGGCGTCGCCGATTTTGCCGGAATATCCATATTCCGGCAGCAAGTCAGGTGTCGAAATTCTTCGAGTTTCAACAGCCTGCTAAGGAGCTTGGACCAGACCGGCCCCATAATCATCGTCATTGCCGGGCTTGCCCAGGTCGGCGGATAATCTGGCCATCCTGGCTTCCACTTGCGCGGGGTGCATTTCGCCACCATTCTCCTGAATGATAAGCGCTGCCACTCCTGCGGCGTGGGGGGAGGCCATACTGGTGCCCACTGACCAGTACCAGCCACCGTTGCCGGTACTGAAAACAAAGTCAAATACTCCGCAAAACTGTACGACGCCTGCCACTTGGCACACATCGTTATTTTGCTGAAAGTACTCGGGATCGCCACCCGGTGCGGCAAAATCGATCAGGGACTGGCCATAGTTGGAGTAGATGGCCAGCTGATTCAAATCGCTGTTGCCCGCAGCCCAACCCCTCGGCCCGGTTGCGGAAATAGAAATGACATGCGGGGAATCGGCGGGCAGGGTAATGGTATCCCTATCTTTATCACCGTCCCTGGCGTCATTGCCGGCAGAGGTGATAATGGTCACACCGGCCTGATAGGCGTAGTTGGTGGCTCGGGACATCAAAGTTCTGAGTGCGGCGGCCCCCTCCACGCTGGCGGGAAATGAAGCTCCCAGGCTCATATTAATCACGTCCGCATCCATATTGGCGGCGTGTACTATAGCCGCAGCCACATCGCCAAATGACCCGGTACCCGCATCGCCCAGTGCCTTTAACAGAATTAAAGTCGCTTCCGGCGCAACTCCAATAACGCCAAAGCCATTGTCTGCCGCAGCCACAGTGCCCGCCACATGGGTGCCATGGCTAAAGGTATCGGCCGGGCCGTATTCGAGTCCCTCGCCGGTAAAGTCCATACTGGCAGCCAAGTCGATATTGGGCATCAGATCCGGGTGATCGAGATCATAGCCACCGTCAATCACCGCGACCCTTACGCCATTACCGGTTACACCTTTGTTCCAGGCTTCCGGAGCATTGACTGCATCATGCCCCCACTGCAGATCAAAGTAGAAATCATCGTCACCGCTGTTGGGTGGATTGCCCACATCATCGAACCCAGGGCCCTCGGTAGCCACGGGCCACTGAAAGTCAAACGTGGAATTGGCCCCCACATACTTGACGCCCGAAATTGTATTGGCGTGCGCACCAAATTCCGCATCGGCCTCCACCAGTAAAATACCAATTTCCGGGACTGCCCTTTGCACCTGGCCCCCGGCTGCCTGAATATCGCTGAGCGTATCCTCCTGGATACTATTGCCATGGGATACCAGCACCCAGGAATCTGCCTGGGCTGAGACAGAAATCACCGAGGAGAGAGCAAGCGAAGAAAATAGAGCAATACAGCTTCTGTTAAACATACAACCTCCGGTCAAAGTAGTTGTTTTTGGCTTCCCTATTGCAAACTACTGGGAGATGATTTTTCAATTGTGCGGCTATAGCGATTGCCGGATGAATTGCATCAGATGTCGCCAATGATCGAGTAGTGACAAACCCGAATAACCAAAAAAATTTCAAGCACTGAGAGCCCAGCCCTCTTCCATGTAACAGCGGCACACCCAACACAATCAAGCTATCTAACCCGGAGCAGATATTGGAAGTAAATGCATCTCACACTAAAAGCAATATAGAGTGTTATTTTTTTATATTTTTAGGATAGAAATTAGAAGGTCGGCGCCCGATTCTTTTAATGTGAAGTATGCAAAACTCTGATTTGCACATTTGTTCCAGTCGCAAACTTTTGGGTTATAATTGATATTTTCGTGAAATTATTGACAAGTATAATTTTGCTTCAACACTGACGTTTCCGGTCCACGGAAGGGAGACTCTTAAACACCGAAACTTAAAGTGCGCCTGCATGAACTACCAAATTGCAGAGAGTTATTGGCGTGGGGCTGAAAAGATAACAACACCCAACAAACTTCAATTCTGTCGCCGTAATATTGTTTACAATTCCTTTTCCAATACCCAATCACCGGGCAGACATTTGCTCTCCGGTCCCAGAATTGATTCACATTTCCTGTGAGCCTACAGCAGCTTGTTAAAAACAGGGATGCTCGGACCGCAAACCAAGCATATAACTGTTTGATTTGGGGTGGAGGGTTTGCGGGTACGTTCCGCAAACCCGGGTAGAGGAAAGCCTGGGAAGATTTTGCAGTAATCTTCTCAAGACCGGCACATAACCATAGCGACAACTCCAAGCGGAGCACTGCTTTGTACCTGGCAGTCCGGAGGCTACCGGTATCCGTTGTAATCGTCACAGCGCCGCCTGGTGCAGCCTATTCACTCCATCACTGTTATCCGGTCCACTTTCTGGAAGCCGCGCGGCAGTTTGTTGCCACGGCGACCGCGCTCTCCCTGGTAGTACTCCAGTTCACTCATTTTGATTTTGGTGTGGCGTCTGCCAGCGTGAATTACCAATTGTGCACTGCCTTCCAAAACCGCAATGCCCACTACAGTTTCCTCACGGCTGGCAGCCCGCGCAGACGGAATATTAATAATCTTATTACCTTTGCCCTTGGCCAGTTCCGGCAGTTCCGCTACCGGAAACACCAGCATACGGCCCTCATTGGTCACTGCCGCCAGCAGGGCCGAGGCCGGGTCTTCGACATTGCAGGGAGGCAATACACGGGCACCCTTGGGTAGGGTCAACAGGGCCTTGCCGGTTTTGTTGCGCGATTGCAGGTCCGCGAACCTGGCGACAAAACCGTAACCGGCATCACTGGCCAGCACCACACGCTGATTTTCGGCCCCCATCAACAACCCCTCGAAGGTGACACCGGAAGGCGGATTGATGCGCCCGCTGAGCGGGTCCCCCTGACCGCGCGCCGAGGGCAGCGTGTGGGAGGCGATGGAATAGCTGCGGCCGCTGCTGTCCAGCAATAACACCGGCTGGTTGCTCTTGCCGCGGGCGGCGAACTTGAACCCGTCGCCCGCCTTGTAATTGAGTGCAGAGGGATCTATCTCGTGGCCCTTGGCGGCGCGGATCCAGCCCTTCTCCGACAGCACCACCGTAATCGGGTCGGAGGACAACAACTCCTCCTCGCTGAAGGCTTTGGCCTCAGTGCGCGCGACAATGGGCGAACGGCGCTGATCGCCGAACTCTTTGGCGGCCTCCAGTAGTTCCCGCTTGATCAGGGTCTTCAGGCGGCGCGCACTGCCGAGTGTTTTGCTAAGCGTATCGCGCTCCTTCTCCAGCTCCGCCTGCTCGCTGCGGATCTTCATTTCCTCCAGGCGCGCCAACTGGCGCAAGCGGGTATCGAGGATATAGTCCGCCTGTGCCTCGCTGAGCTGGAAGCGGTCCATCAACTCCCGCTTTGGCTCGTCGCTGGTGCGGATAATCTCAATCACCTCATCGATATTGAGAAAGGCAACCAGTAAACCGGCCAGCAGGTGCAGGCGCTTTTCCACTTTGTCGAGGCGAAACTGCAACCGGCGGCGGGTGGTGACGGTGCGGAAACTGAGCCATTCCCCCAGGATCTTGTCCAGCGGTTTTACCTGGGGCCGGCCATCGATGCCGATCATGTTCAGGTTGACGCGGTAGCTCTTTTCCAGGTCGGTGGTGGCGAACAGGTGACTCATCACCTGCTCCAGATCGACGCGGTTGGATTTGGGCACTATCACCAGGCGGGTGGGGTGCTCGTGGTCCGACTCATCGCGCAGATCGGTAATCATCGGCAGCTTCTTGCCCTGCATCTGCTGGGCAATCTGCTCCAGTACCTTGGCGCCGCTCACCTGGTGAGGCAGCGCGGTGATCACTATGTCGCCCTCGTCCCTGCTCCAGATCGCGCGCATCCTGATCGAACCGCGGCCGCTCTGGTAGACCTTCAGCAGATCCCCGCGGGGGGTGACAATTTCCGCTTCGGTGGGCATATCCGGGCCCTGGATATAGCCACAGAGTTCCGCCACCGAGGCTTTGGGGTTCTCCAGTAACGCTACGGTAGCGTCGACCACTTCGCGCAGGTTGTGCGGCGGAATATCGGTGGCCATACCCACAGCGATGCCGGTGGTGCCGTTCAGCAGGATATTGGGTACCCGCGCGGGCAGTACCATTGGCTCGTCGATAGTGCCGTCGAAGTTCGGCTGCCAGTCGACAGTGCCCTGTCCCAGCTCCGACAGGAGCACCTCGGAATACTTGCCCATGCGGGATTCGGTGTAGCGCATGGCAGCGAAGGACTTGGGATCGTCCGGCGACCCCCAGTTGCCCTGGCCGTCGATCAGCGGATAGCGGTAGCTGAAGGACTGCGCCATCAACACCATGGCTTCGTAGACGGCGCTGTCGCCGTGCGGGTGGTACTTACCGATCACGTCGCCGACGGTGCGGGCAGATTTCTTGTGTTTGGCGGAGTTCTTCAGCCCCAGTTCGCTCATGGCGTAGACGATCCGTCTCTGCACCGGTTTCAGGCCGTCGCCGATATTGGGCAGGGCCCGATCCAGAATCACGTACATGGAGTAGTCCAGGTACGCCTTCTCGGTGTACTCCTTCAGCGACAGGCGCTCGGAAGCCTCATAGACGGAAGTGTCGGTCATACTGCGTCGATCTCAATATAGGGTTCGCCAAAAGACGAATTATGGCGGCGATTGACGGAGGGTTCAAAGTGCAGGGCGGCGGGTCGCGCGGGAATACAGATATTCCCCGCGCCGATAGCGCCAGAAGTGACGGCTGCACGGGGTTCAGGGCCGGGCCAGATCCCACCCCCAGGGCCGCCGGCGACGTTCTCAGCGGGAAAACTCCACCCGCGGCCGCCCGAAGTCCCCGCCGTCATAGTCCGGCGCACACTGAATAAACCGGTCCGGGAGTATACCGCCATCCAACAGATAGCGGCTTACCGCCTGGCTCCTCTGCTCCGCCAGCCACTCGAACTCCCGATACTTGTCGGGGCTCGGCGCGCGGTAAAAACGCTCCCGCACCTTGCGCGCGGCGCGCAGGCTGACGGCCTGGCCGGGATAGAGTGCCTGCCAGTCGCGGGCATTGGCGATGCCGCACACCCCCGGGCGCGCCACCTGGTGCCTGCGCAAAATTTCGACCGCCCGCGCCAGTTGCGCTTTGGCGTCGTTATCCAGCTCTGCGCTACCGGGGGCAAAGTCCACCGGCGCTATGCGCACCCACTGGAATCTGGCCCAGGCCCGTTTCGCCAGGGTGTAAAAGCCCAGGGGTGTGAAATAGCTGAACAGGGTCTCGAGGATAGCCTGTTGCAGCAGGTGGCTGAAAATAAAGCTGAAGGAAAATTTCGGGTCGTACAGATCGCCGCTAACGGGCATGGAAAATTTGACGTTCTGCTGGCCGTCCTCCAGCAACAGCAAGGCCACGTTGAGCGGTATCATGCTGGACTCCACCTGCAACTGGTCGCTGTCGCGCACCCGCCGTACCCGCGGCTTGTGCAGCGTGATGTCAACGCTGGCGTCCACCTTGTTGGAGCGGATTGCAATTTCGAACTGTGCGTCCATCTGCCCCTGCAAAATCTTAAACCCGAGCAGATTGGCAATATAAGGTGTGGCGGGAATCAGATTGGCGTTGAGCAGATAACCGCTAAGGCTCGCATCCCACTTTTTATTTGCCAGATAGTCGATTTCCCCCTGCACCTGCAGTTTCCCCTGCTGCCCCGGATGACCGCTGACGAACAGTCTCGCGGGCGCGTGGTGCGGGTAATTGCTTGCCCCGCGCAATAAAAGGTTTATGCCGTCCACCGGCACCCGGGCACCGAACTCACCCAAACGGTCCAGCCAGACAAAATTCCCCTCTTGCACCGCCAGTTCCTCCAGGCGATAGCGGAACCGCGGCCCCCCCGCCTCCCGCGCGGGCCTGTCCGCCCGGCTGTCCCCCCCGGTCAGCGCCGCAAAGCCGGCTCTCACCGGCAGATGTCCATCCCGGTCCCGCTCCAGTATCAATTTGGGCTGTCCCAGGGCGATACGGGACAGCTGCAGTGCCCGGCCGCTGCGCCCGTACCGCAGCTGTTCCATGCTCAGCCCCCCCACTTCGATGACCCAGGGATCCCTCTCAGCCTCAGCTCCGCGCGCTGGCCTAGCGATCAACTTCAGGTCTGCCGCCTGTAACAGGGCCAGTGTCAGCTTGTCGCCATCCCAGGAGAAGTCCTGCAACCTGGCGGACTGCAATTCCGACAGTTGCCATCCAGTGTGGTTTTGCAGCTGCAATTCCCCTAGCTGCAACTCCTGCAGGAAAAACTTCCCGCCGTCCGCCATACGCCCGTTCGCGGCCAGGCGTTCCGCGGACACACAGTGGTTCACCCGCGCAAAAACCCCATTGGGTATACAGCTTGCCAGATTTGCGACACGCATGCCGGCCACCTCCACCCCCATATCTCCGATGGTAAGGCGCACCAGCTCCATTGCGCCCAATTGCAACAGCGGGGCGGGCAGCCCCAGTGGAGGATCGGCCTGGGTCACTTGAACTCCATCCACCGCCAGGTCGCGCACCACCAGTTGGGAGTCGACGCGCTCCACAGCAGCGAAACGGACCGGACCAATCCGGTAACAGGGGTGCATCCGCCGGCCCGCCGGGCCGACTAAGGTGGCGCAGCCGCGCAACTGATTCAGGCTGCCGCTCAGGACCCGGTCCGCGCTCTGGTCCAGCACCGGCTGCTCCAGGTAGGCCTCCTCAATCCGCCAGGCATCCGGTCCACTGCCGATACTGGCTTCACGCACGGAAATCACCCCGGTGGTCGAAAAAGGCGCTTCCAAGGACAGTGTCTGGGTACCGGCCAGCCCTAACTCTCTCAAGGCGGCACAGCGCCGCCGGTCGCCACCGGCAGAGGGCGGCAAACAGCCATTCAAGTCCCGCAGGGCAAAATCCTGCAAGCGGTAGCGGCTTTCGCCGAGCCACTGCATCTGTGTCCAGGAAATACTCTGCAGCGACAGCTGCGTGTCGCCTTCACCGCTGGCAGGGTAGACCAGCGGCGATGATTCCAGGGCCGCCAACTGCAGCGGTGGCAGGCCGTCGGCCAAGCCTATACGGCTGCCCGCCTGCAAGTGCAGACTCTGTATTTCCAGGCAGGCCTCCGGCGAATCGGTGGAGGGCCACCCGGCGCCGCCACATCCCCGCAAGTCCGTCAGCTGCACAGCGCCAAACCCAAGCGCCTGTGGGGACAGGGTAAGCCCGCCCACCGCGAGACCGGCGACACTCCAGGCCTCCTTATCCACCGCGGAACGCAGCTGTATGTCCGCCATTTCGAACCCGTTGTTCCCGGTAGTGTTTAACTGTCGCAAACTCAAACAGTAGGTCGTCCCTTCCGTATCGCCGGCGGGCGGCAGACAGCCGTGCAGTTTTTCCAGTGAGAGTTTTTCCACCGCCAGTTCAGCGGGGCTGTCGCTCTGCCGGTGCCAGGCCACCTCCAAGCGCGGCACCAGCAGCCGCTCCATACCCAGTAGCTCGGTGCCATCTATATCTGTCGCCCTAATAAGGTACACAGAGGATTCCGTCACCTTGGCGACCACCTGCCGGCGGCTCACCACAAGCGCAAAGGGATTGCCAGCGCGGACGCGCCGCACCTCAACACAGCGAATACTGCCCGGCATCGCCATGCCACCGGGCCGACAGGCTTCCAACTGCTGCAGGGACAGGTCCGGCGCTTCGAAGCGAAAGTCCCCGGGGGCATAACCCAGGCGCATTGCCGGCATGCGCAACGCCTGCACTTCCAGCAGCTGCTCGCCACCGTAGCTGCGCGCCCTGGCCTCATCCAGCGACAACTCCGCCCCCTCCAGCGCAAAACCGGCTGCCGTATCCTCCCCCGCCCGGTTCCAGGCCAGTCGCAACGGCCGGCGCTGGTGCAGATTAATCAGGTCCACACAGGTGGGCATATGGGTAAAATCCCGGTACAAAGCCTCGGCCCAGCCCCGCGACAGGCAGCCGGATACCCGCGACAGGGACAGACTGTGCAGCTCGGCGCTGGGGTCCGCAATCGAACCTGGCCCACCGGCCGCCTTACTGCCCCGGGCGCGGCGCCGCTCCAGCTCCTCCGGCAACAGGCCCTTTTCCGCCCCCGGCACACCGGTGTTGGAGCGAGTTCCGGCCGCACCCGCAACTGTCCCGGACGCAAGCCCGGGGGAATGTTGCCAGAGGCCCTTGGCACCGGTCCGCACACGATAGAACCCCGCCCCGGTGTGGAGTTTCTCCACTAAAAGGCCCCCCTGGCCCCGCAAGCTATCGGCAAACAGCGCTCTTTCGGCGCGCAATTCACCCATTACCCAATAACCCCTGGCTCCCGGCTGCCAGACAAAGCCCCCATCGCCACTGAGCGCACTGACATCGGCACAGAGGGGCTCGTCGACCTGCCCCCAGATCCCGGCCGGGACACATCCCCGCAACAGTTGCGCGGAAAAGTCCTGCAACAACAGAGGACCCTCACCGCGCATGGCATCAATCTGCCGCCAATGCAGCGCACGCAACTGCAACTGTGTTTCACCGCCCCTTTGCAACCACAACCCGGCCAACTGCAGGGGACCACCGGACAGCCCCCAGGAGCTGTCTGCGGCCCGGGAAGGGAAACGCAGATCCAGACCTTCAGTCCCGTGCAAACTCTCCAGCCGCAGACAGTAAAAATCCCCCTGCGACAGACGCCCCGGCAGGCAGCCGGCGGCGCTGTCCAGGTCCAGTCCCGAGAGGGAGAGTTGACGGCTGGCGGCGCGGTAGCCGACACCCTCCAGTTGCACGGCGTTGACGGTGAAGGGGTCGCTGTTGTCCCCGGCGACGTCCAGTACCTGCGTTCGCCGCAGGCGGCCGGGTCCCACCGCCACAAGGAGGGAATCCTTCCAGTCGAAACTTACAGGAGACGGCAGTTGCAGCTTGCCAGCGCGCACACAAAAGTGCTGCCGGTGGTTGCGCCACTGTTTTGGGCACCAGTCGAACTCCCGCGCCAGGCCGAGCTGCCAATGGAGTTTTTTTTGCGCACGCACATAGGAAAAATCACCGATCGCCACCGAGCCGGCGCGCCAGTTCTGCCAGCGGCGGTTCTGGTAGCGCAGCACCAGGTCCCGCCCCTCGGCACTGTGCCAGCGCACCTCGGCGCCGGGACCAAAACCAAACTCAGCCCCCCCGCTGAGTTGCAACCGCCGGGCGGTGGCGCAGTGGCCGATCAAACGCCCCAGCGCCGGCAGTGCATCGGCCCAGCGCTGAGGCGGACAGCTGCCAAACCGGCTGAAGCGCGCATGGCCGACGGAGATCCGGTTGTCGGGCCAGGTAAAAAAACTTCGCGACAACTGCGCCCGCACCAGCACGGCGTCGGCCCTCCCGCTGCCCGCTTCCTCCGCCAGCAGGTCGCGCAGGTCGACTGCATCCGCGCCCAGCTGCAGTTGCAAGCGCTGGTCGCCGCTGCGGCGCATGTCCAGCACCCAGTCTGCGGCGCTGAGTTGACCAACACCCACACAGCTCGGGGTGGACCACTGGGGTCGGTGTCGATAGCAAACACGGCTGTCGCGAATATCCAGCCGCCCGATCTCCAGGCGCAGGTTGCGGTCGCGCCGCTCGCCGCCCGGCACCAGCGACCAGCCACCGATATCCCAGGCCCGTCCAAATTCACTGGGGCTGGACTCCAGTTCCATGGATACGCCCCGCAGGTAGACCTCCTGCGCGCGCAGGCGCCCGCGCAACAGTTGCCACCAGCTGTAATCGAGCATCAGCTCGCGGGCAGTGAATCGCTTCCCCCTTGCACCGCGCACAGACACCCCCTGCATCTGCACACGCAATTCGGGCAGAAACAGCTGCTGAGACCCCACCTCCAGCGTCAAGCCGCGTTGTTCCAGCCAGGCTTCCAGACGGTTCACCAACAGGGCGCCGGCCATAATGTTTAGGACACCGACCACCAGCAACAGACCCAGGAGCCACCACAACAGGCGCACATGACGGTGTGTCGAATTAGCCATATAGGGTGTTGGCATTATCAGTTAAGGCTTACAGAAATGAATTTCACGCAAGTCGCGGCTGCACTTGTGCCACTTAATTAAAGACCAGCGCCACTGGGGCCACCGCTTCCTTTTCGCCATAATGCACCCGCACTTGTGGCGACCCCTGTGGCAGGTGCCGAACCGATCGAACCCAGACGGAGACGACAGTTGATGCAGGCGCACCCAAATTATCAGGACCTGGTCCTCGTAGGCGGCGGACACGCCCACGCCATAGTGCTGCAGATGTGGGCCATGAACCCGCTGCCGGGCGCACGCCTGACCCTGGTTTCGCCGCAGATACAGACGCCCTACTCCGGCATGGTGCCGGGCCTGATCGCGGGGCACTACGAGTTCGACCAAACCCATATCGATTTAATGCGGCTGTGTCGGGCGGCGGGAGCGCGCTTTATCCGCGCGGCGGCGGAGCATATCGATCCGGTGCGGAGGAGAATTCACCTGCAGGGGCGCCCGGAACTGGAATACGACCTGCTGTCGCTGGACGTGGGCTCGACGCCGGTGCAGAACCTGCCCGGCGCTGAGCATGCCACTCCGATCAAGCCCGTCGGCCGTTTCTATGCCCACTGGCAAAGCCTTCAACAGCGGCTGAGAGAAAACCCCACCTCCACCAGCCTGGGCGTCGTCGGCGGCGGCGCCGGCGGTTGCGAACTGGCCATGGCCCTGGCCTGGGCACTGCGGGAACCTTTGGAGACCGGCGCTGTGCAGGTCCACCTGATTCACTCCGGTGAACAGATACCGCAAGGCTATCCGCCCATGGCCCGCAGGCTGGTGGCGCGGGAGCTGACCCGGCTAGGGGTGCACGTCCACCGCAACTGGAAAGTGTCCGCCATCACCGCCGAGGGCCTGATCAGTGACAGAGGCAAGCCGCTGCACCTGGATGAGGTGCTGTTGTGTACACCGGCCGGTGCGCCGGCCTGGTTGGCGGACTCGGGACTGGAACTGGATCAGCGCGGCTTCGTTCTGGTGGATACGCAGCTGCGCGCACTGGGGCAGACGACGGTTTTCGCCGTCGGTGATGTGGCCAGTTTTGCCGCCTCTCCGCTGCCCAAGGCGGGGGTCTATGCTGTGCGCCAGGGACCTGTGTTATTTCACAATTTGCGCGCCGCCCTCAGCAATAGCCCCGCGCGGCAATACCGCCCGCAAAGACGCTTTCTGAGCCTGCTGTCCTGCGGCGGCAGGCGCGCGGTCGCGGTGCGCAACGGACTGGCGTTCGCGGGTGAACTCCCCTGGCGCTGGAAAGACGCCATCGATCAAAAATTCATGCACCGCTTCAGCGATCTGCCAGTGTCGATGAGCGAATCCACCGCCGGGGCGTCTCAACCGCGCCCCCGGCAGGGTATCGATCAGCGGGAGGGAGTCAGTCTGGCAGCTATGCGCTGCAATGGTTGCGGCGCAAAAATCGGGGCGGGGGTTCTGTCCGCTGCACTCCGGCGCCTGCCCCGGCAACAGTCGCGCTACCTGCTGCGTGGAGTCGGCGATGACGCCGCGGTCATGGAGCTGCCCCCGGACCAGCTGCTGGTACAGAGTTCCGACCAGTTGCGGGCGCCGGTCAGCGACCCCTGGCTATGCGGCCGCCTGGCGGCGCTGCACGCACTGTCGGACCTGTTCGCAATGCACGCTCAGCCCATTGCCGCCCAGGCACTGGCGACCCTGCCCACCGCCGCCGCGGAACTCACCCAGCGGGACCTGTACCAGTTGCTGCGGGGGGCAGTTTACGAACTCAACCGACACCACTGTGTCCTGAGCGGCGGCCACTCCGCGGAAGGCACGGATCTGCAACTGGGTTTCACAGTGAATGGACTGGCGCAGCCGGGTGGGGTTGTGGAGAAGACCGGATTGCGTGCTGGCGATTGTCTAATCCTCACCAAACCCCTGGGGGTCGGCACTATTTTCGCCGCTGAGGGACAGGGCCAGGCACAGGGCCGCTGGGTCGCCCGGGCGATCGATTCCATGCTGCAAAGTAACGACACGGCCGCCCGCGTTTTCGCTGCCCACAGCGCTCACGCCATGACCGACGTCACCGGCTTTGGACTCTTGGGACACCTGCTGGAGATGCTGGGCGACCGGGTCGATTTGCACGTGACGCTGATTGCGGACCGGCTGCCGGTGCTGGAAGGCGCTGCCTATTGCATCGAACAGGGCTGGCTTTCCAGCCTGGCGCCACAGAACGCTGAGGCCATGGACCGCATTGCCAACCCCCAGGAGTGGCGGTGCATACCGCAGGCCGCGCTGTTGATAGACCCGCAAACCTGCGGTGGGTTACTGGCCGCCGTACCCGCGGCCGGGGCGGAGGCATGCCTGCGGGAATTGCACCAGGCGGGACTGGAAAGCGCTGCCATTGTAGGATGTGTCACTGAAATCAACCAGGCCGACCGGGAGGATGACGCATCCAACCAGCGGCCTGTACGGTTGCTGCGTAGCGGCGACTGGCGGCAGCTGCTAACCCACAATTACCCCCCCAGCCGGTGAAGTAAGGCAGGCCCGGACCCCGATAATCTGGGAGCAAAGCTGTTGGGCGAAAGCCCGGCCGTTATCGGCGGCAAAACTGCACCGCTATCTTCGCTGTGGGAGTCGGATTTAGGTAATCGACAGGGAGACCCCCAATGAAAAATATCGTGATCGTCGGCGGTGGCGCCGGCGGCCTGCAACTGGCCACCCGCCTGGGCCATTACTTCAGCTTTTCGCCCCTGCTGAAGCGGCGCCTCCAGACACCGGTGGCCAGTGTGACCCTGGTGGACAGAAACCGCACCCATATCTGGAAACCCCTGCTGCACCAGGTCGCCACCGGGGCACTGGACACCAGCCTGGACGCCCTCAACTACCAGGTGCACGCGCGGCGCAACGGCTTCCGGTTTGAACTGGGCGCGCTGCAAAAACTCCACCGGGAACGCAAAGCCATCGAACTGGCGCCGGTGCAGGACGAGGATGGCCGCGAGCTGGTCCCGGCCCGCGAAATCCCCTACGACCTGCTGGTGCTGGCACTGGGCAGCCAGAGCAACGATTTCAATACCCCCGGTGTGCGGGAGCACTGTGTGTTTCTGGACAGTGCCGAACAGGCGCGCCGTTTCCACCGCCAGTTGCTGGACCGGTTCCTGCAGCTGGAAACCCACATCACCGAGCAAATACAAGTCGCCATTGTCGGCGGTGGGGCCACCGGGGTGGAACTGGCCGCGGAGCTGATGGATGCAACGCGCCAAATCGGCCGCTACGGACATATCCCGCGGGGTTCGCTGCAGGTGACGTTGCTCGAGGCCGGGCCCCACTTGCTGCCGGCGCTGCCGCCGCGTCTGGGCAACAATGCCGAGCGCGAGCTGAGCCGCCTGGGTGTGCGTGTGTTGACCGGCTGCACCGTGGCGCGGGCCGACGACAGGGGGCTGGTCACTACGGAGGGGGAATTCATTCCAGCCTCTCTGCGTCTCTGGGCCGCCGGGGTAAAAGCCGCCGACTTCCTTTCACAGCTGGACGGGCTGGCTACCAACCGCCTCAACCAGATAGAAGTCACCCCCGAGCTGGTCTCCATCACCGATGCGGATATCTTCGCCATCGGGGACTGTGCCGGCTGTATCGACAGCGCCTCGCAGCGGGTGCCACCCCGCGCCCAATCCGCCCAGCAAATGGCGGTCACTGCGGAGAAAAATCTCATCGCCAGGATCGAAGGCCGGCCTCTGCAACCTTTCCGCTACCGCGACCGCGGCTCTCTCGTGTCCCTCAGCAAGTACACTGCGGTGGGCAACCTGATGGGCGCGCTGGTAAAGGGCAGCCTGACCATCGAGGGGCGTCTGGCGGGTCTCGCCTACCGTTCCCTCTACCGTATGCACCTGGCGGCGATACACGGCTGGCCCAAGGCGATGCTGATCTACCTGATCGGCCAGGCCAACCGCTTTGTGAAGCCGCCGCTGAAACTGCACTGAGTAGCGCGCTAGAATCCCATCCAACGCCGGGGCGCCGTTCTGTCACCCCGGCCTTGCACCCCGGAGAGCAAATGCAATACCAGCAGATAGTGGTCCTGACCGGCGCCGGGATTTCCGCCGAGTCCGGCATCCGCACCTTTCGCGACGCCAACGGATTGTGGGAAAACCACCGCCTTGAGGATGTGGCCACACCGGAGGCCTTCCTGCGCGACCCGGCACTGGTACAGCGTTTTTACAATGCGCGCCGCCGGCAGCTGTTGTATGGGGACACGGCGCCCAACCCCGCCCACAGGGCACTGGCAAGACTGGAAAGGGAATTTAACGGCGAGTTTTTACTGATCACGCAAAACATCGATGACCTGCACGAGCGCGCCGGCAGTCACAATCTGATCCATATGCATGGGGAGCTGTTGCAGGCCCGCTGCAGCAGCAGCGGCACCCTGTTTCCGTTACGGGAAGACTTGTCCACAGAAGCCCTGTGCCAATGCTGCCAACTGGCCGGCACCCTGCGCCCCCATGTGGTCTGGTTCGGTGAAATGCCGCTGGAAATGGAGCGGATATATGAAGCACTGAGCCGCTGCGACCTGTTTGTCAGCATAGGGACATCCGGCAATGTGTACCCGGCGGCGGGTTTCGTCGAATGCGCTAACTTGGCCGGAGCCCACAGTGTCGAACTGAACCTGGAGCGGTCCGAGGTGGGCGATGCTTTCGCCGAGCACCGCTACGGCCCCGCCTCAGAAGTGGTGGAAACATTTGTCCAGCAGTTACTGGAACCCCGCAACCCATAGAAAAACCGTCGCGCTGGACAGTCTGCTACCGGAATATGGATGTTCCGGCAAAATCGGCGACGCCTAAGTCGTTGATTTTGGGAGAAAAGTGAAAATCACATTTTTCGCTTTTCGTGTGTTGAAAAAGGCAGGATACCCTTTTCAACAACCTGCTAGGGTTTACAACGCGCAGTTTGGTTTCGAAATGGCAAAATGGAAGCAATCCGCTACCAACTACACCAGCCTTTCAGCGGCGGCATATCCTGGTACCCTATTAATGCGACACCTTATTAGGGTGCCGCATTAATAAAATAATTATACAAATCTATTTGATTGCCCTACCTGGCCCGGGAATTCAGATCTTCCACTCCTGCACAGTTTCCAGACCATGCTCCTCGATCCATTCGTTCAATTGCTTGGGATTGCGCTTTTTCTTCTCGATGGTGGCACCGGTATAGGGATTGCGATAGTGGCCGGTCTCCAGTTTTGGCTCACTCGGCTTGGCGGTCGCGGCGCGTTTACGGCGGGGCGTTTCGCTGCTTCTCTTAAGCGAGCGGGCCACACGCGTCTTCAGGGTCTGGACATAATCCGGCGCGTTTTCATTATCCAGTTGCGCCACCAGCCATTCAACGATTTGCTCCCCGCGCGCGACGTATAGCTCCTCCTCCTCCATTTTGTATTCGGCTGCCAGGTTTACCAGTGCTTTATCAAAAGCGATCACACCCGCCTTCCTGTGTTCCGCCAGGGCCTTTTGCTCCTGCAATTCCTCGATCTTTGCCTGGTGTTCAGCAATCTGCATCTCGATCTGATCGTACTCTTGAAACATTAAAACAACCTCATTGGGACCATAATTTTGATAATTAAGTATAAATTCCGGGCACCACCTGACTGCGGCCCGGCTATTCGTAATAACGAACATTTGCCCGGGTTATTGACCCGACAAACAAACCACTCGTCGGATCAACGCGGCACAGGGCGGTGCCACAACCAGCCAAATGCCGGCTGACCCCTGAAATACAGGCAAATCCTCGGGATTACGCCGGTATTTCAAGAGCGATCATCAGATAAGTCACATACGACTTATTTGATCCCCGGATTAACAGCAATTGTCATTGCGGACAAAACCGTATTGACGTCGCGATTGCAATATGCAATGGCTATACGGGTATCATCCTAATTAAACTGTCAGTGGAATTAACGGCACTGATATAACCACATGAGCCTTTGCAATACCGTTACCGTTACTTCGCTTTCCGGAGTTTGGAGTCGCCTTACGCAAAACATTCAAGGCACCACGACCGACTGCAAGTAAATTCTCCTGGTCGTCGTTGCGCATAATAAGGGCTTTGCGTCAGATATCAACCGCTAATGACACTATTGTAGCCGGCAATTATCATTTGATAAGGGGATATGTGCCACCTGTGATATACATGTGATATTTGAAGCTTGGTCGAACGCCATTACTGACCTAAGCTTCAATTCGAACCACAACAGCTCCAGATGCCATGTCCAGAAAGCGAGATATGCACCATATTCCGACCCTGGCGGCACTAATGACGCCGTTTCCCTACCATATCGATATTAACGCCACTGCGGAGTCGGCGCTGGCGCTGATGGAAGAACACAATGTGCACCATCTGCCAGTGACCCGCGATGGCGACTTGGAAACGGTCATATCCCGCAACAATATCGAACGGGCCAGTTCCCCCGGTCACCGGCTGGAGGAACAGCAACTCTATGTCTCCGACCTCTGTGCGCGACGCCCCTACATAGCCGACATTCACGACCCCCTGGACCGCATACTGCTGGCGATGGCCGATACCGGTATTGGCTCGGTCCTGGTGATGCGCGAGGGCGACCTGGCGGGCATTGTCACAGTCACCGACGCCCTGCGTTTTTGTGGCAACTATCTCGCCGAGCTGGCGCAACCGGTGGACGACTCCGTCGCCTGACAGCTGGCGCCGGCCGCAGTTACAGCGGCCACACCCACAACAGCATGGGCACGCTGACCAGCACCACCAGAATTTCCAGCGGCAGGCCCATGCGCCAGTAATCGCCGAAACGGAAGCCCCCCAGACCCAGTATCAACATATTGTTCTGGTGCCCCACCGGGGTCAGAAACGCACAGGAGGCGCCTATGGCCACCGCCATCAGGAAACTGTCCGGATTCGCCTGTAGCTGCTCCGCGACACCGATGGCGATGGAACACATCACCGCTGCCGTGGCGGCGTTGTTCATAAAATCCGACAGGGTCATAGTGATCACCAGAATCAGCACCAGCGCCACCAGCGGCTCTCCCTGAGCCAGGGTATCCAACAGGCCCTGGGCCACCAGGTCCGCGGCGCCGGTGGTCTCCATCGCCTCCGCCACGGTGATCAGCGCACCCAGAAGGACCAGCACAGAGCCGTCGATGGCGTCGTAGACACCCCGCCAGGGCACCACTTTCAGGGCCATGAAAGCCAGTACACAGGTGGCGAAGGAGATGGCGGCAGGCAGCAGGCCGAAGGTGGCCCCCGCCACCGCCAGGGCCATCGCCACCAGTGCCACCGCCGCCTTTTCCTTGTTGGGGATACTGATATCGCGAAACGCCAGCGGCACACAGCCCTTGTCGGCGGCCAACGTATTGATGTCGTCGTCGGTGCCCATCATCAGCAGCGCGTCCCCGGCCAGCAGCGGTGTGGAACGCAGTCGCCGCACAGTGCGCCGCCCCTGGCGGGACAGGGCGAGCAAATTGACTTCGTAATGACTGGGCAGGTGGAGGTGCTGCACGGTTCGGCCGATCAGGGACGAATCCGGCATCACCACCAGTTCCCGCAACTGCACCTCTTCGCCACCGGTCGCTCTGTCCCTTTCCTTGCCGCGCTTGGTCGCGCCTCTTATTTTCCCGTCGGCGTCCGCCGCGACGGACTTCCCCGCACTGCCCCTGGCCTCCGCCTCCCGCGTCCTCTTTTGCGCATCGCCCTGGGCGGGGCCCCCGGCCAGGGTTAAACCAAGGCTCGATATAACCGATGCAAGCGCCTCCGGCTCCGCTTCGATCACGAGAATATCACCGGCGTTGACACGCTGCCCCGCGCGGGCGGCGGCAACCCGCGCGTCGTTGCGCACTATACCGACCACCTGCGCGTCCTCCTCCACCAGCAGGCGGGTGATCTCCCACACCGTTTTGCCCGCGGCGGCACTCTTCTCCCCCACCAATGCCTCGGTAAGGTAGGTGCCAGTATCAAAAGTGGCGGCACCCACCTGACCCCGTGCCGGCACCAGCCGCCAGCCGATCAGGCACACGAACAGCACCCCCACCATAGCCACCACCAGCCCCACCGGCGTGAAGTCGAACATGCCGTAGCTGCCGACCCCGGCGGTGGCTCGAAAACCTGAAACTATGAGGTTTGGCGGCGTACCGATGAGAGTGGTCATGCCGCCGAGGATGGTTCCAAAGGAAAGGGGCATCAGCACTTTGCCGGGCGGCAATTCATGCTTCTCCGCCACATCCGCGGCCACCGGCATCAGCAGCGCCAGGGCACCGACATTGTTCATAAATCCCGATAGCAACGCTCCCACGCCGGTGAGCGCACCGATCGCCAGCACCTTGCCGCCACCGCTGGGAATCATCCGCTGGGCCAGCGCATCCAGTGCCCCGGTGCCCTGCAGGCCGCGGCTGAGCACCAGTACACAAGCCACGGTAACCACCGCCGGGTGGGCAAAACCGGCAAAGGCGTCCTGCGGATCGATCAGGCCGGTAAAGACACAGGCGAGCAGGGATGCGAGGGCCACCATATCGTGCCGCCAGGCCCCCCAGATGAAGAGGGCCACGGTAACAGCGAGAATCACCAGGATGATCAGTTGAGCTGCGGTCATAAGCGGCACTTCTTACCCACGCCGGTGACAGGAGAGAAACCCATGCATTCAGGTTACACTGGCGGGGGAAATTGGGAGGTGTAATTTGTGCCAGAACACGGCTGACTATCGACAGCTTTTTCTCGACGATACTCCGCTGATGGACGTGCGTGCGCCGGTGGAATTCGCGCGCGGCGCCTTTCCCCAGGCACGCAACCTGCCGTTGCTGGACGACCGGCAGCGCGAGCTGGTGGGTACCGAGTACCGGCGCGCCGGCCAGGCGGCGGCGGTGGCGCTGGGCTGGAAGCTGGCCACCGAGGGGGTGTTGGCGCAGCGGCTGGCGCAGTGGCGCGCCTTCGCAACCCGCCACCGGGCTGCTCACCTCTACTGTTTCCGCGGCGGCCTGCGCTCGCGCACCGCCCAGCAACTGCTGCGGCAGAGCGGTATCGAAATGCCGCTGGTGGAGGGTGGTTACAAGGCCATGCGCGCCTTTCTGCTGCAACAGCTGGAAGCACATTGCGCCGGGTTACCGCTGGTGGTGATTGGCGGCCACACCGGCAGTGGCAAGACGGATTTGATCCGGCGCGCCGGCCGCGCACTGGATCTGGAGGGCATAGCCCACCACCGTGGCTCCAGTTTCGGCCGCACCCGACATGCGCAACCGGCTCAGATCGATTTTGAAAACCGGGTCAGCATCGACCTGCTGAAACTCGCGCAGGGCAGAGGACCTGTCTTTGTCGAGGACGAGAGCCGCCTGATCGGCCGCTGCGCACTGCCGCCGGTATTGCAGCAGGCCATGGCGGCGGCGCCCAGGGTGCTGGTGCTGGAGTCGGTGGAAAAACGCGCGCGGCGCATAGTCCGCGATTACGTCGCCGATGCCCTGGAGCGCTTTGCGGATGCCGATCAGGGCCCCGAACTGGCCCTGGGAGAGGAACTGAGAGAGAGCCTGGGCCGGATTCGCAAGCGGCTCGGCGACCTGCGCCACCGGCAACTGGACGCCCAGTTGCAGGAAGCCAACCGCGAGCTGCGTGAAAACGGCACCACCGAAGCCTTTATCCCGCTGGTGATGGCGTTGCTGACGGACTACTACGATGGCGCCTACGACTATCTGATGCAGAAGCAGCCCGGAGAAATTCTGTTTCGCGGCGACTTCGATGAAGTCGCCCAGTGGCTGGCGACAGGCTCCTAGCCAGGGCCTGTTGACATTAAAATGGCCTGCTAGGGGCTGGCCGCGCTGCGGTTTAACCCAAAGCGCCGCGCCATGATCCAGTCCCGCAGACCCCGCGGCAGCCAGCGCACCATCCACGGCAACAGGCGGCTTTTGTTCCCCAGCCGCACCACTGCCGGGGGGCGCTTGCGCAGCAGCTCGCTCACCAGCCTGCGCGCCAGAGTACTGGCCAGGGTGGCGTCCTGCTGCGACAGCTGGGCACGCGCGCGCACCGCCTCTTCCTGGCGTTTGTACCAGGAGTCCGGCGCCAGCAAACCGCGCAGGGACACTTCCGCATGGCGGCCGAACTCCGACGCTATGGCGCCCGGCTGAACCGTCATCACGCGTATCCCGAAAGGTTTCAGCTCCAGCCGCAACACATCCGAGAGACAGTGCAGCGCCGCCTTGGAGGCGCTGTAGGCGCCGGAGAAAGGGGTCGGCACCACGCCGGACACGGAACCGATATTGCAGATGATGCCGCGCCGCGCCAAGCGCATCAGCGGGGTGCAGGCGCGGATCAGTGCCATGGGTGCAAAAACATTGGTGTGGAACTGGTGTTCGAGGACGCGGGTATCCAACTCCAGCAGCGGCCCCATCTGTCCGTAGCCGGCGTTGTTGATGAGGATATCGAGACGGCCGTAGGCGGCCCGGAGGGCGTGCACCACCCGACTGATATCGGCCGGTGAATTCACATCCAGCGCCTCGGTGGCAATGCCCAGGTCCGCCAGTTCCTGCAGGCTCTCCGGGCGCCGCGCAGTGGCGATCACTATGGTGCCGCGGCGGTGCAGGGCCAGTGCGAGTTCGCGCCCGATGCCGCTGGAGCAGCCGGTGATCAGTGCGACCCTATCCGGCACCACATAGCCCCGCCCTATCTGCGCCAGGCTGTCGGCGGCAAACTGGTGATCGGACGGGCGAAATCTGGACGCCGGTGCCTTGCTCACAGAAACTACTCCGGTTGTGTCTCGCCTACCCCCGGTTGGAAGTGAGGGTTCTCTATGATCCCGAAGATATTGCCGTCCGGATCGAGGAAAGTCGCCATCAGAATGCCATCCCCCACATCCACCACCTCGCTGTGCTGCCTGGCCCCCAGGGCGCTGATACGCTCGACCTGGGCGGCCATATCGCTGACACCCCAATAGGCGACCACGCCATCCGCGCGGCTGGTGGCGCTGCGAGCGTCCGGATTCAGCCCCAGCTCATAGCCACCGACGTTGAAGCCGACATAACACTCAGAGTCAAAATAGGGCTCCTGCTGCAGCAATTCGCAGTACCAGGCCCTGGCGTCGGCGATCCGCGTGACACCGTAAATCACCGTGCGCAAACCGAGAAACTGTCCCATCCTGAGACCTCGTGCCTTGTTGTTTTCTCCCCCCGCTCGGGGAGGCTCCCACTCAGGACAGCGCCTGCTCCAACTGTTCCAGCAGGTCCAGCGGCTCAAGCTCCACACCCTCCAGGTCGCCGTTCCAGTTGATGCCCACTAGCAGAACATCCTCGTGCATACCCGTCAGCCAGTCGTCCATGAATTCCTCCAGGGCTATGGCAACCGGTTGGTAGCCACTCCATTCGCCACCTGCGTGCACCTCGGCAAAAGCCTGCAGGGACCAGAAGGGCATGACATCGGTTTGCGGATGTCGCTCGGATTC
Organism: Microbulbifer sp. TYP-18; assembly: GCF_040932045.1. Classification (NCBI taxonomy): domain Bacteria; kingdom Pseudomonadati; phylum Pseudomonadota; class Gammaproteobacteria; order Cellvibrionales; family Microbulbiferaceae; genus Microbulbifer; species Microbulbifer sp. TYP-18. Next base: position 74,439 of record NZ_JBFRBC010000002.1, read on the forward strand.
GCACAGCGCGAATCCCTCCTCCCCCTGCAGTGCCCAGACACAGCCCTGGGCGGTCGCCTCCGGTAGAAAGCGCGCGCAGTTGGCTTCGAAATCGTCTGTCAGGGGCTCGACTTGCATGGCACCGGGACCTCGGGAGTTTTTCGCAGTGTACGTCAGATCGGCGCCACTGGGTAAGGGCCCAGCAGCTTCAAACGGTGCCACAGGCCCTAGGGAACCTCTGATTAAGTCAGTGCAATCTCAGGCTTTGCGTCGAGTTCGCCAGTTAGGCGCAGTCGCGCAGGAATGTTGGTTACCTTTCAAGCGGCTGCAACGCAGCGGGCGGACTCGAGGCAAAGCCCCGCAGGGCGGGCCTGTGGCGCCACTTGGACCTTGTTGCTCCGCTCGTCAAGGACAACCAGCCTTGACCTTCGCGCAGCGCCTTGCCAAGCGGTGCCACAGGCTCCGCTGAGACAGTACTGACTTAATCAGAGGTTCCCTAGACCACCAGCCGGTGGCCATTGTCGCGCAGCCAGCGCCGCAGCTCGCGGTAGTTTGGGCAGACACTCTCCACCTGCCGCCAGAAGGCACGGCTGTGGTTGTGATGGTGCAGGTGGCTGACCTCGTGTGCCACCAGATAATCCACCACCGCCTCCGGGGCCAGGCACACCAGCCAGTTGTATTGCAGTTCGCCGCCCAGGCTGCAATGACCCCATTTGGTCTTGGTGCGCCGCACTTTCACCGCGCAAAACTGCACCCCCGTGAGGGCCGCCAGTTCCTGCGACTTGTCTGTCAGCAGCGCCAGCGCCTCGCGCTTCAACAGCCGGTGCAGGGCCGGGCGCAGCTGTGCGGCATCCGGTTCCCGCGCCTGGGTGAACACCGCCAGGACGCCGTCTTTCACTCCGCTGTCGGCAGGGTCTGCAGCGCGCTGCAAACGGTGTGCACGCCCCAGCCAGGGAATAGTTTCACCCAACTGGTAGAGATAGGAGGGGATTTCCCGCGCGCGCTCATCAGCGCGTACAAGCTGGGCGCGCACCCACTGGATATTGTCGCGCAAAAACTGGTGTCCGTGGCGCTCGGCGCAGCGTTGCGGAATGCGCACCTCCACACCTGTCGCCGCCATTACCAAACCCAACCGTTTGCGCCGGGTCGAACGGACCAGCCGATAGGGTATGCCTGCAAACGTAAACCGCTGCGCTTCGCTCATCACCGCTGGTAGGCCACCACCGCCATGGTGATGCGGGAGATACAACAAAGCTTTCCACGGGGGTCGCTGATGTGAATCTCCCACACCTGGCTGCTGCGCCCTATGTGCACCGGCCTGGCCGTGCCCGTCACCAATCCCTCCGCCACTGGGCGCAGGTGATTGGCATTGATTTCCTGACCGACGCAGTAAAAGCTCGCGGCGTCCACCACCAGGTTGGCGGCAACGGAGCCCAGGGTTTCCGCCAACACCACGCTGGCGCCACCGTGCAGAATCCCCTGGGGCTGACGGGTGCGCCGGTCCACCGGCATGGTGGCCGTGAGGTGTCCGTCACCCAACTCGGTAAATACCATGCCCAGCAGGCCGGGCATCACATCGGCGACCAACAGGTTCAGTTCCTCAAGGGATGCCCGACTCTTCCAGATTGCCATTTCTACAGGGGTTCCTTGTGGTTGCCGCCGCACCCATCACCCTTCTCAGCCAAAGCGCTTGTCCGCCACGAAGGGGTTGCTGCGACGCTCCTGGCCAAAAGTGGACATGGGGCCGTGGCCGGGAATAAAGCGCACCGCATCCCCCAGTGGCCACAGCCGCTCGGTAATGGAGCGGATCAGAGTATCCTGGTCACCGCGGGGGAAATCCGTGCGGCCGATGGAACCGGCAAACAACACGTCCCCCACCAGCGCCAGCTTGCCCGGTGGGTAAAAGAAAACCACATGCCCCGGGGTATGGCCGGGGCAGTGATGGACCTCCAATGTCTCGTCCCCCAGGGTCACTGTGTCGCCCTGTTGCAGCCAGCGGTCCGGTGTAAACGCCTCCACTGCGGGAAATCCGAACATCTGTGCTTGTAAAGGCAACTGCTCGATCCAAAAAGCATCTTCCTTGTGGGGCCCTTCCACAGGCAATTGCAACTGTTTCACCAGTTCCACTGTGCCACCCACATGGTCCAGGTGGCCGTGTGTGAGCAGAATTTTTTCCAGCTTCAGTCCGCGCTCCGCCACCGCGGCGAGAATTCGCTCGACATCGCCGCCGGGGTCCACCACCGCTGCGCGCTTGGTGTCCTCACACCACAACAGGGTACAGTTCTGCTGAAACGGGGTAACCGGAACCGTGTGAAATTGAAGAGCCATCTAGAGCCTGTAACTGCTTGATTTGTCGTGGAGAGCTTGCGGACATAGGCCGCAAATCCGGGCTTAAAAGCCAGGGAAGCCTTGCAGCAACCTGCTAGCCGGAAAATATGCGCGACAATATTATACTACCGCCTCCACAACGCCAGCCCTGCGCGAGGAGCGGCCGCTGTCGCCGGCCTTCTTTAACAACTGGCGCAGGTCCTCCAACAGCGCCTGCTGTACCAGTGCACTGTCCCAGTAGCCAGCGTGGGCTGTCCATTGCGGCCCCCAGTGGCCGCCGCTCCAATCGGACAAGGGCCGGGTCTCGTAGTCGCGATAAACCGCCTGGTTGTACGACGGACTCAACGGCTTTAGCGGCCAGCCGAAGGGGTCGTCCGGGTGATAGAAATTCTTCCAGCGGAAATGATAACCGCGGGTATCCGCAGTGACCGCCTGGATCTGGTCCCGCGGCAGGCCCGCGCACCACAGCGGATTGGTGGGCCCCAGGGTGTACCAATGGCTGAGAGTTTTGAAGCGCAGGAACAGATCCCGCCCCGACCCCTTGTGCACGCCCCGCGGGCCGCCGTCGCGCCAGATGCCGTGGTTGACGGTGGGGCGCTGTGCGTCCCAGAGGTAGTTGGACAGGTTCACGCAACCCACTGAATGGGTCAGCAGTATCACCGGCGCCTGGTCGCCCGCCGCGGCAGCGGCCTTCTCCAAACCGGCGTAGATCGCCTGCTGGCCCTTGTCGTAGTTGCCGCCGCGCTGCTGTATATCCTGCAGCTGCGCGGCGCTTTCGGCCATACCGTGGAGCAGGAATTTGCGCGCGCGTATGAAATCCATATCGCGCTTTTGCATCACCTCACCCACCCGCTCGATGTTGTTTTGCAGATGTCCCTTGCACAGAATGCTGCCGCAGTACAAGCGCGACCAGTCTTCATCCTCAAGACCATGCCGCAGTGCGGTAAACAGAGGTTCGGCAAAGTTCTCGTCCACCGCACCCATACCCTGTGCCGCCAGGATGACTATATCGGCCATATTCGCCCCTGATAGATATTGTGGCACTGAGGAAGACCGTTCAGTGCCTTTCGTTATTGTTAGAAAGCCGGCACCGCTGAATCGAGTGAAAGTAACACTTAGACCGACAGTTGAAAAGCGAGCGGTCACGCACCCCGGGGTGGGCGGCAGTAATAGCCAAACCGGTTTCTTGGTGCATAATGTGGCCACCACTTCAATCCATGCGAGCGATCCGCGCTGAGCGATGTTACTGACCTCGAAATACAGCCTCCCCGACTGCCCCGAACACACGCTGGAAAGACCCCGCCTGCTGTCGCGGTTGAGGGAAACCTCCGCTGACCAGCTGCTGATAGTCACGGCACCCGCCGGGTACGGTAAAACCACGCTGATCTCCTCCTGGGCTGCGGGCCTGGAATCCCCGATCGCCTGGTTCTCCCTGGATGCCAGCGACAATGACCCCGGCCAGTTCTGCCGCTATCTGGTGGAGAGTGTGCACAGGGCCACCGGCAATGGCGTACCCGAGACCCACGCCCTGCTCGCTGCACAGCAGCGTCCGGACCCGGCGCTGATGATCAGCCAGCTGCTGGCGGAGCTGCGCAGCCTGCCCAGTGAATTGCGCATAGTGCTGGACGATTATCACCATATCGACAACGACAAAGTACACAGCGCCACCCGCTTCCTGCTGCGACACGCCCCTGCCGGCGTGGGCATCGCCCTCACCAGTCGCAGCCAGCCGCCGCTGGGCCTGGCCGCGCTGCGGGTGCAGGGGCGCCTGCTGGAACTGGACAGCGCCGAACTGGCGCTCAACAGCGGGGAGATTGCACAGCTGCTGCAGCAACGCCTGCCATTCACACTGGAAAGCGATCGCGTCGAACAGCTGCTGCAATTGAGCGAGGGCTGGCCGCCGGCGGTACAGCTGTTCGCCCTGTCCGTGCGCGACCGCCAGGCGGTGGACCGCTACCTGGGCGAGCTGGAACAGGGGCATAGCCATATCCTCGACTACCTGGCCGAGGAAGTGCTGGAACGACTCGAACCGGAATTGCGCGAACTGCTCGCCTGTACCTCGATTCTCACCCGGATCAACGCTGAATTGGCACAGGCGCTCAGCGGCCAGAGCGGCGGACAGCTGCTGCTGGAACAGGCCGCTCAGCGGGGTCTCTTTCTGCAGGCTCAGGACTCCAGCCGCCAGTGGTTCCGCTACCATCCGGTCTTCGCCCGCTTCCTGCAGCGCCAGCTCACCGACGCGAGCCGCGTGCAGGATCTGCACCGCCGCGCCAGCGACACCTGGCTGCAGCTGCACCAGCCCCTGGAAGCGCTGCGCCACGCCCGCGCGGCGGAGGATGGCGAGCGACTGCAGCGACTCCTGAGCGAGCGTGGCGAACAGTTTCTGCGCGAGGGGCAGACACGCCTGCTCAACGACTGTCTGCGCTGGCTGGGGCCCGGCGAATTGCAGCGCAGCGCCCGCTTTACCCTGCTGGCCGCCAAGATGGCCAGGGACAATTTCGAATACCCCCAGTGCGAAAAATTCCTCGCCGCCGCCGAGAGCTGGTTGCAGCGGGAGGACCCCGGGCAGTGGCGCGACTTCGAGGGCGCCTTTGCCACCATGCGCGCCCAGACCGCCGTGGCCCGCGGCCAGACTCTGCAGGCAAAGGAATACGCCCAGGAGGCCCTGGGGTTGCTGCGGCCGGAGCAGCTCGGCGAGCGTATCGCCGCCCTGTTAGTCACCGGCGAAACCGGTTTTTGCCTGGGCGAGGTGGAGACCGCCAACACCCACCTGCTCGAAGTGGAGGCACTGGCAGTAGCGGAACAGGATTACCCCAGCGCCGCCTGGGCCATCTGCCAGCAGGCCGAGATCGCCATCGCCCAGGGCCTGTGGAAAAAGGCCGCCGCACTGCAGCGACGCGCCCACCAGCTGGTGGAAGACCAGCGGCTGGGCAGCCTGCCGATCTCGGAATTTATCTACCGGCTACGCAGCCTGCTGGAGTGGGAGAGATGCGACCTGGACGCGGCCGCCAATTCCGCCCGCCGCGGTATGCAGATCAACCGCAAGGTAGGGGAGCGCTGGCTGCTGCCGGAATACACCACCCTGCTGAAGGTGGCGGCTGCCCGGGGCGAGCGCGGCGAGTCCCTGGAGTGGCTGGCGCGTATCGACCGGTTGCTGGCGGGCGAGCGCTATCATCGCGACTGGGTCGCCAACGCGGACGCCGTGCGAATCCGCGTCTGGCGCGCCCTGGGCCAGCAGGCCGACATCGCCGCCTGGCTGGAGCAGGCGCAGCCGGTGTCCGACCGCCCCAGCAACCACTTTGAACAGTGCCACGGGCGCAACCATGTGCGCGCCCTGATCGAACTCCACCGCTGGTCCGATGCCAACCGGCTGCTGAGCCGCCTGCAGCAGATGGCGAGCGAGTGTGGGCTGGTCACGGACAGTTTGCGCAACCTGGTGCTGGAAGCGCAGCTACTGTGGCTGCGCGGGCAGCGTGACAACGCTCTGGACGCCATGCGCGAGGCGCTGGGCATCGCCGTGGAGCGGGACTTTACCGCCAGTTTCCTGCAGCTGGGCAAGCCGCTGATCGTCATCCTGAAAGCACTGCCGGACCGGGATCTCAGCGATGCGCAGCGCGACAAGGCCCAGGGGCTGATCCGCCTGGCGCAACAGCAGCCGGAGCTGGACGGCGGCATCCGCATCGAGCTGGATGAAACCATTATCCGCGAGATACTCGACAGCGACGCAATACCCGACTTTCTGCGCCACTCCCCGCTGACCCCGCGGGAGTGGCAGGTGTTAAATGCCATTCACTCCGGACTCTCGAACGAGCGCATCGCCCGTCATTTCAAAGTCGCACCGAGCACCATCAAGACCCACATTCGCAGCCTCTACCAAAAGCTGGACGTCAAGGACCGGCAGGAGGCCATAGCCCTGGCGGAACAGATGCTGCGCTCGATCCAGGACCGGCCCCTGGATTGACGTCCTCTCCTCCCCCACCCGGGGAGGAGGCACAGCCCCGGCGGGTAGCGCCATAATCAATCCTGGAAGCGACAATCCTTAGGGCAGTAGTCATGAGTGGTAAAAGCACCGCATGGTGGCGCAACAGTGTTATCTACCAGATCTACCCGCGCAGCTTTTGCGACGCCAACGGCGACGGTATCGGGGATCTGGCCGGTATAACGCAGAAACTCGACTATGTGCAGTCTCTCGGGGTCGATGCCATCTGGATATCGCCGTTTTTTAAATCCCCCATGGCGGATTTCGGTTACGACGTATCCGACTACCGGGACGTGGACCCGCTGTTCGGCAACCTGGACGATTTCGACCGCCTTATCGAGGCGGCCCACCAGCGCCATCTCAAAGTCATTATCGACCAGATTCTCAGCCACTCCTCCGATCAGCACCCCTGGTTCCGGGAGAGCCGCTCCAGTCGAGACAACCCCCGCGCCGACTGGTACGTCTGGGCCGACCCCAAAGCGGACGGCAGTGTGCCAAACAACTGGATGTCCAATTTTGGCGGTACTGCCTGGCGCTGGTGCAGTCGCCGCCGCCAGTACTACCTGACCAATTTCCTCGAACAGCAACCGGACCTGAACCTGCACAACCCGGCAGTTCAGGCGCAGCTGCTGGCGGACCTGAAGTTCTGGCTCGACCGGGGTGTGGACGGCTTTCGCCTGGACGCCATCAATCACGCTTTCCACCACCAGTCCCTGGCCGACAACCCCCCCCGACCGCCAGCACTGGACGAGAGGGGGCTGCCGCCCGTCAACACCTACCGCTACCAGTGGCATGTCTACGACAAGTCGCAGCCGGAAAACCTTTTGTTTTTGCAACGGGTGCGCCAGCTGCTGGAGCAGTATCCGGGCACGGTGGCCATGGGTGAAGTGTGCGATGACAAAACCCAGGAGATCATGGCCGACTACACCAGTGGCAAGCGGCTGCACATGGCCTATTCCTTCGACCTGCTGGCGGAGGATTGCAACGCCGACTTTCTGCGCGAAACCCTGCACAAGAACCGCCGCGTAATCGCTCAGGGCTGGCCCTGCTGGTCCATCGCCAACCACGATGTACCGCGCCCCATGACCCGCTGGAACAAAGGCTTCAGCAACGAACAGGCCAGGGCCCGGTTGCCGCTGTTCCTGTTGATGCAACTGACCCTGCGCGGCAGCGTGTGTCTCTACCAGGGCGAGGAACTCGGCCTGGAGGAGGCCGATATCGCCTTCGAGGATCTGCGCGACCCCTACGGCATCAGCCTGTGGCCGGAGTTCAAGGGCCGCGACGGCTGCCGCACCCCCATGCCCTGGGTCGACCACGGCGAGATCAACGCCGGCTTCTCCAGGGTCAAGCCCTGGCTGCCGGTTCCGCCGGTGCATCGCGGCAAGGCGGTGAGTATTCAGGAAGAAGACCCGGGCTCGACGCTGAACCAGTTTCGTGCCCTGCTCAACTGGCATCGCCAGTGGCCTGGGCTCGCGGTGGCGGAACAGGAAGTCATCGAAGACGGCGACGCGCTGCTGTTATTTTGTCGCCGCGCTGAAACCGAAGAATTTTTCGTGGCCCTGAACCTAGGCGCCGGCGACGAAACCCTGACCCTGCCGGCCCGGTTTGCCGACGCTGAGGACATCACCCCCGCTATACTGCCCGGCCGCTGCAGTGCCGGCCAACTGGACCTGCCCCTGGCCGGCGCGCGGGTACTGCGCCGCCCCATAAGCCAATAGACAATCTCTCATCCATTGGATTGTCGCCCTTGAAAAATCTGTGCAAGTGCGCGGAATCGCTTGCTTTTCAAGGGCTTACGCCTGCCACCGCCCAACGGCTACTTTCGACAAGCCCGGATATGGCATTAGCGCTTTTCCAGCTCCCCCTGGGATCCGCCAGCGTCTCTTTCGGACTATCCACAGCGCCATTCATACTCATTCGTTGTAATGGGGCAATTTGCGCCACCCTAACATCGTTCGCACCCGTTGCGGTCGCGACCACTGCGGGCCCATTCAGCGGCACAAGTCGGGAGACACCGGCGCTGTACTGGGGAAATCAATGCCTGTTGCCACGCCGCTCCGGCGCCGGGTCACTTTGTGCCCCGCGACGGCGCGTGCCGAAGCTGCAGCTCGCAACTCGCCGTTTCTGCCCAACAGAGAGGTGCGCAATGCAAAGCCGTTCATCACTGTTAACCCGATCTTCACTGGTCGCGCTGCTGCTTCTCGGCGGTACATCCCTGATGACGCCGGAAGCGCAAGGCCGGGATTACCGCGACCCCAACAACCCACCGCCCTATGTGCGCGAGTACTACCGACAACTGAACCAACAGAATGCGCGCCACGGCCGTGCCTACCGCAATCCCCGCGGCTACCGCGGCCACCGCTACTATCGCAACTCCAACAACTACGGTGGGCGCTATAACCGCTCCTACCGCAACCCCCGCCATATGCAACAGGGTGCTTCCCGGTACACGGCCCGGTCCTGGTGGCGCCACGGTGCGGGCGGCGGCGCGGCGCACATCCGTATCGACCTGAGCGAGCAGGCGGCCTATTTCTACAAGGGCGGCCGCCTGGTGGGCATGTCTCCGGTCTCCACCGGTATGGCCGGCCACCGCACCCCCACCGGCAGCTTTCGCGTGTCGGAAAAGAAACTCAACCACCGCTCCAACCTCTACGGCCACTATGTGAGCCGGCGGGGCTATGTGCTGCGCAGCAATGTGGACGTACGCCGCCACCGACGCCCTCCCGGCTCGGTGTTCCGCGGTGCTTCCATGGACTACATGATGCGTATCAACGGCGCTATCACCATGCACGCTGGCTATGTGCCCGGCTATCCCGCCTCCCACGGTTGTATACGGCTGCCCTGGCATATGGCGCAGGTCTTCTTCGCCAATGCGCCCATGGGCACCAAGGTCAGCGTGGTGCCCTGATGAAGGCTGGCAATTCGGATTCCGCAACCAAAAAGGCCGGGGTGTATACCCCGGCCTTGCTGTACTGAGTCCTTTAATTCGCCGCCACCGGCGGGGCCTCCAACTGGTGACGGGTAAAATAATCGTGCGCCGCGCGGTTGACCCTGCCCGCAAGCAGCAGCGTAGAGGTCATGGTGGGTATCGCCATAATCGCGTACATACCGATAATGATGCTGTTGACCGAGTTCAGGGACGCCACGGCGCCGATCACGATCAAGACGATATAGAGCGCAGTGTAGAAAGCCTGGAAGCGGGTACCAAACAAAAACACAAAACACTTCACACCGTAATACCAAAAGGTGACGATGGTGCTGAACGCCAGAGGCAACACCATGGCCAACAGCAAAAGCGGCCCCCACTGGCCGAAGACCTGTGAAAAGGCTTCCGCGGTCAATGAGATCCCCTCCATGCCCACTCCCTGCTGCCATACCCCGGTGAGCAGAATCACCAGGGCGGTACAGGTACAGACCACCAATGTGTCGATGATGGGCCCCACCATGGCCACCACACCCTCGCGCACCGGCTCACTGGTCTTGGCCGCACCGTGCGCCAGCGACTCAGTGCCGATCCCCGCCTCGTTGGAAAAGGCTCCGCGACTGATACCGGTGGCAATCACGGCACCGAGTGTGCCACCGGCCACCGCCTGACCGGAAAAAGCGTCATCGAAGATCATTGCCAGAGCCGCCGGCACCTCGCGCCAGAAGTGGCCGATTACGATGACGGTCAACGCCAGGTAGAACAGCACCATGGACGGCACCAGTCGCTCGGCGAATTTGCCGATACGCTGGATACGGCCAGCAATCACTACGGCAGCCGCCAGTGCCAGCACCAGACCTATGGCGAAGTCGAACCACAGTGAGCCATCCCCGCCCACGATCCCCAGCGGTACCGCGAAGGATTCCCGCAGCAGCTGCGCCGTCTGGTTGGACTGAAAAACCGGCAGCATGCCGCACAGGCCCGCCACCGCAAACAGCAGCGCCAGCGGCATCCAGCGCCGCCCCAGTCCCTCGCGGATCACGTACATGGGGCCGCCCTGCAGCTCGCCGGAGGCATCGTGGCCGCGGTACATAACCGCCAGCGTCGCGGTATAGAACTTGGTGGCCACACCCACCACCGCCGTTACCCACATCCAGAAGATGGCGCCGGGGCCGCCGGTACTGATGGCTATCGCCACACCGGCGATATTGCCCAGGCCCAGGGTGCCCGACAGGGCGGTGGACAGTGCCTGCCGGTGCGGTACCTGTCCGGGGTCATCCGGGCGGTCGTATTTTCCCCGCAGCAAGTCGACACTGTGGCCGAGATGCCGGTAGGGCCTGCCCCGGGAGAGCAGCAGCAGTGTCAGGCCGCCCCCCACCAGCAGTACCAGCAGAGGCGTGCCCCAGACGAATGAGGCGAAGGCGGCCAGTGCCGCATCGATGGACTCTAACAAAGACATAGGAAATTCGGGTGCCAGTCAGCAAACCAACGAGTCTATGAAGAGGCACCCGCCTCTGTCAAAACCGCCGCGCCAACGTCTAGGAAGAGGTTTCAGTCAGGCAGTGGCCGCCCCCGGCTCCACTTCACCCGCTGCAGTGCCCGTTTCCCGCACAAACCACACCGATACAGAGCCACACAGCATAAATACCCCGGCCAAAACAATGATGTAGATGGCCCGGTTGTCGAACACACTGTGCAGTATCGGGCCCGCCACCAGGGCCGACAGAATCTGCGGCGCGGCGATGGTGAAGTTGAAGATGCCCATGTAGACACCGGTTTTACTGGCGGGCAGGGCGTCGGACAGGATCGCGTAGGGCATGGCCAGAATCGCCGCCCAGGCAATGCCCACGCCCACCATGGGCAGCAACAGACCCAGCGCACCGGAGGGCACAGTCACTTGGGTAATCAGCAGGTTGACCTGGATCGCCTCACCGCCCCGAAACAGCAGGAAACTGATATACCCCAGGCCGCCCAGCAACAGGGACAGGGAGTAGGTCGCCCTGCGCCCCAGCGCAGTGGCAATACGGGTCAGAGCGATAGAAAAAACCGCTGCAAACAGCGAGTAGGCGGCAAAGATAATCCCCACCCAGTCACCGGCTGCCCCTTTGGCCGCGGCGATATGGGCGGGGATCTGGTCTAGAGTGGCCAGATAATCGTGATCGAACCATTTGGCCTCCACACCCCACACATGTTGAGTAATAGCGGGGGTGGTGTATACCCACATGATAAACAGCGCGAACCAGGAGAAGAATTGCACCAGCGCCAGTTGACGCATGGTTTTAGGCATATCCCAAAGCAACCCCATGAAACCCCGCAGCCGTTGCCACAGGGTTTGGCGCTCCGCCAGCTCCCGGGCAAGCTGTGCCTCATCGATGCCCTTGTAAGCATTGTACTGTTTGGGTGGGTATTCCCGGGTGCGCACCACTGTCCACAGGACACTGCCCAGCAGCACGGTAGCGCCCACATAGAAGGCCCAAATCACCGAGGGCGCCACTTCACCGGCCCGCGCAGTATTCTCCAGCCCCACCACATTGGTGAGAATAAAGGGCAGCGTGGAACCCAGCACAGCGCCGATATTGATCAGCAGGGACTGGACCGAATAGCCCAGGGTGCGCTGCTGCGAGGGCACCATATCGGACACCAGGGCGCGAAAGGGTTGCATGGTGACATTAAAGGCCGCATCCATCAGCGCCAGCATCACACCACCGAAAAGGATGGGCGCAATAAAGACCACTGCGATACTAGCATTGGGCATAAACGCCATCCCCAATGCCGCCGCGACTGCGCCAAACAGTATATAGGGATTGCGGCGGCCAAAGCGGTTCCAGGTGCGGTCGGAAGCGGAGCCTACGATCGGCTGCACAATCAGCCCCATCAATGGAGCCACTATCCAGAACAGCGACAGCGAATGCAGGTCCGCCCCCAGGTCGGACAGAATCCGGCTGGCGTTGGCATTCTGCAGGGCAAAACCGAACTGCACCCCGAGAAATCCTAGGCTTACATTCCACACCTGCCAGAAGGGGAGTTTGGGCTGGACCGGGGCCCCGGCTACCGGATCGGACATAGCAATCACCGCTGAATCTGTTGCACGCGCTTATGGTTATGCCCGGATTGTCGCAGGCGCGGACAACCCGGCCCTCCTCCCCACCGGGGGTGGAGGGCCGGGTTATTGAAAAAGCCTTCCCTGGCTTTCCCCAACAACAGGTTATCAGTGCAACACTATCACTTCGTTGGCATCCAGGTTCAGAACCGCTGAGCCACCGCTGACATTCACCACATCGGCACTGGTTAAGCTATTGTACTGTCCATCCGCCAGTCCCAAGGCACTGACAGTAATGGAGGTGCTGCCCCCGCGATTGACCGCCACCACTACGGAATCACCGGCGGCCTGGCGCTCGAATACCAGGATATCGCTATTGATCCAGCGCTCGGTATAACTGCCCCTTGCCAGCGCCGGGCTCTGGGCACGCAATTCTGCCAGCGCCTTGATCCGCTGAAATGCGGTGGTGGTCTGGCTGAACGACGGCATGGCCTCGCGGTTGTAGGGGTCGTGCCCTATCTGGCCATCGCCATTGGCGGTAAACCAGGTGGAGTTCTGCTCGCTACCGTAGTAAACGGTGGGGATGCCGGGCAGTGTCATCACCAGTGCCATACCCAGATTCTGGCGCGCATCCGCCAGCGCCTTGCTAAACCCCTTGCCGGTGCGGCCATTGTCCACCGGACCACTGGTCTGCAGATAGACACTGGTGCGGGTGGCATCGTGATTGTCGAGAAATATCGGTTGCCAGCTCTCGCGACCACCCATGGCACCGGTGCGCGATTCGATATGGGCATTGAGTGCGGTCATGGTGATGTCACCGGCGATTGCGTTCTCTATATGGTCGCGCAAGCGGAAGTCCAGCAACTCCGAACCCCGACCCTCGTTGAGAAATTGCATCGACAGGCTGTCACCGGCACCGGCGCCATACCATTCACCAAAAATATATACATCCGGATTCACTGCCCGTACCGCTGCGCTAAAGCGATTGATAAAACCCGGCTCTATATGTTTGATCGCATCGATCCGAAAAGCGTCGACACCGTGGGACATCCACTTGAGCGCCGCATCGATCAGGTACTGGTCCGCAGTGCTGTTTGCGCTCACTCCATGGTTGAAATCGGTGAGGTTGAACAAAGTCTTGTTGCGGAAGGACCAGGGGTCGTTCCATTCACCGGGGCACTGGGTGGCCGGGTCACTGTCGCCACAGTCGGCGATAGCGCCGTTGCGGTGATACCAGGTACCATTATCCTGCAAATAATCAGTAACAAATACGCCCTCTTTATACAGGGCACCGAACTCGTACTGGTCATCCTGGTTGGAATGGTTGAGGGCAATGTCCAACACCAGTTTCATGCCGCGCGCCTCCATCGCCGCATCCAGTTGGTCCACCAGCGCCCAGTCCCCCAAATGTTCATCCACTTCGTAAAAGTCGCGGCCCCAGTAGCCATGGTAGGCGCCATCGCTGCCGGAGTTGTCGATATTGTTATTGAGGGGCGTGACCCAGATCGCCGAGACACCCAGGGCCTGCAGGTAATCGAGCTTATCGATCAACCCCTGGATATCGCCGCCCCAGTACTTCTTCCACTCGGACAAGCCACCGTTCTGCTTCACTGTCGAGGTGGCGGCAGCATTGTTGCCATTGTCGTTGGTGGAATCACCGTTGGCGAAGCGATCCACAAACACAAAATACATACTGCGCGAACGGAAGTCCGTCATACCGCAGTTCTCGCCAAGGTCGGTGGTTACGCTAACTAGCGAAAGGCTGTTTCCGTCCACTACTATTTCAGTCCAGCCACTCGCTGCCACATCCGATGCCGGGAATTCGTCACCGCCCCAACCACCGTTGGGGTCAATCTTGAAACGCGGGCCACCGTTTCCGTCCCCACCGACGAAGTTGCGACAGGCCCCGTACTGACCGCCACCCAGGTCACTGAGCAGATCACCGGTTGCCCAGCCGTTGTGGGTGCCGCGCAGATGCAATTGCAGACCGCCACCGGACGGATTCGCCGGGTCAATGCGGTAATCCTTGGTATCGGTATAAAAGGAAATGTCCCAGGTGCCGGCAGCGACTGGAATATTGGCGCCATTCTGCTGTTGGTTCGCGCCGTAGTTCTCGCTCCAGTCCCCCCAGCGGTCGAACTTGATTTCCCCAGCGGTCATAAAAACCACACTGTTGGCGACGACGGTATTGCTACCGACATCCTGCATGGGGTCGGCCTGCCAGTTGTTGTGTGTGCCCCGCAGGTACCATTCCGCCTGTGCGACCAGGCTGACAGTCATCAGCGCCACTGTCCAAAAGATTCTATTCATAGGGTTTCTCACCATTACTATGTGTCTCAGCATTGCCCCTCGCGGCCGACCACCCCGCGAACCTCAGCGGCAGTTTCAAGTACCCGAATCGAGCGACACATCCTCCCCCCGGGGGTGGTGGATGATTTATGCGCCAAGACTCCCCCTGTGCCGGGGGGGAGTGAAAAGCTGTGCCACTGGGCAACAATGGGCTGTTATTAACCCGGCGACTCTATAAGTTGCCGGGTTAATGGGGTACGAGGATGTGTCGTCGCCGGACAGAGGCCGGCGCAACCTCTTGAAAAGCGGGCGATTTTACGTAATTACGCAGGTTTTCAAGGGCGTCAATCCAAACGATGTGTGGACCATCGGTTGGATTGGCGGCTTAAAAGAATAAATTCGTGCCGAGGTGGCACCTGGAGGTAATCCATGACAAAAGCGCTCTCGGGCCTGGCTGTTGCGCTGCTCTGCCTGCCGCAGGTTTCAATAGGCCGCCCGGCGGATCCGCTGGAGCGCGTGGAGCCTCCCTTCTGGTGGGCGGGTATGCATGAGCCGCAGCTCCAGTTGCTGCTTTACGGAGAAAATCTGGCCGGTCTGAAGCCCAGCCTGTCCTACCCGGGAGTCACCCTCCTGGGCTCGGAAACCCTGGGCAACCCCAACTACCTGTTCATCAACCTGTCCATTTCCGCGCAGGCCGCGCCGGGCACAGTGGACATAGCCCTGCTCGACGGTGAGCGGATCGCCGCCAGCTTCGCCTATTCCCTGCGCGAGCGTGGGCCCGGCTCCGCCGGCCGCCGCGGCTTCGACAGTCGCGACGCCATCTACCTGATCACGCCGGACCGCTTTGCCAACGGCAATCCGGATAACGACACAGTGCCCGGGATGCAGGAAGCCCCAAACCGCCAGGCTCCCGGCGGCCGCCACGGCGGCGATATCGCCGGTATGCAGCGGCACCTGGACTACATTGCCGACCTGGGCTTTACCGCCCTGTGGCCCAATCCGCTGGTGGAAAACGACCAGAGGGAATACTCCTACCACGGCTACTCCGCCACAGACTACTACCGTATCGATCCGCGCTTTGGTACCAACGAGGATTTTCGCCGGTTTGTCGCCGCTGCGAACGCCAAGGGCATTGGCGTTATCCAGGATATGGTGCTCAACCATATTGGCGACGGGCACTGGTGGATGGACGACTTGCCGGACCAGAACTGGCTCAACGGCACGGGCGCGGATGAGATCACCATCACCAACCACGCCCTGATCGCACTGGCAGATCCCTATGTGAGCGAAACCGACAAGAGCCAGTTTCTGCGCGGCTGGTTCGTGGATTCCATGCCCGACCTGAACCAGCGCCACCCACTGGTGACCAATTACCTGATTCAGAACACCATTTGGTGGATAGAGTTTGCGGGCCTGAGTGGTATTCGCGCCGACACCTATACCTACCCGGACCCGGACTTTCTGCAGTCCTGGGCCGAACGTGTCCACCGCGAGTACCCCAACTTCAATATCGTGGGTGAGGAGTGGACCCGCAGCGCTCCTCTGATCGCCCGCTGGCAGCGAAAAGAAAACGGCGAAGTCACCGGCGGCCGCGTGAAAAGCATGATGGATTTCCCCCTGCATTACGCCTTGCGCGAGGGGTTGGCCCAGGACGATAACTGGAACAGCGGACTGACCTCCCTTTACCAGGGGTTGGCCCACGATTTCGTATACCCCAACCCGCAGCGCTTGGTGATCTTTGGCGGCAACCACGATACCAGCCGCCTCTTCAGCCAACTCGACGACGATCCGGGGCTCTATCGCATGGCGATCGCCTATCTCGCCACCATGCGCGGCATACCCCAGTTCTTCTACGGCGACGAAGTGCTGATGGAAAGCCCCAAGCACCGCGACGATGGTGTTGTGCGCGGAGATTTCCCCGGCGGCTGGAAGGGGGACGCCGTCAATGCCTTTACCGGCAAAGGGCTCAGCGACAAACGGAAACAGGCCCAGGATTTTGTCCGGACTCTGTTTCGCTGGCGGCGGGACAACCCGGTCATTCACCGGGGCCGCCTGATGCAGTTTGCACCCCACGACAATACCTACGTTTATTTCCGCTACGACGACGAAAAAATCGTCATGGTGGCCATGAACAAAGGCAGCGAGCCGGCAACAGTGGATATCGATCGTTTTTCCGAGGTCCTCGCGGGGAAAAAGAGAGCCCGCGATATCGTGAGCGGCAACATTTACCCCCTGTCCCGTCTGGAGCTGCCCGCCAGGGACGTTCTGGTTGCTGAGATCTATTGAGCCCCCAGCCCATCCAGGAACAAAGTAAGGATCAGCAAATCAAGCGTGTAGCTGCTCGATTTATCGCAAAGGGTTTGCGGACATGCATCTCAAACCCGTATTGAGGAAAGCCAGGAAAAGATTATGCAGCAACCTGCAAGGATTTTCCCGGCGGATCAATTGCACCGCTGCTGAATTA
This sequence comes from Microbulbifer sp. TYP-18, assembly GCF_040932045.1. Classification (NCBI taxonomy): domain Bacteria; kingdom Pseudomonadati; phylum Pseudomonadota; class Gammaproteobacteria; order Cellvibrionales; family Microbulbiferaceae; genus Microbulbifer; species Microbulbifer sp. TYP-18. The sequence continues at coordinate 91,441 of NZ_JBFRBC010000002.1, forward strand.
CAGGCAATACCCTGCCGCCCCAGCCACTGTCCAGGCAGCAAAGGGCGCGCAGGTAATAAATTTCCTGAAGGGTTGCTGTGAGGACAGCAACCGCTAAGACCTAAATAAGAGGTGATGATGACCGGTAAAAGTGTAATACGCAGCTGCACAATAATAATGGCCCTGCTGATCGCGGGGCTGGTGAATGCCGGCGAACGCCACTACCTCCACCACCGGCTGAGCGGGGATGCACTAATTGTGCAACTCAGCGATGCCACCGTCAGCCTCAGGCCCCTCAACGACAGCGCCCTGGAAGTACACTACCAGCGCGAGGGCGTCCGGCAACTACCTTCTTTTGCCATCGCCGGAGGACAGCGGGCGCCGCTCACCGCCCAGCTGAGTGAGCAACCTGACCAGCTCACCTATAGCCTCGCCGGCCTCAGCGCCGTTATTCACAAACAACCTTTCAGAATCCAGTACTATCGCGGCAGCAAACTGCTGACTCAGGAGGAGTCGGGATTTTTCGCCAACCAGACACTGCGCGGTTTCCGCTTTTCACTGGAAGAAGGTGAAAAGCTACTCGGTGGCGGCGAGCGGGTACTGGGTATGGACCGCCGCGGCAAACGCCTGCCCCTCTACAACCGGGCACACTATGGTTACAGCACCGAATCGGAACAAATGTATTTTGGCCTGCCCGCGATACTGTCCAGCAACAAATATATATTGCTGTTTGACAACAGTGCCACCGGCAACCTCGACCTCGGTGCCAGCGAAGACGATGTGTTGCAGTTCGAGGCCGTCGGCGGCCGCACCTCCTACATTATCGCCACCGGCAAAAGCTATCCCCAACTGATGGAAAACTATGTGGATGTGACCGGCAGGCAACCACTGCCGCCGCGCTGGGCGCTGGGCAATTTCGCTTCCCGCTTTGGCTACCATAGCGAAGCGGAGGTGAGGGCCACGGTGGATAAATTCGCCGCGGAGGATTTCCCCCTGGATGCGGTGGTACTGGATCTCTATTGGTTCGGCGCGGATATCCAGGGCCATATGGGCAACCTGGCCTGGGACAAAAACGCCTTCCCACAGCCCGAAGAAATGATAGCGGATTTCAATCGGCGCGGAATCCATACCATTCTCGTCACCGAGCCATTTGTACTCTCCACATCGGAACGATGGGACCAGGCGGTGGCCGCCGGCGCACTGGCAAAAAACCTTGCCGGGCAGCCCAAGCGGTTCGATTTCTACTTTGGCAACACCGGACTGATCGACGTTTTCTCCGAGCGTGCCGGCGACTGGTTCTGGAATATCTACGATGGTCTGCTGCAACAGGGCGTCAGCGGCTGGTGGGGCGACCTCGGCGAGCCGGAAGTGCACCCATCGGACACGGTGCACGCCATCGGAATGGCCGACGAAATACACAATGCCTACGGCCACCGCTGGGCGCAGTTGCTACACGAAAGACAAACCGCTGCCTACCCGCAACGCCGCCCCTTTATTATGATGCGCGCCGGCTTTGCCGGCTCCCAGCGCTTCGGCATGATTCCCTGGACCGGCGATGTGGCGCGCTCCTGGGGCGGCCTGCAACCCCAGGTGGAACTGGCATTGTCCATGGGTCTGCTGGGTTTCGGCTACACCCACTCGGACCTGGGCGGCTTCGCCGGCGGCGACAAATTTGACCGGGAGCTTTATATCCGCTGGCTGCAATACGGAGTTTTTCAGCCCGTCTACCGCCCCCATGCGCAGGAACACATCGCCTCTGAACCGGTATTCCACGACCGCAAAACCCGCGATATCACCCGCGCATTTATCAAACTGCGCTACCGACTGCTCCCCTACAACTACACCCTGGCATTCGAAAACAGCCAGGCGGGTATGCCGCTGATGCGCCCATTGTTTTTCACTGATGAAAACAAGCCGCAGCTGATGGATCGCCATGACGCCTACCTGTGGGGCGACGAATTTCTGGTGGCACCGATCACCGCCGCCGGCGTCCGAAAAGTGGACGTGAAGCTGCCCGGCGGTGTCTGGTTCGATTACTGGAACGACAATCAATATTCCGGTGATACCGCCTCTATCGCCGTAGACCTGGAGACAATCCCGGTGCTGGTGCGCGCCGGCGCCTTTATCCCAACCGTGGCCGACATGGCCAACACAGGGAACTATTCCAGCGCGGAACTCACGCTGGATTACTATGCCCACCCCTCATCCCCGCGCTCCAGTGGCTATATCTACGAGGACGACGGCGAGACCGTCAATGCCTTTACAGCCGGCCGCTATCGCAAACTGCACTTCGACGCCAACCGGGAGCAGAGCGGAATCCGGTTTTTATTCCACCGGGAGGGGGCTGGCTACACCGGGGAGCCTGAGCAACGCCGGATAAGCCTGAATCTGCACAACTGGACAGATGCGCCCGCGCAAGTGACCGCCAACGGTGGACAACTGACACTGTTCCAGCGGGAAAAGGAATTTGCCCGAGCGACCACCGGTGCCTGGTTCGACCGGCGAGCCCGGCAACTGCGGATCAAGTTCGACTGGAAGCAAACACAAAGCACCCTGAAAGTGGAGTTCTGACAGACGCCACCAAGTCCGACTGCAACTGATGACAACAACGACGTTACTGCCATGGATATAATGCTGAAAAAACTTTTTACCGCGGGTTTGGCACTGGTCGCCCTGGGTTGCGACGGCGGGGACCCGGACACCGGGCAGGCCGCTGCGGCAGGCGCGCCGGTGGAAAAACCGGTGATTTACCAGGTGATGACGCGCCTGTTCGGCAATACCAATGCCACCAACAAACCCTGGGGCACCATCCAGGACAATGGCGTCGGCAAGTTCAGTGATTTCACCCCTGGGGCACTGGCGGAAATTCGCGATCTGGGAGCTACGCATATCTGGTACACGGGGGTATTGCACCACGCCCTGGTGGGGGACTACACCGCCTATGGCATCGACAGTGACGACCCGGACGTGGTGAAGGGCCGGGCGGGCTCCCCTTACGCCATCAGGGATTATTACAGTGTGAACCCCGACCTGGCCGACAACCCGGCGCAACGCCTGCGGGAATTTCGCGCACTGGTTGAACGCAGCCACAATGCCGGCCTAAGGGTAATCATCGATATAGTGCCCAACCATGTGGCCCGCGCCTACCACTCCCTGAACAAACCCCAGGGGGTGCGCGACTTCGGGGCGGATGACGATACCTCGGTCACCTATGCCCGCGACAACAACTTTTATTATGTCCCCGGCGAGGATTTCAGGGTTCCCGACAGTGGGGACTATCGACCACTCAACGGCGAGCCGCACCCACTGGTGGACGGCGCCTTCGCGGAGAGCCCGGCCAAATGGACCGGCAATGGCGCCCGGGCCGCACAGCCGCGTATCGACGACTGGTATGAAACGGTCAAGGTCAATTTTGGCCTGCGCCCGGACGGCAGCAGGGATTTTCCCGAACTCCCCCCCAACTACGGCGACAAGACAATCGCTGAACACGCGGCTTTTTGGGCGGACAAGGACCTGCCTGACTCCTGGCACAAATTCCGCGATATCGCCTTCTACTGGCTCGACTTCGGTGTGGATGGATTTCGCTTCGACATGTCCGGCATGGTACCGGTGGAGTTCTGGAGCTACCTGAACTCCGCCATCAAGATGCGCAACCCCCAGGCACTGCTGCTGGCGGAGATATACAATCCCGACCGCTACCGGGACTACATTTACCTGGGCAAAATGGACTACCTCTACGACAAGGTCGGCACCTACGATGCAATCCGCGCGGTGATGGAGGGCGGGGGCAGCACCGACGCCATCGCCCGGGTCCAGGCCAGCCTGGCCGATATCGCCCCACATATGCTGCACTTCCTGGAAAACCACGACGAGCACCGTATTGCCAGCGCGGACTTCGCCGGCAGCGCCGCGGCGGGCAGGCCCGGAATGGTGGTCTCGGCCACGCTTTCCCCCGCCCCCACCCTGATCTATTTCGGCCAGGAATTGGGCGAGACCGCCAGCGAGGACGCCGGCTTCGGCAAGGCCGGCCGCACCTCCATCTTTGACTACGGCTCGGTACCCAGCATCCGTCGCTGGAACAACCACGGCCGCTTTGACGGCGGCCAGCTGACCGGTGACGAGAGAGCCCTGCGGGACTTCTACCGCCGCCTGCTGAGATTTTCCACCCACAGTGAGGCCCTGCGGGGGGAATTCGCGGACCTGCACCAATTCAACCGCAAGCACAACAGCGACTACACCGGAAAACTCTACAGTTTCGCACGCTGGTCCGGTGCCCAGCGCCTCATCGTCATCGCCAATTTTGCCCCTCAGGGAACCCGGATCGCTCTGCGCCTGCCCCCGCAGTTGATCCAGGCCTGGCAACTGGCGGATGGCAGCTATCCCCTGACAGGCCAGCTCGATGAGACCGCTACCGCTGAGCTTAAGGTGGAGAACGGCGAGGGCAGTGTCACAGTCCACCTGGCGCCTCTCGGCTACCGTATATTTCGGGTCGGCCGCTAATCCCTCAATCGCCCGCGAACCGCGGCCAGCCGCGGTTCGCATTTCCGTTGACCTGCCTCAAGACCCCTCCCCTGGGATCTGCTATCATCCCGCCATAAAGTAACAACATCCGGCGGAGATACTCTGCATCCGGCAGTGAAACAGACCCACCCAGTGCCCATCCCCGGCAGGCCCAGACACAAATGCCTCGCTTCACGGGATTTATCCGGGTTTATATTGGCTTACCGGACTGCGAATCACGCGATACCAATACCGGCTCCGGGGACAAAGAGCCCCACCGGAGGGATGGCCATCTGATCTCTATTTTCAGCGATACTTGGAGAAAAAATGCAACAGCAGCACACCTTATTCGTCGTCGTCGACCCCAATGATGACCGGCATGTTGCACTGGAACGTGCCCTGGCCACTTCACAACTGCGCGACCCGCAACCGCGCCTCGCCGTATTTGTGGCCGTCGATGGCGAAGCCGTCGACACCCGAGCCGTCAACGACCATCTGTTCCGCGATGAATCCTGGTTTCGCGAGCAGATTCGCGAGCCCATCACCAGCGCCGGGCTGGAGTGCGAAATCACCGTTTGCTGGTCCAGTGACTGGCAGGACGCCATCATCCAGGAATCCAAGCGCTGCAACGCCGAAATGATCTACCTGCCGGTACACGCCAAGGCCAGTCGCCGCTTCACCTTTGCCGAGTCCAAGTGGCAGGTGCTCAAGCAGGCCAAGTGTCCGGTGGTATTGATCCGCCCCGGTGCCAAGGACCGGCGCCAGGTGGTACTGGCCACCGTCAACTACCAGGCGCAGACCACCCAGCAGCGCCAGCTCAACCGCCAGGTCAGCGAGCGGGCGCGCTATATCGCCGCCAACTACGGTGCCGAGCTACACCTGGTCAATGCCTACCTGGACTCCATGCTCTACCCGGATCGCGGTGCCCTGGCAAAGCTGGCTCAAAAGACCGGTGTCCCCACTGACCGCATCCACGTCAAACAGGGTTACACCAGCGACGTGGTGGCCGAAGTGGCCCGCGAAATCAATGCGGATGTGGTGGTCATGGGCACCCTCAACCAGTACGGGGCCACCGGCTCCCTCCTGCGCGGCAACACAGCGGAGCGCGTCATCGGCAACCTGGACGTGGACGTGGTGGTGTGTAACGAATTCACCACTACCGAGGCCGACTGACTCCCCGGGACATGGTGGACAGCCCGGCACCCTGCCGGCTTGTCCACCATGTCCCGGGCAACCTGTGATCCAATTTCCCAATGACACTTCGAGGGTCAACAAAGATCCAGGTCATCTCCCTTACCCATCCAATCACAAGTAGTCACCCGAAAAGATAGGCTGGGTGATACTGGATTCCTACATACCTTTTTGAGCCAGCCCCAGTCCAGAAGAATTTTCGATCATCGCCACGGTTCCCCTGCAAGAGGAACAGCGCCCCCCAAAAACCCAATAAATACAGGGGGTGACATTCAGTACCATTTTTTGGAATACTGGTAACAATAACTCACTTTCTATATGGGACATTTGTGCCAACTCCTGTTAGCTAGTTGATTATTTTCTCTTTCAGGAAATCCGCGAAAAGCGTTAATGGTAAATCCATCCATAACCATCAAGGATATAAGCTAAGTTACAGGGAGTACAAAAGGGGCACTCCCACTTGAATTGGCGGGATACATTGCCTGACGCACTAATCAATTATTTGGAAATATAGAAACCAATAATAGATTGACAGTTGGGAAACCGGCAAATAGACGCGTCGCCCATTAAACCGACTTATAAACTTAGAAATTTAATCTTCCATGTAAGTCATGAGCTGGTAAATTGCAAACAGCTATTGTGACTCTAATTTGAACATTGCCATTTTAAAAACTTTGTAGATTTATTATACAAATATTGAGAGAGGGGGCTTTATGCGTAAATTCCTGCTTCTGATAATATTAGCGTTTTCGCAAAATTCATACGCCAGCTTTGAAGACAAGCTGGTCGAAGCAGCTCTCTTTCGGACCACTCAACAAATTGTCTATGACGGCTCTTACCACTCAATCCCTTATCCTAACGGCGATGTACCAAGCCATATTGGGGTTTGCACTGATGTAGTTATACGATCTTATCGTGCAGTCGGCGTCGATTTGCAAAAACTTGTCCACGAGGATATTTCGGCTCATTTTAATGACTATCCTTCGAAGCGAATTTGGGGGCTCAATAAGCCAGATCGCAATATAGATCATCGACGGGTACCGAACCTTCAGTCATTTTTCTCCCGACAGGGGATCACATTGAAGATAAGCCAATTACCCACAGATTATACTCCAGGGGATATCGTTACCTGGATGCTTCCAGGCAATTTACCCCATATTGGTATCATCACAGACAGAATTTCCAAACACAGCGGAAATCCTCTTGTCGCTCACAACATTGGCGCAGGTCCAGTATTGGATGACATGCTCTTTACCTATGAAATTACTGGACATTTTCGTTATATTCCAGAGACATATCAAGCTGTTAGCCAGGGGACTAATGAATAAACTACAACCAGGAAATTTATCTGACATATGAATTCATTAGGTGAGCAATGAAAACAATTGGCCTGCTAGGGGGAATGAGTTGGGAGTCAACTTTGAGCTATTACAAAGCCATAAACGAAGGCGTAAAGCAAGCCCTAGGTGGATTACACTCCGCAAAAATCTGTCTCTACAGTGTTGATTTTCATGAAATAGAAAAACTGCAACACAAAGGTTGCTGGAAAGAAACTGCATACATCCTTTCCAGGGCGGCGCAATCTGTTCAGGCAGGTGGAGCCGACTTCCTTCTGATCTGCACAAATACTATGCACAAGGTGGCAGAGGAGGTTCAATCTGCCATTTCTATTCCTCTCATCCATATCGCGGATGCAACAGCCGAAAAACTTATCTCTGAGGGAATCAGGCAAGTCGGTCTTCTTGGAACCAAATTCACTATGACGCAAGATTTTTTTAAAACCAGATTATCAGAAAAGTATGGGATTAACGTCGTTATACCAGATAATCATGAACAAGAGATCATTCATCAGGTGATTTATAAAGAGCTATGCCTCGGGAAAATCAGTGATTCATCCAGACAATCTTATCTTCAGATAATTGATAACTTACATTTAAAAGGCGCGGAATCCGCGATTCTTGGCTGCACTGAAATCGCACTGCTAGTTAAACAACAACACACTCGCATTCCGCTTTACGATACAATGAAAATCCATGCGGATAAAGCTGTAGAATTGGCAATCAAATAAAATGCAAGATTTTTTCTACCCTTAAATCCATCGCCACCATAATCCTTTGCATATCAACCATCCGAATAACAAACTGAAAGTCGCTTATACTCCCAGGCATTGACCCGGTTATTAATATCATATTCATCTGTATAGGCGCTTGTTCTCTTTCCGGCATATTTTGCTAGAATTGGACGAATGATCTCCTGTTTAACATTCTCAAGCATATGAATAACAACCGCACTGCCTCTCTGGATCACCCCCAGTTAGCAGCTTCTCCTTTTCGAGTGTTCCCGGACCACGCTTACCCTTTAACCGCCACCTGCGTGGCTTTCGCCCTCTTTAACGGATTCTTGATACCCATTGTGTCTTGACAGCACATAAACCTCTTCAGATGTAGCCCCTCCAGATAGTGTTGTCTAAGGACAATTTTTCAAATCTATTCTAGTTTTCGACTCGTCATACTTTTGGCTGTTTTTTTCAATCAATCCAAACTATTAAGAAATTTGTCGATTTTAAACATTTAATTCCATTAGATACAAAAAAACATACCCAGTATTTCAAGGCTAAGTCACCGGAATTAAATATAGTATAAGCCAAAGCATTGAAGTGCCTATTTATTTTTTTATACCTAATCAATAATCAATCTTAATCGTCAATTTTCCAAAATGGGATAGACAATTTAGAAAAACTAGCTTAAATAAAACCTATCCGCTTACTTTACTAATTGGCTGGGTGATATTGCTTTTTATATTGGCTAGGTGTAATTTTGACGTACTTCTTAAACGCGGTATAAAATGCCGACTTTGAGTTGAAACCAACTGCCATGGCCACCTCGAGTATCGTGGAGTCCGTTTTTCTTAGCTGTGTCTTAGCCGCTGATACTCGATATTGATTTACGTAATCGAAAAAACGCACGTCCAATGTTTCGTTTAACGTTTGTGATATATAGTTTGGTGAAGTGTGGATATGTGCAGCCAGTTTTGGGAGTGATAAAGCTGCATCAAGGTAGAGTTTATCACTCTTCATGGCAAGCTCTATTTTTTCCGCAATTTTGGTCGCCTGCTTCGCACTCAATGCACTGCGCTGGTATTTTTGCTCACCGTTATCTGAACTTCCACTGATGGATTTCAGTTCGATAGATGTGCTGCCGGCAGAGGGCGATGCGGCATAAAGCTCTGCAAAACCTGGTTTTTGTCTTAGCCCCCAAAGTGCGAGGCTATAGATCACCATAAAAATCATCAAAGCATAAAGCCGAGCGTCAAAGTGCATTGGACTGAAAAGGTTGTCGAGCACCAAATTGAACGCGGTAAACATCCAAACTCCGCCCACTACTATCAATAGCCAGTTTAACCAACGCAGTTCTTTTTGTTCGGTGGAGGCAAATACATCCTGAAGCTGAGCACGATAAACTCTTAGCCTAAAGACGATTTTGCAGGCGTACCAAGCAGACTGCAATACCCAGCCTAATACAATCAGAAACGCTGAGATCAGCAAGCCATAGATGGTATTGCGATAAAGGCCAGGTGCTTGCTCAATAACACTGTGTTCTTCTGTGACTAATATTGCATTTAAGTACTGTGCTGGCAAGCAAAGCGCGACTAAAGCTATCAAACAGCCAAAAGCTGCGGGTGCTAAATGCATACCGTCCTTTAGTTTAAGCTGCCATGGTATCTGGCTGGTCAGGCCATTGGTATAGAGCCATAAGCAAGGGGCAATCAACAGTAGCGCGGGCATTGAAAGTATCAAGCTGATCACTTGAAACTGAGGTATCAGCCGCTGAACTGAAGGCAGGCAAATGACCATACCAATAGACATTAAGCACAGCGCCAGTGGCCAGTACATCTGCCTGCCATGTGCACGCAAAACCAGTTGATGAGTGCTAAAAAGGATGATGCAAAGCGTTGCAATATTGAGAGAAAAGAGAATCGGCTGGTCACTCATCAGTTGGCTCCTTGGTTTTGTTTTTATATTTAAAGTAAGCTCATTTTACAAGTCCACACCTTGGATTAATACGTAGGAAACCACCACCTCTGTCGGTGAGGCTTGACACGGCTGTGCCGTTCAGTCGTACAGGGTAGAGGATATAGCCACCCATTAAACGGCAGGTTCTTTTAGCTGGCCATATGAGAGACAGGCAGATCCAAGTCCACGTTAAGCATTATTGCAGGTATCACATAGTATTTGTCCAGAAGTGTCGAAAAAAATGATATTTGGTACTTTAAGAAGACAGGTCGGAGCCATATTCCGTGATCTTTGCTGCCAAGCAGTAATTGGCCTAGCCGAGGATTATGCAATGAAGGAGCGCATCCACATATTGTTGAGGATTCCTCCCAAGTTCGGTGTGGTTCATACGGTAGCGCTCCTTAAAGGCAAGTCGGCGATTCTAATATTGCGTGAGCACTTGCAGGTCAAGGGAAATTTCACCGGCAGGCATTTCTGGGGCAGGGGCTACTGCGTTGGCACAGTTGGCCCAGATTAGCAGCTAATTCGAGAGTACATCAAGAATCAAGAAAGCGAGAAACGCCATCAAGGGCAGATGGGGTTGATGGGGTTGATGGGGTTGATGGGGTTGATGGGGCTGTAACATATCTCCCTCTGGTGGCTTGCAATATACCGCCCGCTTCGCGGAAAGTTGCTGATTTATTGTGCTTCTTGAGTGCCTATCTAGCAGGTTGTTGAAAAAGGCATCCTGCCTGTTTCAAAACACGAAAAGCGAAAAATGTGATTTTCACTTTTCTCCCAAAATCAACGACTTAGGCGTCGTCGATTTTGCCGGAACATCCATATTCCGGCACCAGGCGTCGAAATTCTTCGAATTTCAACAGCCTGACAGGTGAAAATGGTCCTTGCCAATAAGGTTGGACGATGTCTTTTCAGGCTTGCGAAATACTGTGCTCAAGCTTTATCAAACGGAAAAGAAAGTAAACAATGACCGCACAAACTCGGCATACTAAACAGGTTATTACATTCAACTGGCCCGTGGTGGCCGGGTTATTATTGATAACTGCCATACCTGGTATCCCTGCAATTGTTATCCTAGCTTTGGTCCTGTTTGGCAGCGGCGCTGTGGCGGGGGTGTCGGATGTCATCAATGCACAGTACTTTGCTACACCTGCGGCGATACTAACGCATGCAACGGCTGGCGTGTTATTCTTTTTGACTATGCCTTGGCAGTTTTCACCCCGAATTAGAGTGCGTCGGTCGGTATGGCACAAAGTAGGCGGACGACTGGCTGTTACCTCGGGCTGTATTATGGCTTTGTCAGGGGTTTGGATGCATTTGATGCTTTCACCACATGAGCTGGGTGGGCGTTTTGTTTCCTTGCTTATTATGAGTACCGCTATTTGCACCGCTTTTTGTGTCGCCATTGTGCATATTAAAAAAGGGCGTATTGCACAGCATAAAAAATGGATGATAGGTGCCGTAGCACTTTCTTTAGCAGCAATCACACCACTGTTTACCGGTGCCTTATTACACCTTGTGTTTAGCTCCTGGGAGGGAATCTATGAATCCTTACGGGCTTTCCATAATAATTATGACCGACTCATTGCTATGGCGATTAATTTAGCTATCGCGAAAGTCATTACTTGGCAAAATAGCGTTTCTCAACCAAATGCTCCGACTTTGCCCGAGCAATCTTATTGAAGGTACAATTCCTTCTTATGCATTAACGAAGCGGCTCGGGGGGTTGCATAAAGCCTTTGCAGTTTGAGCAGCGCCCAGGAAGTCTGTCCTTTTATTTAAAACAGTGTACAGACTTCAGGTTTCATGCGCCATTTTGCTCAAAAAATAAACCGCGCCACCCGATGTGAGGACTTCCAGGTATCCAGGGTCAATTGAAGGGTGGCAATTTGTTAAATAGACCCGTCGGGATTTTAAAGGTTCCACATCTAATTGCGTAAAACCTCTGCCTTCCGCACAGTTGAATCAGCAACGCCCCGGCCAATTGTGCAGGAGTACTATCAATCTACAGTGTGAATAGTATTCGCGGCAATGGGCCACACCCAGCCGTTAAGAGCTGATCGGCATTAGCCGCAGGACAAAGCCTGCTGTCGAAGAAGAGACGCTACCGGAGCTGCTCCTATGTGCCACACCCGGCTGTATGTGCTTGCGCTGCACCTTGAAATACAACCGTGTATCAGACTGAGAGGCGACTGGTTATACCTCCGACACTAACTGCCGGTCGCTTCTATAGCGCAATTGTTCAAATGCCTGGTACTGACTTAAAAATATCTTTCCCGATAAGTGCCCAAGAAATCCCGTACGCACCAGAGAATCCATGACCGGGCCCTTGACTTCGGACAGATGCAGCTCAATACCCTGCTCTACCAGGCGACTATTGATTGCTTCTAGCACTTCCAGGGCACTCCAGTCTATTTCGTTAATTGCACTGCACATCAGGATCACATGGCGTACCTGCCTGTTGCCGGCCAGATCTGCGTAAATGCGATCCTCGAGAAATCCGGCATTGGAAAACATCAGACTCTGGTCCACACGAATGCTGAGGAGTTGAGGATCAGTGATCACTTTATGCCTTTTTATGTTGCGAAAATGCTCTGTCCCTTCAACCAGCCCTACTTCTGCTATATGCGGCTTTGAAGTGCGTAACAAGAACAGCACAATGGAAGCGATCACGCCACAAGAAACGCCCGCCTCCACTCCAAATATCAGGGTGACCAAAATGGTGATGAGTACCGCAAAGAAATCGCTTCTGGAAAACCGCCAGGTTTTTTTTAAAATGGAAAAATCCACCAGCGACAGCACGGCCACCATAATGATTGCCGCCAGTGTCGCTTTGGGCAGGTAGTATAGGTAAGGTGTGAGAAAAACCGAAGCGAGGGCAATGCCAGCTGCGGTAATAATACTGGCCATTTGGGTAACTGCGCCGGCATCGAAGTTAACCACTGAACGGGCAAAACCACCGGAAACGGGGAAGGCCCCGGAAAACCCCGCGGCCAGGTTGGCTGCGCCGAGGCCGATAAGCTCCTGGTTAGATCCGATTTTTTGTCGGCGTTTTGCCGCCAGGGTTTTACCCACCGACACCGACTCCACATAGCCAATAATGGATATCATCAATGCCGGCAGCAGCAGCTGCTGTGCAAGCGACCAGCTGAGGTTCGGCACCGACAGCAATGGCAGACCCGCAGGAATAGCCCCCACCAGTGCCACCTGTCTTTGCTCCAGGTCCCACCACAGGGTCAGCAGTATAGTGACCACAATGCCCACCAGGGGTGCCGCTTTTGCCAGCAGTGCCGCTTGGTGGCGCGGAACGGATAGGCGCGTCAGCAAGCTCACGGCGCCGCTTCGCATCCAGACCAGAAATGCGCCGACTCCGAGTCCCAGCCCAAGCGCATAGGGGCTCCATTGCGACAGATCGGTCAGCATCGACTGTACCAACTGCGGCAGGCTGTGACCGCCTGCCTCGATACCCAGAAGGTGTTTGAGCTGGCTGAATGCGATGAGTATTCCCGAAGCGGTGATAAATCCCGAGATAACCGGATGGGACAAAAAGCTGGCCAGGAAACCCAGGCGCAACCACCCCAGTAACAGCAGAAACAACCCGGAAAACAGTGCCAACATGGCGGCCGCTGCCAGATAACTTTCACTGCCCTGCAGGGCCACTTCCCCCAATGCCGCTGCACTCATCAGCGAGGCTATGGCAACCGGTCCCACCGAAAGGGTACGACTGCTGCCGAAAACAGCGTAGGCGACCAGGGGCGCGATACTCGCATATAACCCCACTTCCGCAGGCAAGCCGGCCAGCAAGGCATAAGCCAGGGACTGGGGAATCAGCATGCTGGTGACAATCATTGCCGCCAGTAAATCGCTGCGCAAGGAGGCACTATTGTAGTCTTTAAGCCAGCCGAAAATCGGCAGATAGTTCTTGAATCTTCCCATAACAATCAAGAGTCCGAAGCATCCGAGCCACTGCCGGAATTGCAAGTTGCCCCCCGTATAACCGGGTACTTTCGTTCCGTGCTCTGACGATGCCTCGCGGCCTTGCAGAAGCGGCATGAGAGACTGCCACCGCTGCGGACTATACCTATCCGCTTACCCGCAGCGGGGATTGGGGCGAATTTATCCATAGGCCATATTTCCACCGGTCCAGGGGCCGAGGGACATTCCTTACAATTTGTCCACGGGAATCTTCAGGTACACAGTGCCGTTGTCCTCCGCCGGCGGCATTTGGCCGGCCCGGATATTCACCTGGATGGAAGGCAGAATCAGCCGCGGCACCTCCAATGTGGCATCGCGCTGTTGGCGCATGGCCACAAACTCCGCCTCGCTGATACCCGCCCGCATATGGATGTTACTGCGCTTCTGCTCACCCACGGTGGTTTCACAGCAGTGCCTATCGCGACCCTGCGGAGGATAGTCGTGGCACATAAACATGCGGGTGTCTTCCGGCAGCTCCAGTAGATGTCGCACCGAACGGTAGAGCTGGGTCGCGTCGCCGCCGGGAAAATCGCAGCGGGCGCTGCCGACGTCGGGCATAAACAGGGTATCGCCGACAAACAGCGCGTCGCCGATCAGCCACGCCATGTCTGCCGGGGTATGGCCCGGTGAGTAGATGACCCGCCCCTGCAGATCGCCCAGTGTAAAACTATCCCCATCGGCAAACAGGTGATCAAACTGACTGCCATCCACCAGAAACTCCCTTTCCAGATTGAAAACATCGCAGAAGATTTTCTGTACATCGCGGATATGTTCACCGACGCCCACCCTGCCGCCCAGTTGTTCACGAATGAATGGTGCCGCGGACAGGTGGTCCGCGTGGGCATGGGTCTCCAGAATCCAATCCAGGCTGAGCTGCTGCGCACGCACATAATCCACCAGTCGCTGGGCATTGGCGGTTCCCGTGCGGCCGGAGGGGACGTCGAAATCCAGCACCGGGTCTATTATTGCGGCGGAGCCTCCGGGGCGGTCGTACACCACGTAACTCCAGGTCTCTGAAGCTTTATCCAAAAAGGGCTCAACCAGGGGCCCGGTTTTTCTTATCGACATATACCTGTCTCTTAACTTCCGTAAGCTTGGCAACAATATATTATTCTGTATTATGTTTACAAATAGAATTTGTTTTTGGAATTCAGGCGGCAAAGAGCCCGGATATGCCCAAGACCTCCAGCATCCGAGTGGAAAAAATACGCGCCTCAGCGGCCGAGGCGGCAACCATGCTACGCTCTCTGGCCCACCGGGACAGGTTGTTACTGCTGTGTCAGCTCAGTCACGAAGAACTATGCGTAAGCGAGCTGGAGGAGCAACTGGATATCCACCAGCCCAGCCTGTCACAACAACTGGGCATATTGCGCCGGGAAGGACTGGTGGCCACCCGCCGTGAGGGAAAACACATCTACTACCGAATCCGCGATCGGCGGGTGCTGGCACTGCTGCAGACTCTTTATCAACTCTATTGCGCGCCGTAATCACCAGCGCCCCCTGGAGCGCTTTCACCCCCGGTCTGCTCCGCACGCATAAGTAGTTATTCAGCGGCTGGGAAAATACCACAACTGCCGTGCGACAATTAGGGAACCCCTCACCTCAATGCCACCGGGGTCGGGGAGATATCTAAGGGGCCAGGCCGGACACACACTGCAACCAGCTTAAACCGCCCCAGGCACACCGCTCCACAACGCCGCTGTACCGCTCTTTAAACAACATGAAGGCCCTGTCCGCCCCCACTTTCACCGGTAAAATACTCTTTGCAAAAACCGAAAAAGGTTCGAGTGATTCGCGTCATGGGTGCATGGGCCGAGGTCACAAAAGCGTATTCTTGTGCTATCTCGGGCACGAAGGAGCGAAACACCAGGGAACCGCCGGCATATTGCCGGGCCAGCACCCCATTGACCAGAGCGATACCGGTCTCACGCCGGGCGAAAGCGCAGGCACCAGCGATGGTATGCGTCTCCACCTGCACACGCATTTTTACACCCGCGCTGTGAAAGGCCTTTTCTATCTGCACCCGGGAATGCCGCCCCTTACCCATCAGAATCAGCGGTTCCTCCTGCAGGTCCTGGGCACTTATCTTATCCTTTTGCGCCAGCGGGTGGTCACCGCCGAGGGCACAAACCGTATTAGCGACGAACAGGGAGTGGGCACTGAGGCCTGGGTAATCGACGGGCAGCTTGAGAAAACCGCAGTCCACCGCGCGCAGAGCCACCATCTTGGTGGCAGTATCCACGCTATGGGAATCCAGGCTGATCTGTACACTGGGATAGGCCACCAGAAAGCGACTGACCAAATCCGACAACATACCCTCAGCGACACTGGGCGGAGCGACGATTCGCAGGGCTCCCATATCTGAATCCTTCAGACCCTGCGCCAGCCTGGTGACCCGCTCGAGGCTGTCCAGCGCCAACTCCACCTCCGGGTGCAGCGTCAACGCCTCTTCTGTCGGAATCAACCGGCCTTTTTCCCGATAGAAGAGCTCAAAACCCAGATAGGATTCCAACACACCCAACAGGCGACTGACGCCGGGTTGAGTCAGGCCCAGGTGCCGGGCGGCAGCAGTGGCACTGCCCGTCGCCATGATAGAGCGGAAACACTCCAAACCCTTGGGGTTGATACTGAAAGAAGGCTGGTCCATATGACTGTTATTCTTGTTATGTATATGACCGGGATTCTACAGAGTTTTTATGAACTCACCAATAACAAATTATTGTGGATATATTAATACTCATAAGGTGGCAGGATTTGAATTGCGACAGGGCTGCACATATTGCACAGTTTGTACGCAAACCGTTGAATAAATACAAAATCCTGGTATTCACTATTATCCAATAAAAATTCATGCCCTGTGATCAGAGATTAAGGAAAAATCAAAATCTCTCATCAATTTCCAGAGATACATGATTAGACGCCCATTCACCATCCTGCAGCTTTTCCCAATATCCACACTGGTACAAGCCAGCCATTTCAGGACCTATAAGCCGCCAACTCAAGCCGTACCCACAGAAATATAGCGACCGAAAAGAACTGGGTTCCAAACCGGGTAGGGCCTTTGTCATCTACCTGCTTATCCCGTAATGCTTTGGCGATCTGAATCTGATTCCTGAAGTCCTATGAACCGGTTATAGGGGGATTACTTTAACTCAACAACCCGCACGGGCAATTGATAATACCGGAGAAGCTATCCAAATCGACAAGAGTTTCTCACAGCTAATCTCAGCGCATCCATTCGATACCAAATTTCGTTGTCGACTGAACGATAAGCAAAACCACATCCACATACATCTGTTCAGGTTCAAATTAGACTCAACTCAGGACTGCGCCAACCAAAGCCCTGCCACCAGTTCGATTGGTAAGGACACCATTACAGCTTCAGGCCCTATTTATCAGTCTCCAGCCATTGGGACTTCACTATGAACTCCCCGGCAATAAAAAAGTCTATGACTTCACAGGCCGCGACAAAATCAGGAATCACAGCATCAATAGCTTAAATTGTCGCCAAAATCTACAAACTGTTTTTAACCGCCTGTCTTACTTTGGAAAGTTTATTCTCAGGCCTACCCGCCTGTGCTAGAGTTTCACTTCAATACTTATTCATCCAAGGAGTTCACTTATCGATGATTAATAAAGCTATTTCCTGCGCCTCAACTGCAGTATTTCTAGTCTTTAGCTGGACTCATTCTTACGCCGACGAGCCAAAGTATTTGCAGCTGGTTGACAAGCTTGATCGCCCGAATGATGGATACTGTTTCGATGTGCAGGGGGTCAGAGGAAATTTCCGCGCGGACAAGCCTCTTGTGGCACATAATTGTAAGCCCGGCGCCGCACCAGACGGACTGGTTGAACACAATGCGGACAGTATGTTGTTCTTTACCGCTTTTGACCGTTGTGTCACCGCCATGGGGACCGGAAGCACGCTATTACCGAGAACCAGTCTAATGCTAAAACCCTGTGAAGAAAGGGGTGTATTTGCCAGTCCGTCCATGCACAAAAAATTCACATTCAAGCAAAATAAACAACTGGAGCTCAGCGGATCAAATCTATGTATTGTCGTTGGAGACAAATCAGCTCAAACATTGAGCAGCCGGGATAGATGGAGAGCCCTGTACCTGGATTATTGTGATAAAAGCCCTCTAGAGCGATCCCAGTGGCAGCTGGTTTCGCCATGACACTGCTGAGTTCACAAGTGCCACATTAGGCTTTAGGCTAAAGTTTGCAGCGGCCTCCGCATCCCTATGTGGAGGCCGTCAGTCATATTCTTCCCAGATTTATACTCCAAATCCAGGGGCCCTACCCGCGGACGCTTTCCCCTTAAAAGCTTGGACAACAATTACGAAAATCTCACCACCACCTGAAAATACTCTTTTGACTTCTCGATTTTCACTTTCCAGTTGTATTGAGCCGAAATTTTTTCGACCAACCTCAGCCCCAACCCGAATCCGGAATTATGACCGCTGTCTACAGCATGATGCTTGTTAACTATTTTAATAGAATCGGCATCCTGATGGATAACTATAGCGCCTTCATAAACATGCTGAAAAGCATTGCCAATTAGATTTCTCAGCAAAATGAGACACGGCATTAGAGGTAGCGAGGTTTTATAGGGGCTGGTGTTAATTTCTATCGATACCGGCTTCCCCTTTGTCAGGTACTGCATTTCGGAAGCTACCTGGGTAACCAGCTCCTCGAGATCTATGATTTCATAGGCAACTGGCTGGTTATCGCCGCGACTGAGCCAGAGAAAAGTATCCACCAGTCGAGACATGGTGGTGGTTGCAAAATCGAGACGGCTTACCGCAATATCAACCTTGTCCGGGTAATGAAGGTCAAGTTTTTTCAACAAATCCACATTGCTCTTCATGACGGCCAGGGGTGACCGCAGTTCATGGCTGGAAAATTCGAGAAATTCTTTTTCCCTATCTATACTCTCCTGCCTTCTTGCCAGGCTGTCAGTTATAATTTCAGCAATATCTGAAATCTCCTTGTAGCGAAATTTTGGCTCAAATGTATTTTTACCTGCAATATTCTTACTGGAAATTTCCTGAGCCCAGGCTTTAAGAGACTCCAATGGAGATACTATAGTTCTAAGGATAAATAGCAGGAAAACAGCAAAAATTGCTGAGAAAAATATACTTAGCAGCAATAGCCTCCAGTAAATATGCACACTGAAATTACCGATCATAGTTTCGGTTTTGTGCCAGTCAACCCGCTTACCAACGTAGACCTCATCCCCCGCTTTATTGCGCGTCATCAGGACATAATAAAGCTTATCGGGTGTATGAAGCAATGGCATATGGCCTTTAAACTTGACGATATCGCCCTCTTTTGACGGAAGCTTTTTCGCATATTTCTTGAAGTCTTCGGGAAATTCACTCCAGTTCTTTCGAATATAAATATCAAACTGGGTGGTATTTCCAGATATATCCTGCCTGGCAGCATCCTCAAGAAAAGTTTTGGTAGCGGTTCCGGTACCTTCTTTGAAATAATCGAACATAAGCACAAAGAATATTCGCGACATGACCAGGCACGCGAGAATACAGGTAACTGTAAATACAACATTGAGGCGGGTCCTAATTTTCATTGGCGGACCTCACTGCATAACCGGATGACTTGATTGTGTGAACCAGCGGAACTTGCTCCGGATGATCCACCTGTTTTCGTATATGGTGGATATGGACTTTCAGATTGTTGGCATCAGTGTAATCGTCGCCCCAAACAGAATTGATCAATACCTGCTTGCTGACCACCCTGGGGCTTGCCCGCATCAATATTTCGAGCAGCCTAAAAGCGGTCGGAGATAGTTTTAGGATACGATCCCCCCGGCTGGCAATATTCTGGTCCAAATCCAGAGTCAGGTCCCCAACGGATATCTTTGTGGTTTGCCCGCTCAACCTGCCGCTCAAAGCACGAATCCGGGCCACCAGTTCATCCATGGCAAAGGGTTTGACCAGGTAATCGTCAGTTCCCACGCGAAAACCATTTAATTTGTCATCCAGCTTGTCTTTAGCTGTTAGCATGATGATCGGGGTGGTATTGCCGCTGGCACGCAATTGCTTGCAAACGTTCAGACCATCTATACGGGGCAGGTTGATATCCAAAACGATAACCTGATAGCTGTTCGCCCGAATCAGGTTGAGGGCATTAACGCCATCGCTGGCATAGTCACAGACAATATTTTCGATTTCCAAATAATCTATGATAGTACTTGCCAAAGCACGATCGTCTTCAACCACAATAACAGTCATCGATGAACTCCTGTGCAATAGCTATCCGACACCTACTATCTCAATTCTTTTACTTCGGGTTCCCCGGGGCTGAATCTAAGGGCATAAATGCCAGCCCGGCCCCCTGCCTTACTCTGCCCCAAGTGAATATTCGATGACTTTTGCACTCTTAAAGCTTGAAAATCAATCTATTTTTATGCGCCTAAAAAGTAAAAGTGGACCTGACTTCCTTCATCATAGCTCCGAAATAGGGGTTGAAGGTCAGACGCGCATGGACCTTGCCTGATTCATTATAGCCCCATGCGCTGTACCAGATTTCGCCACCACTACGACAATGGTCACTGGCGTCTTCGAGCTCCTGCCCATTATGGCAAATACGCTCACTGCCATGGATACCGTAATAGGGGTTATCCGGGGAAAAGAGAATACCCATATGAGACATGTTGCTGATCCGCAGGGACGGAAGCTTGCTGTCGAGGTAAAGAGTGCGCTCATCTGCCAGGCCCGGTGGTGAGGTGCCGAACCATATAAGACGGCTTTGCGGATGGGTGAAGTTTTTAACAAACAGTCTGTGTATTTCTGCACTGTCCAGGACACTGTCGTGTTCGCTCAGCGCGATAAATACCGGCCGCCGGAATTTTTCCCTGCTGAGCCTCGACATGGCTTTTGCACTGGTTTTGTAGTACTGGGAAAAGCCGTTGGTGGGCATGCTGGCATAGCGCGTATAGTTTGTGAGCCTATCGGGGTCCGGCACAAACAGCCAGGGCGTGAAGCGGCTGAGCAGCGGGGCAAACCTTGCCAGTGGCTGCCCGGATTCAAATCCCGGTGAAAACAACATCAGCCCCTTGATCACCGGATCTGCGGCCGCTTCAAGATACGCCAGATTACCACCTGTCGAAAATCCTCCCAGATATACTTCCTCGACATCGGCCTTTAGCAGTGCAACCTGTCGATGGACTTCCTGTTGCCAGCTATCGTGATCGGCGATAAGCATATCTGCGGGCCTGGTTCCGTGGCCGGACAGCAACAGGGTGCGAACCAGGAAACCATGCCGGCTCAAAGACTTGGCAATATCCACAAATGACCAGGGGGAATCCCCAAGCCCATGGATCAACAGCACGCCTCTTGTGGGTTTCAGGTCCTTGCCCGCGGAACGCTCGAACGGCAGGTTGGCGGTGATCTCCGCCTGTGTATCACTGGTGAGAAAGTACCGGTGCCTTGTCAATAGCTGCTCGGTTTTCGCAACGTATTGCTCAAAGGAGCTGTAGTCGGTGACCGGACTCGCCTCCGACGGCGTCAGCATCGGATGCGTAGGGACGCCACGACAGCTGACCAGTAGTGGTAGCAGCCAGAATAAAACCGCATGTACTCGCGCCTTCATTTTTACCCCTGCTTCAGACAGCCGGTGATTCGGCTTCGGCAATGGCGCGGGAGATGGCGCCTGGCGAGCCGGTTCTACGGGCAATTAACTGGTAGGCAACCGGAACGATAAACAGGGTAAACACCGTCGCCATCATTACACCCGCCAGTACGACAGTGCCAATGGCGATGCGGGTTTCCGCACCGGCGCCACTGGTGAGGACCAGCGGAATTGTACCGGCAATGGTCGTCAGTCCGGTCATCAGGATAGGCCGAAAGCGGGTTGATGAGGCTTCCATCAGGGCCGCATCAAAGGACATGCCCTGCTCGCGCAGCTGGTTGGCAAATTCCACGATCAGGATGCTGTTTTTGGCCGCCAGCCCCACCAGCATAATCAGGCCGATCTGCGAGTAAATATTCAGCGAGTTGTCGGTGAAATAGAGCCCCAGTAATCCGCCAGCCAAGGCTAAGGGCACTGTCATCATCACAACCAGAGGGTGAATAAAGCTTTCGAACTGAGCAGCCAGGACCAGATAGACCACCAATAGCCCCAACAGGAAGACAAATAAAATCGAGCTCCCTGACTCAATAAAATCCCGGCTCTGCCCTTTGTAGTCGATCATAGCCTCGGGCGGCAAATGGGTGCGAACTAATTGTTGCAGATAACTCAGGGCTTCCCCCAGGCTGTACCCTTCGCCCAGGTTTGCCTCCAGGGTAATGGAGCGAATTCGATTGAAACGGGGCAAGGTTTCGGCAGCACCATACTCCTGGATGTCAACCAGGTTGGAGATGGGAATCAACTGCGGAGACCGGCTGGAACGCACGTAGATATTGCTGACGTCGGTCAGAGACCGCTGGTTGTCGCGCATGCCTTCAACGATCACATCGTATTCTTCACCGTCATTGAGGTAGGTTGTGATCCTGCGCCCCCCCATCATGGTTTCCAGGGTGCGCCCCACTTCCGTGATGCTCACCCCCAGGTCCGCCGCCCGGTCGTAGTCAACCGTGAAGTCCAATTGTGGCCGGACATCTTTGTAATCGGTATCGACACCATTCAGGCCGGGATTATTGGCATCTATTTGTTCTTGCAGTATCTGGACCCATTCGGCCAGGTCATCATAATTACTACCCCCGAGAACAAACTGTACCGGCTTGCTGACGCCGCCACCCAGCCCCTGCCGCATCACCGGGAAGGCGCGAACTCCGGGAAGGTCTGCCAGGGCAGCACTTACATCAGCCATAATCGCTTTGGCGGGGCGGCGCTCGGACCAGTCATTGAGTACGGCGATAGCAAAACCGGAGTTGAAGTTTTCGATATTGCCAAATGAGCGGGGGGTACGGACCAGCAACCGATTGATTTCCCCATTGTCGACAAAGGGTATCAAGCGGCGTTCAATCTCATCCATATACTCTTCCATAAAGGCATAGCTTGCACCCTCGGGACCATTCACGATGAGGAAAAATGCCCCCCGATCTTCATAGGGGGTGAATTCCTGGGCTATACGCGGATAGGCCATAAAGCTAATCACGGCCACAAGGGCGACCACCAGGGAGACGATCAGTGGTCGTCGCAACGCCAGTTTCAACAGGCTGATATAGCGATCGCGCAATCGGGTTGAGTCCGAGTCCACCCACCTGACCAAGCGGCTGGGTTGGGTGTCATCCTGGCCAGATTTCAGGAGTTTGGAAGCCAGCATGGGGCAAAGTGTCAGGGCCACCAGAGACGACAGGCTGACAGCGGCGGCGATGGTCAGTGCAAACTGCGTGAACAGCCGGCCAATATCCCCTTCAAGAAACGTGATAGGCACAAAGACTGCTATCAGCACTACGGTTGTCGAGATCACCACAAACCCCACCTGCTTGGCGCCGCGGTAGGCGGCAATCAATGGCGGCTCATCGTATTCCTGCATGCGCCTGACAATATTTTCCAGCATCACAATGGCATCATCGACCACCAGGCCGATGGCCAACACCAGTGCCAGGAGGGTGAGTAAATTCAGGGAAAAACCAAACGCATACATGGCAATAAAGGTTGCCACCAGCGAAACCGGTACCGTCACGGCGGGGATCAACATGGCGCGGGCCCGGCCCAGAAACAGGTAGATAACCAGAACCACACAGGCGATGGCAATCAGGAGCGTGAAATACACTTCGAGAATGGATGCCTCGATAAACACCGCCGCGTTGTAGCTTTCCTCGATCGACATGCCTTCGGGAAGACTATGGTTGAGACGTTCGGTCAATTCCAGTACGCCGTCGACCACCTCTATGGTATTCGCGGTGGACTGGCGGATAATCCCGATGCCCACCATGGGCACGCCATTACCGCGGAAAAATGTTCTGTCCTCCACCACACCCAGTTCAACTTCAGCAATATCACCCAAGCGAATCAGATAATTATCTTCGCCCCGACCAACCACCAGGGAGGCAAAATGTTCCGGTTCAATAAACTGGCGGTTAACCCGGGCGCGAAAGATCCGCGTTTCAGATTCCAGTCTGCCCGCCGGCAACTCCACATTCTCGGCGCGTAGTGCCGCCTCGATGTCGCCAACACTCAAGTTGCGGGCCGCCATTGCCTCCCGGTCCAGCCAGATGCGCATGGCGGTATCCTGGCCACCACCGATACGCACCCGGGCAACGCCATCCACAGTGGAATACTGATCAACCAGAAAGCGCTGTGCGTAATCGGTCAGCTCCTGTACGGTCATGCTGTCACTGGTTAAATTCCGCCAGATGATCACGTCGTCATTACTGTCGACTTTCTGTACCTCCGGGGGATCGGCATCCACCGGCAGGTCATCGGCAATACCGGAGATCTGGTCCCGTATGTCATTAGCTGCCGCATCGATATCGCGGTTGATGGAAAATTCCAGGGTGATGCGGGACCGGCCATCCTGGGAAGAGGATTCAATAAACCGCACACCTTCTATACCCGCTATACGTTCCTCCACCACCTCGGTGATGCGGGTCTCGACAATATTGGCGGGCGCACCCGGGTAGTTAACCTCGATGGTAACAACCGGCGGATCAATATGCGGATATTCACGCAGGGACAACCGCTCAAAAGCCACCAACCCGAATGCCACCAGCAGAATCGACAGCACACTGGCAAAAACAGGCCGCTTGACGGAGATATCAGACAAAATCACGGCGTCAGCTCCCCAGAGCGCGGCTGTGCCAGCAGATCCACCAATTGGTTGTCATCTGCCTGTACCGCCTTCACTTCCACTGTGGCCCCGGGGCTGAGACGGACATTGCCGTGAGTCACTACCTGGTCCCCCTCTGCCAGGCCCGCCAGAATCTCCACGCCGCCCTGACGACGGGCACCAATGGTCACTGCAACTTGTGTGGCCACTGTGCGGTTGTCTTCAGTGGTGATACGCCTGACAAACTCCTGTTTGCCGCGACTCAACAGCGCTTCCTCCGGAATCATCAGCGCCGATCTGGCCGGCGTCAGCAGACGCACCCGCATCAGCTGGCCCGGGCGCAGCTTGTGGTCGGGGTTTGGCAATATCGCCCGGACTGAGATGGATCGGGTAACCGGGTCAATTCGGCTATTGACACTACTCAGGCTTCCGCGGAACACCTCGTTCGGCCAGGCGGCGGTGGTTCCTGTAACCTCGGATTGGGGGGTCAGCAGCGACAGAAAACGCGCCGGCACTGAAAAGTCCAGCTTCATGGTCAGGTCATCATCGATGGTGGTAACCACAGTCCCCGGTTGAACCAATGCGCCAACGCTGATATTGCGTTGACCGATAACCCCGTCGAAGGGAGCCAGGATTTGCCGCTGACGTATCTGGGCCTGGATGGCTTCCATGCGCGCCTGGGCAGTCTGCTTCTTGAGAACCTGCTCATCCAGCGCCGATTCCGGGGCGCTCCCCTTGGCAATGAGCGGGTTGAGCCGCCTGATCTGCAACTCCGCTTCACTGAGGCGCGACCGTTCCTCGGACAGCAGTGCCCGCTCTTCGGATGCATCCATTTCCAGCAGCAGGTCACCACTGGCCACCCGGTCGCCGTCGTCGAAATTGATCCGGGTCACCTTTTCGGTGACCGTCGAGGTGATAATCACATTCTCATCGGCTTGCAGGGTCCCCAATGCTTCAATTGGCTCAACCCACTGGACACGCTTCACTTCCGCAACGAAGACCGGAGTGGGAGGTGGCTGGGAAAACACCTGCCCTGATGTCAGTAATATCATTGTGAGTATCAATGGGCGATAGATCATATTCGGGACTCCTGAAACAGGGGGCCAGCCTATCGTCGCGGCGGTTAAGAAGCAGTTAACAAAGGGGCGCATCGGTGGAATCTGCAGGCCATCAAGCCGAACGGCCGTTGCCGGAGACGACTTTTGCTACGCCACCAGCCCCATCTGGTGACAGACACTAGCTGCCGTGACCACTCCCTGGATTAGGGGTCTCCAGCTTCGGCGAGCCGGGTACATTCAGGATCGGATTGCTCACCGAGAGGCCGGGCTACTTTTCGGCAATATCGTGACCACATTGACGCCAGGCGTCTTCACAATCACATAGGCGCTGGGCTCTATAGCACCTCGAGGCCGGGAAGCTCCTGCCCCGGGGATTCCCCCGGCCACCGGGCCTAGGCTACGGATAGGTAACATATGAATAGGTCTTGGAAGACGAGGAAGGTTACCGGCCATTGGCCGAAGGAGTCCGTTTCGATATGCGGATTCCAGTTGCATATGGGCTTTCCCCCATAAGCACTTACAGCAGGAGAATACCCAGGGCGTAAACACCCCACGTGACGGGAAAACCGGCACAGAGAGATCTAAAAAAACATCCGATCTTCTTTCGTAAGCATACTCCTACTTCTTCTTTGGTAACTGGGCCTATGCGCTTTTCGAAGCTTGGTAACCGGGAGCCCTTCTCCAACGGCGCATCCGTACTACAATGGAAAACATTATTTACACCCGTAAAAAATATCTATAAAACTCCACAAGTGGACATTCAGACCACAAGCAATCCCTTATGCTCAGACACCCCAATAGCAACTCTGCTGCCGCTATTGAAAGCTATGACATCCTCCACCATTCCGTCGCTAAATATCACACCGTTTTCAGCCATTAGTGACGACAATTCCAGCTCCGCATGCTTTTCCAGAATCCCAAACACCAGTTCCGTTCCGGTGGTATTACTGGGAAAAGGCTCCCGGACCGCAAACCTAAGATAGTCGGAATTCCATTCCATAGGCTCGAGAACTTTTCCCTCTTCAGAACCAGTGACACCTGCGGCACCCGCTACCACACTTTTCATCCAGCCGCTACTGCCCAGACCGGTGGAAACGATAACACCACTGGAGGACTGCTGCTCGGTATGCACATCCACCGAAATTTCATACCGGGCGGATATCTGGTAGCGGGGACCTATAAAGAAATCATTGACGGCTATCAGCTCTTGCCCATCATTCACTCTGGCCTTGGCCATGGTGATCTGCTTTGACAGGTAACTGCCCTGCACGACATCCGCAAAAACCGTCTTCAGGTCCGCCACCATGAAGGGCAGCAGCACACCGTCAAAACGCGCTGGGTCCGGATTAATGGCAATCACCGGCTGGCCACTCAGGTACTTCAACGTATTAGCCACCAGGCCATCCTGCCCTACGACCACTACAATATCCCTGGGTCCAAAGATAAAGTTTGGCAAGAATTCCCGCTCTATGCGATGCAAGCGGGCGAAGCCCCTAAGCTCCGCTTCCACCTGCATGACCGACTGCTGGTAGACAGTGAATTCTGCTTTATAGTCATTAAAATCCCCACCCCGGCTCTGAATCACAAATTCTGCCTGCGCTTCAGTATTGTATTGCGCCACCAACGCCTCCAGCCGTGTGCGGCGGGTAACGAGAATAACCTTGGTATCCTCACCCATGACTAATGTCCTGTTTGATGTGGCCTATGGCAGTTTATTGCCGCCCTTGGCTGCACCAGGCTGTAGTTTTCCCGCAATAGACTGGAGCAGGTCCGGTGCGATATTGAGCTGGCCAATTTTATCAGCACCAGCGGCCAGCTCCCTGAAGGCCTGCGCCATCAGCTGCCGCGGATCGAGATTACCCATAGTCATTGCCTCCAACACTTTGGGGTCGACCCTGGACAGCGCCTCCATAGTGGCTGCGACATCGTAGGCTTTGGCATCCGCCCGCATGCGTTCGTTTCGCACCGTCAACTCTACCAGATCTTTGCGCTGCCGCTCCAGTAACACGTCTGACTCCAGCTGTTCGCCTTCCATTTCGCTGCGCTGCTGTCGCTGCATCCGCTCTGCACGCAAACGCTCCGCCTGGATGGCACCTTTGGCTGTTTCCATTTCAAAGGCAATCTTCCGGTCATTTTCCTTAGTGGCCCTCTCGCGATCCATACTGGCGTCCAGCTGCTCGCGCTGGATTTTATTGCGCTGTTCCTGGATGGCGCGCTCGGCGGCCAGTCGCGTCTCTTCAATTTCCCGCTGTTTGACCTCAATAGCAATTTCGCTATTGAGTTCGTTCTCCTTTACGATTTTTTCCTGCTCAATCGAGGCATTACGGCGTCGGTAAATCGCCACGTCAGCCTCTTCCAGAAGCCGCTCCCGAACGGCAGCTTCCAGTGCGCGAGCGGTTTCCGGGGTCGGTTTGATAGCCACTATAGACAGATCCACCACTTCAACGCCCAGAGTATCCAGCACCTCCGATCTGGCCAGCTCTACTTTTATCACCTTCATCAGGGATTGGGAGGCATTCAGTGCCTGCCGCAGGGGTAGCTGCTCTATTGCACTTCGCATTTCCACCTGTATCAGATTGGCGATGCGGTTTCGCAGGTTTTCCGGGTCATCGGTGCTGTATGCCAAGTGGTTGCCACTGCTCTGCGGCTTGAGAGTGAAGTTCATCAGAGCGGCTATTTTTTCCGGGTCAGCGATACGGTATACCAACTGCCCCTGTACAGTGATTTCCTGGAAGTCCTTGGTGATCTCCTTGAAAATAAATGGCAGATCGGTTGTTGTGGAGGGAATTGCCACCAGGGAGGTGCTTGGCGCATAGTACCATAGGGCCAGGCCATTCCCTTTTCGCCTGGCTCGCCCCTTGACGAACTGGATAAGAAAGGTTGTGGGATCAACCTTGATATAGTTGATGTTCAACATGACAAACTCCTTGCCCGTTGCAGGTGCCACTGTGGTCACCCTTGTGTGTGAGAGGGTCGGGTCTATCCCAACCACCTGTTGGTTTTAACGGCTTAGACCACTGCTTCCAATTGTTCCCCCTCGGCCACCGCTCCCTGCAACGCATTGATGCGCACCTGGTCGAAGTTGAACTCCCTGGTCAAGCGGCCATTTTTGAACACACTGTGCAGCAGGTTCACCCGTTGTCCCAGATCCTGTACACCTATGGTTTTCACCACCCCCTTGCCATCCCTGATAACTGCCAGCCGGCCTTTTTTAGAGCGCTTGCCGCGGTCGGTAACGGGGTCTTTGTAAACCTCTCGCCAGCTTTCCCCGACTTTGGCTGCAGAGGCTTTCATAGCGAACTTCATGGTGTCGCGGTTGACTTTCTGCAGCAACTCTCCCCCCATGCCAAAGGCGATATTGTCGGCACTTTGTTTGCGCTGCTTCATCGCCTCGAGAATGGCTTCAATGGTTCTCTGGGAAATACCGTCACCCTGGATCACCCTTATGTAGTCGGGCAATACCCGGTAGCCTTTGCCATTCACTTTGTAGCCGAACTTGTTCATCAGCCGTTCTATGGTCTCGGTCACAATAGTGACGGGGTCACCGCTATCGGGGCGGACTACCAGAGTGCCACCGCTAGCCTCGACTTTCCCCCTCAGTTCATCGCCCCAGATATTGTCGATGGCATTCCACAGATCGTAAGAATCACTCACTACAGCCACCAACTTTCCGGGACCCGCGAACTGCTGCAGCATGTTGGCGTAGGCTGCGGCCTCATTTTCCCGTCCCCAAGCGGTTATGGTGCTGTGCTCGGCGGCGGGGATAGAAAACCCCGCCATATCTGCACCATAGTAGCGTCTCGCCGCCATGATACCGCTCAGGGTATCGGTACCCTGGAAGTTCACCAGATGTGCCGCTCCGCCGAGTGCTGCAGCTTCTTCCGTGGTAGCACCACGGGCGCCAAAGTCGTGTAGCTTGAAGCCGATACCTTCGATGTCATCGCAGGTTTCCTGCATATAGCGCTGGATGACTTGACGACAATGCCAGGAAACGGTGGCGACTGTAGTGGGATACCATACGGCTCTAAGCAGCGCCGTCTCCACATAACTGGTTAACCAGGCACAGTTGGGGTCCGTGTTGGTCACCTGTACCATAGCGCTCCCTACGGGTACCAGGGTGCCCTCCGGAATCGCCTGGATCTCTATAGGCAGATACCCCTTGTGGGCCTCCAGAATGTAGCGCCAGCCTTTTTCATTGAAGGGTACACCGTGGGCTTCGAACACCGTCTTGGCCTCGTCGATATCACCACCGGTGATGGGCCTCGCCAGATATTCCTTGATGAACATCTGCAGCCCAAAAAAAACCGCTTGTTTGAACTCCCCACCGCGCGCCTCTATATAACTGGAGACCTGGCTGGTACCGGGTGGATATTGGAGGTAGTGAGATGCCTTATAAGAATCCGCATTTAAAATGAAGTTGCGATTTGCAATGGTCATGACGGAAATCCTCCTGTCATCGATAAGGGAGTCGGGTCTTTCCCTTCTCCTGGTTATTGCCCTCACAAACCCTTATGAAAGGGAGGGCTTTGTTTTACATTCCGGTCAGTTCCTGAATAATGAAGTAGTGATCCTCAAAGATCTGGCTGGGGTCCAGGTCGGCCAGCGGTACCCACATGGCATCTTTGGCATCATCTCCGCCCTTCACTTTAGGCAGCTCCTTGTTGGGCTGGAGTTCGATATAAAAAGCGTGGGTGATGGTTCTGCCCCGGGCCGAGCGGTGCGGATCATCAAAAACCTGTCGGCCCTTGATAGAGCCTTTGAGCACTGGCGCCGGCACCTTTAAACGGGTCTCTTCGCGCAACTCCCTCAGGCAGGCATCCACCAGCTTCTCTCCCTGGTCGACAAAACCACCGGGTAGGGCCAATAAGCCTTTACCGGGTCGCGCCTTGCGCTCCACCATCAAAACATGGCCACTCTGGACCACGACTGCATCGACGGTGACGAACGTCGGTTCATACGGAGCTGCCTCCCAGGCCCGCCTGTACTTTGCGACAAACTCCTGTTCACCTTTCACCGCAGCGAAGGCGGGGGTTTCACAGAAGGCCGCCATTTCCCGCTGTACATTAGCTGGTAACACATTCACGGCATCCCCGGCGATGTAGTTACTGCCCTGGGCGAAGATGGACTCGCGGATAGGTGTGGCACTGATCCCTTTGAAATTCTCTACTTCCACCGCCCCCCACTGGGGGAATAAATTGAGGTAGTAGGCGCTGTGATCCTTACTGTGGCCAATGAGCCCGAGTTTGGGCCGGCGATGGGGCACGCGGTGGTGCGCAGTGACCATACCATTGATGGTTGCCTGAACATTTTTTACCCAGGACTCGTCGTTGTAAACAATATCCATCAAAGGGGCGATATGGATGCGGGAGTTATCCTCTTCCCGCACAGCGCCGCGGATCATGGCTTCACGTTCAGCCACGGTCCAAGGGTTGCGGACCGACCTGGGTTGGTGGGCGGAGCCACACAGGATGATCATTTGCTCTGCCCGCGCCAAGCCTGCCTCGACAACGGCGAGATGTCCCCGATGGAATGGCTGGAAACGGCCGATAAAGACCAGAAAATCGAATAGCTTGTTGTTGCTATTAGTCATGTCAGCAAACCCCTTGCTGCTATTACCCCTTCTCTACCTGGAGATTTCTCCTGAAGGAAGGACCGGAACACAGCCCAGTCTATCCGGGCCGGTACGCATGCCAGCGCGAACTGGCTGGCTGTAGCTAACCGGGTGATTCCCACCTCTGCGGTTAGCTTGAGGAGATAGTGGCTCAGTGCCACTTATATGTCAACCCTCCGGATTGAAAAAATTCATAAGCATATATTCTGGCCCCTTTTCTTAGTGTCGTTATGACACTAACATAGTGGCTTATAGACTCTAACTGTCCACTGGTAACCCAAATGGCCCGAAAACTGTCAGAAAAGGCATTTTTGACTGATTACAATATCCATGACTTTGATGTACCCCTCACCTCCGTCGACATGGCAATCTTTACGGTTAGAGATAGCAAACTGCAGGTCCTGCTGGTAAAGCGGGCGCAACACCCCGCTTTGGGCTTCTGGGCACTACCCGGGGGATTTATCGACCTCAAGCGAGACAGGACACTGGCGGATACCGCCCGCCGCAAGTTACTGGAGAAAACCGGTGTCGATACCCCCTACCTGGAACAGGTAGAGAGCTTTGGTAGCCGTGACAGGGATCCGAGGGGCTGGTCTGTGACGGTGGCCTATCTGGCCTTGATTGCCAGTGAGGAAATCAGGCTTAGCAGGGACGGCAGCTCCGAAGAAGTGGCCTGGGTCCCGGTGGAGAAAGCAGAACAGCATTTTGACCTGGCTTTTGATCATGCGGAGATACTGAAAAGTTGCCATGGGCGCCTAACAAGCAAAGTGCAGTACACATCGCTGCCCGTTAATTTACTGCCCCGTGAGTTCACGCTAACTGAACTGCAGCAGACCTTTGAGATAGTGCTGGGAAATAGCGTTGAGAAAAAATCTTTTCGGCGACGCATCCTGGATGCAGATATTTTGGAGGAAACCGGAAATGTCAAAACAGGCAGCAACCGCCCCGCCAAACTCTACCGGGTGAAAGCTGATGGCCAGAGCCACTTCTTCGCCAGAAATATTGAAGGCCCAAGGTAACAGGAAGAACATAAAGGAAGGAAGAGACACACAATAGATTCAAAACCTAACAATAGTGTTTCGCTACAACGGACTCCTATCAGGTTGTTGAAAAAGGCATCCTGCCTGTTTCAAAACACGAAAAGCGAAAAATGTGATTTTTACTTTTCTTCCAAAATCAACGACTTAGGCGTCATCGATTTTGCCGGAACATCCATATTCCGGTACCAGGCTGTCGAAATTCTGCGAATTTCAACAGCCTGCTATGACAAAGCTGTACTGGCCGCCGCAAATCTTGGAGATGACGCCGATACGACTGCAGCTATCTGTGGCCAAATTGCAGGTGCTTTCTACGGCATCGATGGTATTCGAGCGATATGGATAAAAAGGCTTTACTTGAGAGAGCAAATAACTGACTTATCTATTTCCCTTTATAGAAGTCAAATGACCACTGATAGGAGCTAACCCCATACAGTCGGCAACTTTGGGGTTATTCTGTTTTTAGATCCTCCAACCACTGGGCCACAGGTACAGGGCGGATAAACAGGGTCTCGATCAATTCGCGCTGGGCAGGTACCTGGCGCACAAGGGCATCGACAAAATCCACAGAGCTGGCCGGCGGGGCGGGATAGCCATGCTTTTTGTTCAGCTCGCCAAGAGCGGCAAGGATAGGGGTATCGCCTATTGCCTGGCGCAGCCGGGCAAAAGCCAGGGTAGCGCGGGAATACTGGTCATGGGGGGACTCGGCGCTGACCAGGCTGAGCAAAGCTTGGCGGTTATGGCCTTCGGCCATTTCATAACGCGCGCGTTCATAGGCAATCAGCGCCCGCATGGCAGCTCTGCCCCGGTAATGCTCCAGCATCACCAGTTCTATGTATTTGGCCAGGGACTCCACCAGGAAGGCGCTGTCTTTCGCAATACCATTGCCAAACCAATGACCGAACCATTGATGCGCAGTTTCATGTACGGCGCGCCGATAGGCCTGGCTGAAGGGCAATTTTGCATTCTGCAGGCTGCGAAAGCCGACCCGGCTGCTAATTAGCATCAATTGCGGCAGAGCATAGCCAGTGGGGCCGATGTCGGGTTTTTCCACCAGGGTCAGGGTATGGCCGTTATAGGGACCGATATGTGAAGATAAAAAACTGACTGTTTGCGCCATGGCATCCAGCGTCATTTCCACATTGGTCCGATGTTGCGGCAAATAAGCTACCTGTAGAGTTGTCGTGCCCAAGCGGCGGCTACTCAGTTGCACGGGTGCCGCAATAAAACCCTGCAGATTACGTACCGGCTGCCGGGTGACAAAGTGACGGAACTGGCGCTTATCCTGCTGCCAGCTTTTCACCAACTCGCCCTGAGTAAAACTCTGATAGCCGATTGGGGTAGAGATTTGTGTATCCATTTGCGACCAGTCGTAGCCATCTCTACTTTTATCCCTTGAGGTCAGTGCCTGTTCCACAGACTGCTGCGGTTTTTCCGGCAGCTCAAATTGTCGGCGCAGGTTCTCGTTGTCAAGTTCGCGTATTGACTGATAACCAATAGTTGGAAAGTAGGGAACAGCGCGCAGATAGCTGAAGTTCTCGGTGAGTATCTTATGCGCGGGCAGCGGCTGATAACCGTTTTGGACCAGCACCAGGCTGAAATCCAGCCTCAGGGATTGCCCCGGGAACAGTGGCGTTGCCAATTGATACACCCGCTGGCCCAGCTTGCGGTTGTATTCCACTTCGGCTTCTGCATTCAGGCTGATATGGCTCAGTGGGGTTTGCCAGTGCTCACCCACCAGCAGGGTTTGCACTGCCTGGGAGTGGGGGTTTTGCAGCTGATAGTGTCCATTCACCCGTACCTGGCGTTGCCTGGGAAAGAAATCCACCCGGGTGCTGACCTTGGCAATGACCGGCATCGGCAGCTCGGCAAAAGACCGATAGCCCTTTTCATAATCAGCCAGCAAAGCTGCGCGGCTGTCCGGGTCCAAATTGCGACCGTTGGCATCCAGCCCGGTCTGGATGCCTATCCCTTGCTGCACCAGCAAGCCGGCCAGCGCAGCAAAACCCAGCAAGGGCGAAATGTTTCGCCAGTGCATACCGGTTTTTCGGCCCCGAGAATTTGCCAGAATGACGGTGAACAGCAGCAGTGTGGCCAGCAGGCACCAGAAGAGGGTAAAGGCCCGGAAACCGTCCAGATTAGCGCTATAGCCGATATACCCATCCGCAGCCATCAGCGGTGTAGCAAACGGGCGCAGCAAGGGGTGATGTATACCCAGCAAGACGGCAAGGGGGGTAAAGCGCAGGATCAACAGCAGACAACAGAGTACCAGTGCAGCAAGGCGATTGCGTACAATTGCCTGAATGGCCAGAAACACGGTTCCCAGTGCTGCCAGCGGCAGTCCCGAGTAGAGGATAAAATGCCCATAGTCACCCAGCTCTATAGGGCTCTGTTTCAGCCACTGGCACACTGTGGATGCCATGGCGGCCAGCAGCAACAATGCCAGGAGCAGGACCAGCAGGCTGATCACTCTGGCCAGTAGCGCAGCGGATGGGAAGAATGGCAGGGCATCAACAATACCCGCGATATTCAGCCGTTGATCGCGCCGGGTCAGCCAATCACTGAAATACAGCAGCAGCATTGAGCCAGCCAGCGGTACCAAATCCCACATAGTGCGGTTGATGGCGTCCAAGCTCCGCCCAGCCAACTGTGCACCTGGTTCTGCATGGTTGAAAGACGGATAAGTTTCGCCAATGACCACACAACACCAGATCAGGCCCAGCAACCACACCACCGGGGATTGAAAAACTTGCGCACACTGCATGCGCACCAGGGCTGAAAACTGTACAAGACCCCGCGGTTTAACCGCAGTAAAGGCGAACAGGGCTGGAGTTTGTCCGCGCGGCTGGCTTAAACGCTGTGCTGAGGATTTTGCCCGATACGCGAAACAATGCCCGGCCAGGTGAAACGCGATAAAGGCCATTGTGAAGGCAGTAAGGCAAATCAGTATCCTGTTTACACTGAGCAGGAGTACATCAGGCTGTTTGGCCATTAGTGCTGTAAGACCAAGCCAATCCAGGTATCCCATTACGCTTAACAACCAGGGTGCGGGTGTTTGGGAACTCGCCATTAGCGGTGAGCCGCTGGCACTGGCCAGCAGGATATAACTGATAAACCACAAAAAACCGCCCATATAAACCAGCAGTGGCGATGGACTCAGGTTACGCAGGAGCCAGAAGGTCGACACAAAAAGCAATATTGCCGGTATACCGACTAACAGTTGCAAGCCCTGTAATTTTAAAGCTGCAGTCAGCAAGCCAAGCGTATCCGGTAGCTTTTCGGCACTGCTGACCAGGCCAGCTAGCACACCAAGTGCCGCCAGTACACCGAGCAGGATCAGCACCAGGCAGAGGCCGGTGGCCTGAATGGCCTGCTGCCTGGCCTGGGATAGTGGGGCCGCCAGGGTTAACTCGTGCATCTTATGGCCAGTGGCGCGATACAGGGCAAATCCGGCCAGCAGACAGCTTGCCCAGGGCAGTGCCATCAGGCACAAGGCACCCACAAGATGGAACAGATGCGGGTCATTGAACAACTCTGCCTGACGAATATGGATGCCCCGGCCGACAAAAAAACCGAACAGACCCGCCAATGGTGCCAGTATCCAGCAAAGCGGTTGGCGCAGGATGAGTTGCACCTCATTAAAAATGCGCGCGCCAACCATCAGGCGATTGCCCCTGTGTGTTTTTGCAGGGCCAGAAAATAGCTGTCCTGCAGACTGGGTGTAACGGGTTCAAATTCCGCAGCCGGGCACTGTTGGCTGAAGAGACGCACCATCGGCTTGCCATAGTGCAGGCGCTGGCCGAGCAGTTGTGTATTGTCGGGTAACGGGTTTTTGGCCGGACCCTGCCAAATCTTTCCGTCCAGGCAACTGAATAAGGCGCGGGTATGACCGCAGGCAACAATTGCACCGTCGATCAATAGGGCGGTGTGCCCGGCCAAATGCTCAATATCCTCAACAATATGGGTGGAGAGCAGCACCAGGCGTGTTCGGGCAATATCGTGTAATAGCTGGTGCAGGCGCAGCCGTTCGGCCGGGTCCAGCCCGGCGGTGGGTTCATCGAGAATCAGAATCTGCGGGTTGCCTAGCAGGGCCTGGGCTACTCCAAAGCGCTGCAGCTGTCCACCGGAAAAATGGCTTGACTGCCGGGTTGCCTGTCCGGTGAGGTTGGTCAGCGCCAATACCTGATCAATCTGCCGGCGGCGCTGCGGTTTGTCCTGCAAGCCCTTCAGTATTGCCAGATGCTCAAGCAGGGCGTAGCAGGAAATATGTGGGTAGACACCAAAGTGCTGGGGCAGATAACCCAGCCGGCTGCGTAGCCGATGCGGCTCTTGAACCATATCCCGCCCTTCAAACAGGATACGGCCGCTGTCCGGCGCCTGTATGGTGGCAATAGTGCGCATCAGGCTGGACTTGCCCGCACCGTTAGGACCTAGCAGGCCCAGCATGCCCGTGCCCAACTGCAGCGAGATGTCTTTAAGGGCCCGGGTGCCATCCCGGTAGGTTTTGTTGATATTGTGGAGCTGTAGCATTGGGGCATCCCGTGGTTTTTTATCAGGCTAACTACGGCTGTATAGGGCATAAAGGCTTTGATGACGAAGCAGATGGTTTTTATGACATAATGAATTCAGTGGGGTAAATTGTCGTTTATCAGTAAAATGGATAGGTTTGTCATGATTTGGCTGACAGACCCTGGCAGCTAGCCAACAATTGGCATTTGCGCTTTGCGAGCAGGTTTCCCCAGCATGGCGAGATTGGTCACTTCCCCCCCGAACCCACAAGCCCTATTGCCACTGTTGCCGGTATTGGTGGCGGTATTGGCGGAAACCGTAATCCGCCTGCACAATGATGTACCGCAAACCCAAAGCCACGACTTCGACGTTCACGGGATTTGGGCGCTCTATTGGTTGCCGGCACTGCAACTGCTGGTGGAAAGCCTGCCGCTGTTGATAGCGCAGTTTCTGCTACCGTCTTTATCTGGCTGGCGGCGTTACCTGTGCTGGACATTGGGGTTTATCGCCTATCCGGCCTGCAGCCTGGCGCTACAGGAAAGGCTGCTGGACAATAGGGAATTGATGCTGGGTGTACCCTTTTGGGGCTTGGCGGCGGGGCTGTCGCTGATGTATTGGTTGCACCAGGCCTACCAGCACTTACCGGGCGCCCGTAGCAGGCCATCCTGGTGGTGCTATCTACTGTCGCTGGATGCGGCCCTGCTGCTGTGTCTCGGTGGTTGGGTCATACTGATGAGCGGTATCTTTGTATATAACCCTGACCCCATGCACAACCAGCCATTGGAACCCAGATTGGATATTGGTCAGATGCTCAAACAATGGCCACTTACCTTGTATTACCTGTGGCAGTTTTCTCTGATGGCGCTGGTGGTATTCGCCTACTACTGGGTCAATCGCTATTTGCTGATCCGAAAGGTGTTGGCAGGCCGGGGTGTCTATTTGTTTTTGCTGTGCAGTGCCGGCTGGTTGCTACTGTCTTATCCGTTGTTCGGCGCCCTGCTATTACAGTTACCCTTGAATATTGCCGGACTGAGCCTGTTGCCCTCGGAAAACCATAACCCCTTCGATACCCTGAATCTGCTTGTGGCGACCATCATCTGGGCCATCAGCATGCCCTTGATTCTGGCCTTTGAACGCCAGCAGAGCGCCCATGACCTGGCTGAACTCACCCGGGAACAGGCCCAGGCCGAGCTTAAAGTACTGCAGCAGCAGGTTAACCCGCATTTTTTGTTTAATACCCTGAACGGCCTCTATGCCCTGTGCCTGGCACAATCAGGCCAGGCCGCGCCTTTGGTATTGAAACTGTCTGACCTGCTGCGCTATGTGGTTTACCAGGGACAAAAACCCAGAGTACCGCTGGAGGATGACCTGGCCTACCTGCAAAACTACCTGGAATTACAGCAAGTGCGGACAGGGCGTCGCTGTCGGATCGAAACGGATTTTCGGGTACCTGATGGCAAGTGGCAGATTGCCCCTCTGCTGCTGATTATGCTGGTGGAAAATGCCTTTAAACACGGAGCGGAGGTCAGCCAGGACGAGTGCCATATCCGGCTCTCCCTGCGGATACAGGATGCTGAACTGGAGTTTGAATGTAATAACAGCCTGCCCCGACGGCCTGCCAATGAGGTGCCGGATGGTATGGGTTTGGTAAACCTGAAACGCCGCCTGCAATTAAGTTACCCGCAGCGCTTTGCCCTGCTGAGCCAAGCGCAAGAGCAGCACTGGCATGCCCGACTCAGGCTACAACTGTGAACACCCTGATTATTGATGATGAACCCCTGGCCCATGAAGTGCTGCTACACCATAGCCGCGCCCACGCCGATATCCAGATAGTAAGGCAGTGCTATAACGCCGCCGAGGCCCTGGCTTTTCTGGCCAGGCAGCCGGTGGATTTGATCCTGTTGGATATTCATATGCCGGTGCTCTCGGGCCTGGATATGCTGAGAGTAATGCTTGGCCGGCCGCAGGTGGTTCTGTGCACTGCCTACCAGGAGCATGCGCTGGAAGCCTTTGAATTGGATGTGACCGACTACCTGCTGAAACCCATCAGCGCCGAGCGCTTTGCCCAGGCGCTGGATAAGGTTCGAAGCCGCGCTGGAGAAACGGTAGTACCTGTGGTGCCGGGCCATATTGTGATTCGGGTGGATAGGGAGCATCGAAAAATTGATCTGGACAAGGTGCAGTGCTTTGAAGCCTATGGCAATTACGTCAAGGTCTGGCTGGAAGATTCCTGCCTGCTTACTGCCGCAACCCTTAAACACTTTGTCGAAACCTTGCCCAAAGACCGGTTTATTCAGGTACACAAATCTTTTTTGGTAAATAAGGACAAGGTAGTCGCACAAGACAAGGAACGAATCAGGCTGGCCGGTGACAAACTGGTTAAAATTGGCAAAGTTTTTCGTCCGAATCTCCCAGAGTTGCTGCAATAGCCTGGAATTACTGAACCAGTATATTTAGATTAATAAAAAGTATGTTTCAATAAGTTGCATTTATAACAGTTCTTAATATTCTTAGTTGCGATCTGACCACTGTTTTGCCAGACCCAGTCTTTGAATTCCAAAATCTACGTAAAGCTGATCCAAAATAGCTTCGGCCTTACTGTCTCCAGGATAGCGAAAACTTTCTGGCGTCCCTTTTAAAATTTCCAGAAACCTGGAAGCCAGAAT
Source organism: Microbulbifer sp. TYP-18 (assembly GCF_040932045.1). NCBI lineage: Bacteria > Pseudomonadati > Pseudomonadota > Gammaproteobacteria > Cellvibrionales > Microbulbiferaceae > Microbulbifer > Microbulbifer sp. TYP-18. The sequence continues at coordinate 130,717 of NZ_JBFRBC010000002.1, forward strand.
CGTTACAGATTTTCCTGGCGTTGACGTGCTACCTGTCCGCTGGGCTTGGTCGCAGGATGAATTCTCCGAGACTACCTGCTCCTGTCGCATCAGGCGGGATTCAAATGTACTGGGTACCAGCAATCCAACGTCGATACCAAATGGCTCCAACTCCAAGCGCAGGCTTTCGAACAATCTCTCCAGCGCCGCCTTACTTGCTGCGTAAAGCCCATCGGAGGGCAGGCCCATATGTGCCGACAGAGAGCTGGTTGCCCAGATTTGCGCCTCTCCCCGCTCCCGTATAAGAGGGAGAACTTCCTGCAAGCATCGCAAGACGGAAAAGAAATTAGTATCGAACAGACGCTTTGCATCTTCCAAAGGATGTTCTTCTATTGTTGAACAATGGTGCTCTCCGGCATTAAAGATAAGCGCTTTCAAGCTAAAACCATCATTGAGCATGACAGCAAGCTTCTCCTGCAGCACTTCACCACAATCATGGCGATTTAAGTCAAGCTGCAAAATGTGCAGTGCGCTATTCTCAGAAGCAGTGGAATTTTTAAAGCTGCTTTTATTGCGCACAATCGCCAGGACATGGTAACCAGCAATCAATGCCTGCTTCGTCAGTTCGGCACCCAAGCCACTGGCTGCACCGGTGATAACCATCAATGGCTTCATCAGTTTATCACTCACTGTCACAATATTGATTTTCGCCCGCTTCATACAGGAAAACTTACTTAGAGCTTACACCATCAAATAGCACTATTCCTAAAAATTAAATCCCCAAAAAACTGCGGGTGACCATTGGCCACCCGCTAACAAGACAAACAAGTTGTCAATTACGACGCTGTTACAAACTTACCTAAAAATAGATGTAGGTAAACTTCACACCAAATTCCCGGTAGTGAGGACGAAGCCGGATACCTGCGGCACCGAAATTATCCGCGGTACCTGTATAGTAGTCTTCATCCAGCGCATTTTTGACAAATGCCGACACGCGGTAGCTATCCGTCTCCAGGCCAGCGCTCAAGTTGAGCACATCATAGCTGTCAATTTGATAGGGAAATTCCGGCAGGTTGAACGGATCGCCATTGACTGTCTGACCAACCAACGAGCCAACCCCCTCAATATCACTAACCGTTTCGTCGGTATAGGCCCACTGGGCACGCACATAGGGGTCCATTCCACCGACGTTGAAGCGATACTCCAGGGCTGTGTTGAATGTCCATTCCGGCGTGCGCGGCAACGGCTGGCCAGATACATCGACCACATTGGGCAAGCCGTTGGTCTCGCCTTTCAATACAGCATCCTGATAGTCATCAAACTGTGCGTCGATATAGCCAAGGCCCACCGACCAGGTTAGCCCTTCCGTCAACAGTGCCAGCATTTCCAGCTCTATACCTTCAGCACTGGCTTCATTGGCATTTTGCGTAGTTGAAATATCCGAGCCGATATCAGTCGGATCTTCCAGACGACTGGTCTGTACCTGGAAGTCATCCCATCTCAGCGCAAATATGGCGCCCGACAGATTCACACGACCATCCAGGAGAGAACTCTTAAAACCTAATTCGTAGTTAATGAGCTCTTCGGGATCAAATTCTGCCCCCTCGGTCCTGGAGCCACCTGTCACGTCTGTTCCACCCGCTTTATAGCCCTTGGAAACGCTGCCATAGAGGGTGAGATCATCAGTGGGTATATAGCGCAGCACTACCCGCGGAGAAAAGTCGCTAAACTCCACAGTATCTTTTACCGGTACAGGCCTGGCGACAAGATCAATTTCGCTGGCAGTGACTTTATCCCGGGAATAACGTCCACCCAGGGTCAGGTCAAACTGGTCATTCAAGTGCCATACCATTTCGCCGAATACTGCCGAGCTCTCGTAATCGAACTCCTGTATATTGCTGTTGATAAATCCCAGTGGCACTGCGGCATTAGGGTCGTCTTTCGGCAAAATCTGGATCTGATTATTGCGATCCAACTCATCTTTTACGTAATAGAGACCTGCTGTCCAGTCGACGGTATCTTCACCGGCGGACTGCAAGCGAAATTCCTGGCTGATCGAGTCGCCAGCGTAGTCATTCACCCGGCGAAGCGGCAAGGGGCCAAAGGTAAATGGAATGCCATCGAGGTCAGCAACACGGTCGAAAGAGCTATCAAGCCAACCTGTAATTGACTTGAATGTCATGTTCTCCAGTTCCCAAGTCAATCGTGCATTGACGACTGTGAACTCTTTTTCATTGAGTTCGCGGGTATCGCGATCGATGCGGGTTTTGTTTTCGGGGTAAAATCCCTGACCTGAGTCAACGGCATCATGCGCCCCAATGCCAAAAATCGACTGGGTGTCCAGGTCGACCACCCCTGACGGGATGCTGATGTCCCCACCCTCGTCTTCCTGGGTATGGGTCACACTTAGATCGAGGGTGATGTCATCGGTTGGCAAAGCCCGGATAGACACGCGCCCCGTCGTATACTCATAAAACGGATCGTTACCCAGGGGGTTCACATTCTTGATAGGCGTATCGGATTCATCGTAGCCCAGTACGGCACGCGCCATCAGCTTGTCACTAATGGGAACGTTGATCACCGTTTCGGCGCCTTTGCTGCCGAAGTTACCCGCTTTCACTGAACCTTCAAAAAGGAACTGGTCGTCGGGCTTTTTGGTGGTGATATTGAGTGCACCACCGACTGCATTGCGGCCAAAGTAGGTGCCCTGCGGCCCCCGCAGGACTTCGATACGCTCCACGTCCTGCAACTGTGGGTTGATAGTGCCCTGAGCCACACTGCCAACGGAAAGCTCATCGATATAGTAACCAATGGAGTTGGCGGTGGAGATACCGTCCAGGGTGATATTGCTGACGCCGCGAATACTGATGTTGATGCTGCGACTTCCGCCCTCTCCATCCTCGGAGAATGCCACATTGGGCGTTACCGCCAGGTAGTCGGAAGCAGAAGTAATATTCGCCTTTTCGATGGATTCAGAGGTAAAGGCTGAAACACTGATAGGTACGTCCTGAAGTGATTCCTCTCTCCGCTGCGCGGTGACAACCACCTCTTCCAAGGCGAGCTGCTTGGTATCAGTGTCGCTTTGAGCAAAACCGACACCTGAGCCCAATGCCATTATCGCCGCGGCCAATGGACTCAAAGATCTCCCATTGATCATCTTGTAACGCCTCCTCTCATTATTAACTTATGGGGGCTCAGGTCTTCTCATAAAGCGAGGAATGGCTTATAGCCAGAACATATACCACCCAAACCGGGACTCAATATAATCCCATTAATAATCACCGGTCAACAGATTTAACCCCCTTTTTTTACACCAACCATCGTCAAAATAAGTGACTATCCTGTCAATATTGTAGTTAAACTGGACTTTTGGCCCATTCTTTTAAGAATGCCATGGAAACAATTAATCCCATTAAGCAGATTTTACTCATAGAATTTAATGCTATTGGGTATGCCGGTATGCTGGATACCGCTCCAGTAAACGGCCAATTTGAGCACCAGGGCATCAGAGGGAGACCCAAGGAAAAACCGAGTTGCGCCCAGCGCTCCAGGCACCCGGCATCCGTTATGAGAAGCCGGCTTTGCATTCGCCCCGCAACAGAGGATCAATGGACCTATGGCACCACAGGTGTAGCTACTGACCCGACAACTAAATAAGTTGCCAGGTTAATGTCCGGCTACTGAAAGAGGCTTTTCCAACAGGAGGCAGTCCGAAACAGCGATATCCAGGACGCAACTCATGCCTGTAACTGCATGATTTGCTGAGGAAAAGTCAGGAATATTATTGATCCTTTCGACGCGGGTGATGACCCCTATAAAGGGTGGAGTCAGGCTGTAAGGGGCGGGCTTCATCGCAACTGACGACCCAATATTTGAGCGCCAGGGCCATCGGGCTTCAATCACTCTCGCACCAGATTGCAGGGAGCGATTGGAGATCCCGCAAAAGGGCACTGCCTGGAGGGGGCTGGGGAAAGAGTACTAGTCGAAGTGGCGGCGATTCAGATTGAGCATCTCCTTAGCCAGACTGCAGGCGGACTTGGCCTCACCCGAAGCGATGGCCAGGGCGATCTGATAGTGGCGCTCCAAATCGGCTTGGCTGACCTCTTCCGTCTGGGCCTCACCTTGTTTCACATGCGCCCGCAAATAGGTTGAAATGGCGTGCTTGAAATGAGTAAGCACCGAATTGTGCGAGGCTTTTAGCACTGCGGTGTGAAATTCAATATCCGCCTCTATGCGCTTTTGCAGATCTTCTCCGCAGTTGGCCATGGCATCGTAAGCCGACAAAATGTTTGAAATATCTTCCCGGGTTGCCCGCTTCGCCGCCAGTTCTGCGGCTTTGGGCTCAATAATATGACGCAACTCTATGAGATCGAGCATAAATTCGCGGGTAGCCGTATCCGGGTCTGCATGCCACGCCAGCACGTCTGGATCGAGCATATTCCACTCGTCCCTGGGGCGCACCTTGGTACCACTGCGAGGGGCCGTGGACAACAAGCCTTTTCCGGATAGCACCTTTACAGTTTCTCGCAATGCGTTGCGGCCCACACCCAAATTAGCCGCAAGATCCTGTTCGATGGCTAATGTGCTCCCCTCGGCGTAGGTCCCGTTGGCAATCCGCCGGCCCAGGGTATGCACGGCCGCGTTCACCTGTCCCCGGGTGTTTTTACGCGAGATCTCTTCGGTTTCCATTATGTTCCCTGTTAAGAATATTTAGCCCACAAGATTCTACCCAAAATCTACTATTTAATCTAATCAATAGACAAATAATGGGTTTATAACTAGATTGACTAAACCTTTTATGCCAGTCGACCATCCAAACTAAGCGGCCATCTACTTTGAAGTAGGTTAAAAATTAGCCAAAAAAAGCAGCTTCTGCTGTTTATATGAACCAAATCCTTATACTCCTTACCTACTAATTACCTAACTCGCTTTCTGAACGTTTGACAATTAATGGGGTTATTGATAGCTTGTGGCTCCCTAAGGCTACTAGGATAGCCAGGGCAGCCGAAACAGGAACTCATAAAATTTTGACCCCGCCAAGCGTGGGGAGTGGAGAGGGGGTTAAATGGCGGATTACGATGTCATTATTGCGGGTGGCGGCCACAACGGCCTGATATGTGCCTCACTGCTGGTAAAGAATGGCCTCAAAGTACTGGTAGCTGAGCGCAACGACTGGGTTGGAGGTGGAGCCTTGACCCGGGAGTTGACCCTGCCGGGCTTCAAGCATGATCCTTTTGGCTCCTCCCATGTCTGGATTCATCTGAATCCCGATTTCAAGGAACTGAAACCTGAACTTGAGAAACACGGCCTAAAATACATCTGGTCCGAGGACCAGATCACCGGTCACCCCAATAAATACGAAGGACAGGGAATCGTAGTCTATAAGGACGTGGACAAGACCTGCGATACCATCGCCGAGTACTCCAAAAATGATGCCCGCCGCTACCGCGAAATTTACCAGGAGTTTGGTGAGATTCAGGATGGCGTAATCAAGGGAATGTTCTCCCCACCGGCGCCTCCAAGCTATATGTATCAAGGCCTGGAGAACAACCCCGAGGGCTTAAAGCGCCTGCGGGACTACCAGCTCAGCTCCCGCCAGTTCACCCTGGAAAATTTTGAAAACGACCATGTTCGCGCCTTCATCCTGGGGTGGGCTATGGCACCTCAGACCCTGCCGGATCAATTGGGCACCGCCGCCGGCTTCTACGTGATGATCCCCAGTATTCACTACTATGGCCAGTCCATCCCCGAGGGCGGCAGCGGCATGCTGTCTGAGTCCATGCGCCGCTATATTGAGGCCAACGGCAGCACTGTTCTGACCGGCGCAACACTGGACAAATTCATTACCGAAAACAATGAATGTAAAGGCATCCGCCTGGAAGATGGCCGCGAAATATTCGCCCGCCAGGGTGTAGTCAGCGCTCTGGATCCTTTCCAGACCTACTTAAAGGGATTCGAAGACAATGAACTCCCCAGCGGTTTCAAACAAATGGTGCGCAATTTCAGCTTTGGCGACATCACGATTGCCCGGGTGCATTACGCTCTGAATGAAGCGCCCCATTTCAAGGGCGGTGCGGATATGAACGCGACCGCCTTTCAGCGCATGTTTGGAACCGTTGCCGACATCGACAAGCAGTACCGGGAAATCGCCGCTGGACAGGCGCCCAGCGACCCGTTCTTGTGGACTGCCGCCTGGACACAAATGGACCCCACCCGTGCCCCAGACGGCAAGCACACGCTGATTATGGACACCTTCGTGCCGGTGGATCTCGCCAGTGGTGAAAACTGGGAGAAGATCGGCGCTGACTACTGTCGCAACACCCTATTGTCCCAGTTGCGGAACTACACCACCAATATGACCGACGACAATATCCTGGCGGAATATGTGGAAACAGGGCCGAGCCTGGCGAGAGCCAACCTTTGTTTCCATCGCGGCGTCACTACCGGTGGTGAGAGAACGCTGGCGCAGATGGGCGCCTTTCGCCCCTTCCCCAATTACGCCGATTACCGTGGTCCGGTGAAGAAATTCTATATGACCGGGCCTTCCTGCCATCCCGGAGGTGGTATTTGCGGTATGGGCACCATTGCCGCCAACGAGATTCTGCTGGATCTCGGTATCAAACAAGAAGACGACGATTTTGCTTTTTAAGCATAGGGCTGAACAAATATGACACAGAAGAAAGTGGATCCATATACGGCGCTGATCATTCAGCCCGAAGTGAATGTGGTCAATGACCGCGAAGGCATCCAGCTGAACCTGGACCGGGTGAAAAACCTGATCCATTTTGGCGTGGGCTACCACTGGGAAGTACCGGTTCGCCTGGTAATTCTGCCCGAGTATTTTATGCAGGGTGTGGGCACGCCTGGCAAAGGTGAAAGCAAGATTTCCGACCAGATGAAGAAAGCGGTGACCATCCCCGGTCCGGAAATTGATCAACTCGGCGAGATTGCCAAAGAATACGGCCTCTACATTTGCGGTGGCGGTGTGGTGGAGCAGGTTGCGGAATTTCCAGACCGCTGGTTTAACACCAACTTTATCGTGGGCCCCACCGGCGAAGTGGTATTGAAATATCACAAGTGGCATATCAACGCTTCACTGGGATTGGGAACCAGTCCGCACGATATCTTTGACGAATACTGCGAACACTTCGGCGGCGGCATCAAAGACCTGTTCCCGGTGATTGATACCGAAATAGGCAAGCTGGGTACCATGACCTGCCACGATGGCTGTACCCCCGAAGTCTCCAGGGCATTGGGCTATAACGGCGCAGAGGTCATTTGTCACCCGGGTGCCATACAGGAGTTCGAAGGGGTTTCAGAACCCTGGGATTTCTGGCGTTTTACCCGTCGTACCCGGGCCCACGACAATATGTGCTACCTGCTTGGTGCCAACTGGGGCAGCGTAAACTACGACTACTACCCGAAAGCATTCTGCCCGGGGCACTCCTTCGCCATCGACTATACCGGCATGATGCTGCGCGAGGCGCCCTACCCCAATGAGCAGGTGTTAGCGGTCCCCATCGATATCGAGGCGCTGCGCATGTACCGGACCAAAACCAATCACAACTGCTGGATTGACGTGCGCACCGAGGGCTTTCGGGAGATGTATACCAATTCCATTTATCCACCCAACCGCTTCCCTTCCGGAAAACCCCCGAAAGCGCTGGTGGAAAAAATTTCCATATGTAAGGAAGTGTTCGACGACCTCTACGCCCGTGGGCAATTTACACCGCCGGCGGGGATGGAGCCCGGACAGGTATCAGAGTTGTTGCAGAAGCGTATTGACTACGCACAGTCGACTGGGCGACTCAAAAAAACCTAAGAGGTCATTATGAAAGTCAAAAGTAAACTGGCGGATATAGATTTTGAGTTCGGTCATTTCGAATACAAGAAAGACCACCTGATTATCCACAGCCATCCGGATCAAGCCATGCAGAGCCGGGTATACGTGAGCCCCGATGATGTGGTGTCCGCATTGGGCAAGGCGCTGAAGGTTCCCATGGTGTGGCTATACCTGCTGGCCTTTCCAGTTTTCCTGATTCGCTATCGTCGACGCAAAGCCATGCGGCAAGCGAGCAATAGCAGCGCCAAGCGTCCGATATCGCAACGTAATAAATAGTCACAGTTTTAGCAGTAGGGTTTCAATCATGACAAAAATGACAGGGGGCGAGGCGATCATTAAGTCCTTGCGTGCCAATGGTGTAGACACCGTCTTCGGACTACCCGGTGGACAGCTGGATTTTCTGTTCGACGCAATGTACAAGGAAGGCGAGGACTTCCGACTCATTCATACCCGTCACGAGCAGGGTACTGCCTATATGGCCTATGGCTATGCCAAATCCACAGGCAAGGTGGGTACCTGTGCTGTAGTGCCTGGGCCGGGATTGCTGAACGCGGCCGGCGCGCTCTGCACAGCCTGGTCAAACTATGCGCCGGTTTTGTGTATCTCGGGGCAAATCCCCTCCACCGCTATCGGTAAAGGATATGGGGACTTGCATGAAATCGATGACCAATTGGGCATGATCAGCCATATCACCAAATGGTCCTCGTCGATCGATTACCCGAGTCAGGCACCGGAAAAAATTGCCGAGGCGTTCAAACAACTACAATCCGGTTATCCGCGCCCAGTTGAAGTCGAAATGCCCATGGACATCATGGCATTACAGGCCGAAGTGGAAATTTTACCTGCGGTGACCGGGTATATCACCCCGCCGGTGGACGAAGAGCTTGTCGCCGAGGCAACCGAGGTTTTGCGCAATGCGCGCAAGCCGATGATTGTCGTGGGTTCCGGAGCACTGGAAGCCAGTGATGAAATCCAGGCATTGGCGGAAAGGCTGCAGGCACCGGTAATGGCCTGCCGCAGCGGCAAGGGCATCGTATCCAGTGAACATTACCTGAGCGCCAATTTCCCCATGGGACATCGACTCTGGGGGGATACAGACGCGGTATTGGCAATCGGCACACGGTTAAACTGGCCGCTGACCATGTGGGGCAAGGATGACGACCTTAAATTGATTAGGGTGGATATCGATCCCACACAGATCTCCCGCATATGCAAGCCCGAGGTGGGTATCGTTGGGGACTCAGCACAAGTGGTGCAAGCGCTGCTGGAAAACCTCAAGGATCACCGTTCAGAAAGCCGCGAAGAGGAGCTTGTCGCGCTTAAGACCGCGGTCGACGCCGAGATCCGGCAAAAGGTGGGGCCGCAGATGGCCTACCTGGACGTTATCCGCGAAGAGTTGCCCAAAGATGGCATATTCGTCGACGAAGTTACCCAGGTGGGCTTCGTCTCCTGGTATGGTTTCCCCGTATACAAACCCCGCCAGCATATCAGCGCTGGCTACCAGGGCACCCTGGGCTACGGCTATGCCACCGCACTGGGAGTGATGGCGGGCAATATGGACAAGAAGGTAATCCAAATCAGTGGCGACGGTGGCTTTATGTTCACCATGCAGGAACTGGCAACGGCGGTACAGTACCAGCTGCCACTGGTGACGATCATCTTCAATGACAAACGCTTCACCAATGTACAGCGCCAGCAGAAGGAGTGGTTTGACGGCCGCGTAATCTGCTCGGACCTGCACAACCCGGACTTCGTCAAAATGGCGGAAAGTTTCGGTGCTGCGGGCTTTAAAGCCTCGGACCCGGAGACTATGCGCCAGGCCATACGCCAGGCCTTTGACCAGCGTGGGCCCAGTATCATCGAAGTGGCGATAGATGAATTCTTCCCGGCACCCTGGCCTTTTTTGATGATGCCGCAAAACCGCAAATCCGTTTGCAAATAAACCGGCGCACTGCACGAGGCTGAATTATGAGTAAACTCGAACCGGTATCCGGGGTACTGAAACTGGCTCCCTACAAGCAGGGGCAAAGCCAGATAGACGGGGTCAGCAACCCCATCAAATTATCCTCAAACGAGTCATCCCACGGGCCGTCGCCAAGGGCCTTGGAAGCTTACCAGGATGCTGCGGCGACACTGAACCGCTACCCGGACGGCAGCCAGTATGAACTGCGCCATGCCATAGCTGTAGTGCACAACCTGGATGCTGACAAAATTATTTGCGGCAACGGCTCAGACGAGCTGATTCAACTGATGGTGCGAACCTATGTGCGCCCCGGGGATCAGGCGCTGCTCAGTGAAAACGGTTTTATTATGAGCAACATTCACTGCGTTGCCCAGGGCGCCGAATTGGTGATCGCACCGGAAAAGGACTACCGGGTGGATGTGGACGCATTGCTGGAGCGGGTTACGGAAAAAACCCGCTTTTGTACCATCGCCAATCCCAACAATCCCACCGGAACCTTTATCAGCGGCTCCGAGTTAAGGCGACTGCACGCCGGCCTGCCTGAAAATTGCCTTCTGTTGATCGACGATGCCTACGCCGAGTATGTATGGGATGAAAGCTATGAAGACGGTTCGTCACTGGTAGAAGAGTTTGAAAATGTCGTGATGACGCGAACCTTCTCAAAAATATACGGCCTGCCGTCATTGCGTATTGGATGGGCATATTGTCCTGAGTCCGTTGTCAGGTCTGCGGGGAGAATTCGCACACCATTCAATACCAACGGACCGGCTCTGGCAGCAGCAAAGGCAGCGGTCAAAGATATAGAGTTTACGGCCCGGATAAAGGCCCACAACAAAGCCTCCCTGATTCATATTAGAGAAGCAGTTGGTGCTATGGGTATAGAGATTATTCCCAGTCAAACCAACTTCTATCTGATGAAATTCCCGGAATCCCAGGGTAAAAGCGGATCAGATGCAGCGGCTTTTCTGCAGTCCCGGGGAATAATACCCAGACCGGCCGGGGGATCGGATCAATATCTGAGAATCAGTGTTGGCCTGGACCAGGAGAACCAAGCGGTTTTATCCGCTTTGGCAGACTATATGCGGACCTAAGCAAATGCAGCACGAGATCTCAGAGAAAACTCAGCGGCGTTTACAACAACACCAGGGGAGTTTGGTGAACGGTCAGTGGCTGTGTTCAGAGCAGAGCCTGCCGGTATTCAATCCCAGCAATGGGAAAGCTATTTCCCAGTATAGCCCCGCAAACACGACGGATGTGGATAGCGCCGTGGCGGCCGCCAGAAAGGCTTTTGATGAGCAGCGCTGGACGGGTCTAAGCAGCACTGCCAGAGCCAAAATACTGTGGAAGCTGGCGGACTTGATGGATGAGCACGCTGAGCAGCTGGCTGAATTGGAAATGCTGGATGGGGGGAAATTATATCTCTCCGCCAAAAATGGCGAAGTGCCTTTTGCTGCCGAGTGCTTTCGCTACTATGCGGGCTGGTGCACCAAGCTCGAAGGGGACAGCAAGAGTCTTTCAGGAGCCCCTGATTCCGAGTTTCATGTCTATACGCGGCGCGAACCGGTCGGCGTGGCTGCACTCATCGTGCCCTGGAATGGCCCACTGGTACAAGCGTGCTGGAAACTGGCACCGGCGTTGGCGGCCGGTTGCAGTTGCATCATCAAACCCGCCGAGGAAACCCCTCTTTCCACCATACTGCTGGGTGAGCTGATGATGGAGGCGGGTATTCCGTCAGGAGTGGTCAATATCGTTTTGGGGGATGGCGTCACCATTGGCCACCACCTGGCGGCACACAGGGATGTGGACAAGGTCTCCTTCACAGGCTCCACCGAAGTGGGGAAAAAAATAGTCGAGGCCGCCAAGGGTAACCTGAAGAAGGTATCCCTGGAGTTGGGCGGCAAGTCGCCCATGATCGTTTTTGCCGACGCGGATGTTGAAGCGGCAGCCCAGGGCGCTATCGAAGCCATCTTCTCCAATGCGGGACAGGTTTGTGTGGCAGCTTCGCGCCTTTATGTCCACCGCGATATCTACCCGGAGCTTATTGCCAAAATCAAGCATCGCGCGGAGTCACTGGTTGTTGGTGATGCCTGTGATACCGACACCCAAATGGGCCCATTAATCTCAGCGCGACAGCTCAATTCGGTAAAACAAAAGATCGATGCGGGCCTGGCCGAGGGCGCGAGCTTGTTGTGCGGCGGCCAGGTTCTGGAAACACAGGGTGGCTACTATATCAGTCCAACAGTATTTACCGAGGTCAACGCGGATATGAGCCTGGTTCGTGAAGAAATTTTCGGACCTGTATTGACCGTCTTACCGTTTAGCGATGACGACGACATTATTGCACTGGCCAACGACAGCGACTATGGCCTGGCAGCCAGTGTATGGACCGCTGATGTCAGTCGCGCCCACAGAACTGCGGCGGCAATAAAAGCGGGGTTACTCTGGGTGAATTGCCACGGCATTCCGGATATGGCGGTTCCCTTTGGGGGATATAAACAATCGGGCTGGGGACGAGAGAATGGACACCAAGCCCTGCTGCAATATACAGAACTTAAATCGGTAGTTGTCCGTCTGTAACAACGAGGTGAAATATGCAAGAATCCTGGCGCTGGTTTGGCCCCAAGGATCCGGTAAGCCTGGAGAATATTGTTCAGGCAGGGGCCTCCCATGTGGTTACTTCCCTCCATCACTTGGATATTGGCGAAGCTTGGCCCCTGGAGGAAATCGCGCAGCGCAAAGCTGAAATCGAGAAAAGTGGCCTGAGCTGGAATGTGGTGGAAAGCGTTCCACTACACAATGATATCAAGCTGCGGCGCGGTGGCTATCAACAGTATATCGAAGCTTATAAACAGACGCTGATCAACCTGGCAAAAGCGGGTATCAATACCGTTTGCTACAACTTTATGCCCGTGGTTGACTGGACCCGGACCAGCCTGAACTACAAACTTGACAACGAAAGCTATGCGCTCCAGTTTCGTATGGACGATTTCATCGCCTACGATGTCTATGTTCTAAAAAGGGAAGGCGGCAGGGCGGATTATACTGCCGAGCAGTTGAGCGCGGCTGAAGCGCGGTTTGGCTCCATGACCCGGCAAGAGATTGACTTGCTGGAGGCAAACATTATCGCCGGGCTGCCCGGTGGTGCAGAGGGGTTTGATCGCGAAGGCATTCGCGCCGCTATTGCGGAGTATAAGGATGTAGACAATCAAAGCTTCCAGCGAAATTTGTTTTCCTTCCTTTCCGATGTGGTACCTACCGCTGAAAAGCATGGCGTCAGGCTGTGTATTCACCCTGATGACCCACCCTTTTCCCTGTTCGGACTGCCTCGCGTGGTTTCCACCGCCGACGACGCCAGGGCGCTGCTGAATGCGGTACAGAGCCCCAGCAATGGATTGACACTCTGCGCAGGTTCCTACGGCTCCAGGGGCGACAACAATCTGGTAGCCATGGTGGAGGAGTTTGGCCGGCAGATTCACTTTGTCCATTTGCGCAATGTCAGCCGACAGCCGGATGGATCCTTTTATGAGTCGGAGCACCTGAAAGGTGACAACGACATGTTTGCCCTGACAAAGGCACTGCTCCTGGAAGAGCGCCGCCGGCGGGAAGAGGGACTTGAAAACAGCCAGATTCCTATGCGGCCTGACCACGGTCACCTGCTTGGTGACGATATAGGCAAGGATACCAATCCCGGGTATTCCATGCTGGGTCGAATGAAAGGGCTGGCGGAGTTACGCGGCCTTATTTACGCACTGGAACTCAGCTTATGAGTGATGAAGCTTCAAACCTGAAGCTTCCGCGCAAACCCGGCAGTCGGGTTGCGATTATGGGTGAGTGTATGGTTGAGTTGTCCCTGCCCCAGGGGCTGGCATCATCGGCCAGGCTGGCGGCCAGCTTTTCCTACGGCGGCGACACCTTCAACACCGCACTTTATATGGCCCGGCTGGGTGGCCGGGTAGCCTACCTGACCGCTCTGGGTGACGACACCATCAGCGACTGGCTGCTCAGCCAGTGGCAGGCGGAGCAGGTGGACACGGCACTGGTAGAGCGATTTCCAGGCGCCCTGCCGGGGCTCTATGCCATTGAGACCGACGATGCGGGAGAGCGTTGCTTTCACTATTGGCGCAACCAGGCACCGGTCAGGCAACTATTCGACGACGCCGATAGACGGCAACGTATTTTTGACCGATTGGCTGACGCGGATGTGATTTATTTCACGGGCATCAGCATGTCCCTTTTTTCCGATCAATCACTTCAGTACTGGCTGGACTTTCTCACTCACTTCAAGCATTCCGGTGGCGTCATTGCGTTCGACAGCAATTACCGACCGAGACAATGGCCTGATCCCGATCGCGCTCGCCAACTGTTTGCACAGGCCTACTCTCTGGCGGACATAGCTCTGCCAACACTGGAAGACGAAGCTCTGCTTTACCCCGGGGAATCATCCAATTCGCTGATGGAAAGGTTGCGGGCCTACGACGCTTCTGAACTGGTCGTCAAACAGGGGGTAGAGGGGTGCACACTGTTCCACGCCGATATGCAGACACAGTGTCCGCTGGAAAACCCTGTCAAGGCGCTCGATACCACGGCGGCTGGGGATTCGTTTAATGCCGGATATTTAATTGGCCGCCTGCGGGGGCTCGATTGTGTGGAAGCGGTATCGCTGGGACAGCAACTGGCGGGCACTGTAGTACAACATCGTGGCGCCATTATACCAATGGCATCAATGCCAACTGCAACTAAGCAATAAAGACAATGCATACACAAGCACTCATCTGCCGATTGAATTCTGAAAAATTAAAGGCTGCTGGTGATTCAGCACCGGCAGCAGAGGGCACTGCGATTGCTTCTTACGAATTCTCTGTCGTGCAGCAAGCCAGAATACACGCCATGGGGGAAATGCTGGGAATAACTCCCTCTGAACTGCTATCCCAGTTATTGGACGCCTGCCTGGCGGACGCCCACGATGGATTCCTGGCGGCTTATAGCTGCGAGCAGCAAAAACAGCAAGATAATAAAACATTGAAAGAAAAATCCCTTTATTGGCAGAATCTATTTGCCGCTGTAGGAAATTGACTATGAGCTTAATCTCTGCAGACAACACCATGGCCATTTGCGCCGTTATTATGGGCCTGGTCTGGTTCGGGTTTTGGATAGATACCCGGCCTATTGGCAAACGGATCTCCGGGGTCGTATGGATATTGCTGGCAGCTATGTTACTGTCGAATTTCGGTATTATTCCCTTCAAGGCGCCCACCTATGATTTTGTGGGCTCCAGTCTGGTCCCACTGGCTATTCCCCTATTGCTGTTCAAAAGTAACCTCCGCAGGATCTTTAAAGATAGCGGCCGGGTAATGCTTGTATTCCTGATCGCCAGTACAGCGACTGTAACTGCAGCCATAGCAGGTTTTTTCCTGTTTAATTTGGGGGAAATTGGCCCCAAGGTGGCGGGAGTTTATACCGGTGGATTTATTGGCGGCGCCGTGAATTTTTTGGCGGTCTCGCAGGTCATGGGAATGAGCGAGACGGAGTTCAGCACCGCGATTAGCGCCAGCAGTATAGTGAGTATATTGGCGCTGATGCTGCTGTTGGCCCTCCCCTCTTTCCGCTGGCTCCTGCACTACTTTGGCGCAACACAACAGTCGCCGGGTATTAAACTGGATACGTTAAAGTCGGATGAAAATACGGCGCAACTCAAGCTGTCCCATATCTCTGGCGCACTGGCATTGAGTTTTGTGATCTGTACCATCTCCCAGTGGCTGGCAGAGGTTAGCGGCTATCAACAATATACTTTTCTTCTGATTACACTATTCAGTCTACTGGTGGCCAACCTATTTCCCCAGACCATGGCCAAACTGGAAGGGGAGTTTGAGATTGGTCTGTTGCTGATGTACCTGTTCTTCGCCGTTGTTGGCGCCGGCACCGATACATCCGCCTTCTTCGGCGTGGCAATAACACTGTTCTTTTACGGCATGTTTACTATTCTCGGCCACCTGCTACTGACAATATACCTGGGTCGCACTTTCAAGTTCACCATGGAGGAAACCCTGGTGGCCTCAGCAGCGGCTTTGGTTGGCCCGGCGGTCACCAGTGCAATCGCGATTTCTAAGGGTTGGCGGAATTTGATTACGCCGGGGATCATGTGCGGTGTTTTTGGCTATGCAATTGCAACTTTCATTGGTGTTGCAGTCAGCAAGTTGTTGAGCTAATTGCGGTGGAAGCCTCGGCTTTCCGGCGCCACTTTTGTTCAAGAGGAATTCCACCTCAACAACCACAGGGCGAAACCTCACAGGCAGGAACCCGGGTAAACTCTTTTAAGCAGTCTGTCAGTTAGCCATGACTACGAATAAGCAGACGGATACCGGCAGTGAGGATATCAGGGAACACCGCATTGTCGTGAAGACGCCAGACGGCGGAGATTTCACCGCCCGGTCCGACCGGAGTCTCCTGGTGGCCATGGAGCAGGCGGGCAAGAGTTTTATTGCTGTCGGTTGCCGTGGCGGTGGTTGCGGCAAGTGCCGTATCCGTATTTTGCGCGGTGACTATGTCGGCAAGCGTATGAGCAGCGCCTGGGTCACACCGGAAATGGCAGCGGAAGGCACTGCGCTGGCTTGCCGGGTATTTCCCCGCAGCGACATGCTGATTGAACCCGCCCCCCCGGAGATTGGGGTCAGCAGGCACACGATGGATGCCCCGATAGTGGAGGACAAAAAGAGCTAATTGATACACGCGGTGGACTGGCAGTGCTGGTTCAATCCTGTTTATCTTCCGCTAATCACGGGGACTATTGCCAGGGGGCTCAATTCATTGGTACTGGTGGTAATTCGTAGGTCAATCAGGTCTTTGACGCAGATTGTTATAGATCATTGCCAGCAGCCGGTTGGTGCGCTCAATTTGGGCAACCGTCAGTCCTTTGAAGCTGCGCTTGAACAGCTGGCTGGCGGGGCCGCGAATCACTTCCAGTTGCTCCAGGCCCAGATCCGTCAGGGAAACCAGCGTTACCCGGCCGTCCTCGGGCGACACTGTCAGTCGGACCAGTCCATCATCCTGCATCCGGTAGAGAATCTTCGTGGTGGTGGGTAATTTGGCCACCGCGTGATCCGCGATCTCAGAAATGCTCAGTAGTGAATGTTCCTTGAGGATCATGATGATGCGCCAGCGGGGCACATCCATACCCACCCTCTTCAGCAATCGCTCCATTTCCTGGGTGTAGAGGGCGTTGAGCTGCGCTACCCAGTAGAAGGGAAATTCCTGCCGTTTGAAATTATCACTGAGGGGGTCATACCTGTCTGACTTGGATCTGTTGGTCATGGGGGAGGAAGCGCTCTTGCGGTTCCGCCTGTAGGCGGAGGTTAAAGTTGATTTGGAAAGTATATAGCCAATCCTGTCAGGGTGAAAATTTCACCCAATTTTGTCCAACTAAATGCGCCTTTCTGGTCACATATATTTGCCAAATAAACCATTCTGATCTACCTAACCGACACCTCCTGATTGCACTAAAGAGTACATTTTTATTGAAAAAATCTAATTTCATATCTAAATAGCACAAAAAAATGCATTTTAGAGCATTTTATAGGTATTTTTGTTATCTCATCGCGCTTAATTACAGAAGCATCCTCTACCGATTTTGATCGGTTTTTACTCAATATTTAGTTGACAATTCAAGTGAATTATATAATTCTCGATGACAGATTTTGAGCAGATTACCCGATCAAAAACTGCGGAAGAATATGGTGATAACAAGAAGAGCCTTATGACAGTACTGGTTTCCCGTTGCGAACTGGGTGCCCCAGATGGGCGAACAGTCGCCATCAAAGACTCTATCGACATTGCCGGCCTGCCAACCCGCCTGGGCAGCAAGGCTTGTGATGATGCCGTCCCCGCCGCGCAGCATGCCGATGTGGTTGGGCAACTGCTCGCGGCGGGGCATCACATTATTGGTAAGGCGGTGATGCACGAGCTGGCCTTTGGGGTAACCGGTATCAACCATCACTCTGGCACACCCATCAATCCACACTATCCCCAGTTAATTCCCGGGGGTTCTTCCAGTGGATCAGCAGCAGCAGTTGCCGAAGGCCTGGCGGATTACGCACTGGGGACAGATACCGGCGGCTCAGTAAGGATCCCCGCGGCCTGCTGTGGAGTCTTTGGTTTCAAGCCAACCTTTGGCCGCGTCAGTCGTCGCGGTGTTTGGCCTTCGTCCAGCTCCCTCGACTGCGTGGGCCCTTTTGCCGCTGACCTGTCCATGCTACAGGAGGCCCAGGAGGCCATCGATCCCTCTTTCAAGCCTGGGCCGGCGTTAGCGCCAACTCGATTTGCGTTACTGACCCACACTGGTGCAGAGCCAGCGGTGGAGGCAGCGCTCGACACTTTTTTATCCCCGCTATCGTTAATCCGCGTTGAGTTGCCCCTGCTCGATAAAGCTTTCCAGGCAGCGCTGGCGGTAATTAATGTGGAAACCTCCGCGGCAACGGCGGAGCTGCTGGCGACGGGCCTGATCGGCACTGATGTGGCAGCCCGGCTGGCACGCGCCGGTACAGTTGCGGCCCCGGAAGTAGAGGCGGCGGAGAAGTTACGCGAGACATTCACCGCTGAAGTGGATCATCTGCTGGAGCAGGCAGATGTTCTGGTCCTGCCGGCAATGCCCAGGGGCCCCATGTCCCTGCAGCAAGCCCGGGAGGGGCAGATGGATTTGAAGATGACGGCCCTGGTGCGGCCGTTCAATCTGTCCGGCCACCCGGCCCTGGTCATCCCTTTCGAGGTGAATGGCAATCCAATCGGAATTCAACTGGTGGGCCGCAAGCATGAAGATGAGGCCGTATTCGCAGCGGCTCATGCACTGCTTGAGGCCGGCCAGACCAATTAAAACCATAAGGCGATAAGCAAGGGGACCAATGCATGCCTGGTTATCAGATCGATAAATCCCTGTGGGGTGGGGAGAAGGTTTTTGATGCCCTGTTAGATGATGTCCGCAAACGCCGGCAGGAGTTTGAAGATCAGAAATACATCTCCCAGGACATTATCGAGTCTTTCAGGAAGATCGGTGTTTACCGGGCGATGGTGCCCGCGTCACAAGGCGGTGATGAGCGCAGCCCGATGGAATTTTTACAGATGGTAGAAGCCATGGCCGCGGCCGACGGCTCTGCCGGATGGGTGGCCAGTTTCGGGATGAGCCCGGCATACCTGGCGGCGTTACCCCCGGAAACCGTTGAAAAAGTTTGGGCGGACAGCCCCGACGTTGTGTTTGCCGGCGGTATATTCCCACTGCAACCCGCGAAAAAAGTCCCCGGCGGTTACATTGTGAACGGCCGCTGGAAATTTGGCAGCGGCTCTATGGGTGCCTCACTTATTGGAGTGGGTATTCAGCCGGATAGCGGTGATGCATTGCCCCGCATGGCGGTGATGCCGGCCGAGCAGGTAAGCATCGAGCCCAACTGGGATGTGATTGGCATGGTCGGCACCGGCAGTCACGATCTGGTAGTGAAAGAGGTGTTTGTACCGGAGGAGTGGACCTTTATCCGCGGCGGCAAGCCCAATATCGAATCCAGCTTCTTCCGCTACCCGTCACTGGCTTTTGCCGCCCAGGTATTGTCGGTGACTACTGCCGGCCTTGCCCGTGAAGCCCTGGATGTGGTGCAGGCAATGGCGGCGGGGCGCAAGTCCGTTACCGGCGCCCCCAACCTGGGGGAACGCGAGCATGTACAGATTGAAATCGCCAAGGCGGAAGCCAGGCTGCGGGCCGCACGCGCTTTCTTCTACCAGACCACCGAAGATGCGTGGAATACCGTTTTGGCCGGGGGCAAGCCGTCCCCTGAGCAGACCAATCTGGTTCGACTGGCAGCTACCCACCTGACCCACGACTGTGCCGAAGTGATTCGTTCCACCTATGAAGTGACGGGGATGACCGGCAGCTACAACGACCACCCGCTGTCACGGGTTGTGCGTGATTCGATGATGTGTACCCAGCACGCTTTTATGGGCGCCATCACCCTGAAAAACGCTGGCGCAATGTTCTTTGGACATGACCCATTGCCAGGTTATCTGTGACCTGTACGAAACGCTGTAATTGAAGCAACCGCTGTGAATAAAAAGGTGGCTATGAAGCAAGGCAACGCCACTGAATCAAATGAATGGAGAGATAGATCATGAGTGATAACAAGCCCCTTCGCGTTCTGTTTTGCATGGGTATCAACCAGAACTTTATGGACGCGGCCCGCCCCGAGCAACTGGATGTATGGGCGGCCTTCGGCGAAATGTGGAATGGCATTCACGACATGGACGGTGTGCAAGTGATTGGCAACATGGATGACGACCAGAGCATGGTTGGCCCTTCAAGTGGCTATCCATGGACCACTTACCTGCTTGCCGATGTGGCCGACTACGCCACCGTAGTTGCCTGTTGCAACCTGTTCCGAACTACAGCAGTGGGCGAAACTCCCTACAAACTGTGGCGCTACGCCCAGGTAGAGGCGCGTATTGGGCGTGAACTGATTGTACAGCGGGCTTGAGGATAGAGAAGTGAGCGAACTGGAGCAGCTGCGCAAACGGGTTAGTGACCTGGAGGCGAGCCGGGATATCAGCGCCTGCCTGCACGAATATATGCGGCTGTGCGACCACCTGGATGAAGGCTTCGATCTGGCTCCACTCATGGCACTGTTTACCGGGGACGCCATTTGGGAAGGAAAAGGCAAGCGCTATGCGGCGACATTCGGCCGCCGGGAAGGACGCGAAGCGATCCGGACAATGTTTGCGCGCTACACACAGCCACCGGCGCACTTCGCACTCAACGTGCATTTTCTCACTTCAGAAAAAGTGGCGGTACTGAGTGATTCCGAAGCCGAAGGCAGCTGGGTGTTGTTGCAAACGGCCACCTTTGCCGACGGTCGCTCCCAGCTCAGCAGTGCGCTGCTCAATGTGCGCTTTCGCCTGTCCGAAGGCGCTTGGAAGATCGCCCATTTCTGTACCACCAGTCGCTTCAACCGTCCGGTGCAGACTCCCTGGGACAATCCGCAGCCGCTACCGGTGCCGGAAGAATAACAATCTCGCCCGGCCAAAGCCGGGCAGAGAAATTGGACAAAGAGGTTACAAACATGAGTGAGTTGATCGACGTAGAAAATCTCAGCCTGAAAGCAGCTGAGATGGTGGAAGAGGGGCGCGTTCACAAAGACCTGTATTCGAACCCCGACATCTTTGAGGAAGAGCTGGACAAGGTGTTTAACAACACCTGGGTATTTGTAGGTCACGAAAGCGAAGTCCCCGAAGCCGGCTGTTTCAGGACCGCCTATATAGGCCGGCAGCCAATTATCCTCAGCCGGGACCGCAAGGGAAATCTGCATGTATTGCAGAACCGCTGCCGCCACCGCGGCGCTACCGTTTGTGAAGCGCGCAAGGGTAAAACCAAGGCCTTCACCTGCCCCTACCACGGCTGGGGCTACGGATTGGACGGCAGCCTGCGCGCGTTGCCGAAACCGGAAGAATACGAAGGTGTCTTCGACAAAAAAGACATGCCCCTGGAAAGCTTGCGTGTTGAAACCTACCAGGGGATGGTGTTCGCCACTTTCAAAAACGACATAGAGCCGTTGGAGGAGTTTCTCGGTGCTGCCAGGAAGTGGATCGACCTGTTTATGAAACAAGGTGGTGGCTACCCGGTAAAAGTGCTGGGTGAGCACCGCTTCAACTTTCCAGGCAACTGGAAAATCCAGTTGGAAAACACCACGGATGCCTACCATTTCCCCATTGTGCACAAGTCCTTTGTGAGCTCACTGGATGAGGCGACCGCAGACATCTTCGATTTCCTCGATGGCGATGGCTTTGTGGAAGACCTGGGTAATGGTCACAGTGTGATGGTGATGATTCCACAGTTGGTGGACCTGGAAGAGGATCTCGACCAGCCGATTCCAGAACGTTTCTCCGAGCTGGCCCAAGCGCTGCGCGATGAAGGCAAGTCCGAAGACGAAGTGAAAAAACTGGTGCGCGCTGCCCACGGCACAGGCTTTAACCTCAACCTGTTTCCCAATGTCTCCTGCTCCATGGCTTTTTTCCGCGTGTTGCGTCCGGTCAGCGTGGGCGAGACAGAAATTCAGCATGTGGCCCTGGGTGGCGATGGTGCACCCAACGCCTTCAATCGCAAGCGCATGCGTCTGCACGAACACTTCCAGGGCCCAATGGGGTTTGGTACGCCGGATGACGGCGAGGCCTGGGAACGTGTACAGAAAGGTGCCAACGCGGGCAAAGACGGCTGGATTCTGGTCAACCGGGGCATGAACAACCTGCATGAATCTGCGGACGGCAACACCGCCGGCGCGGTGTGCTCGGAAACCGGAATGCGCGGTGCCTACCGTCAATATAAAAAGATGATGGCTGCCGGAAAGGGGGAATAAATCGTGAATACCAATACACAATTGTTGACCCAGGTAACCGAATTTATCGGCTATGAGGGAGATCTGCTGGACCATAAGAACTACCAGGAATGGTTGTCACTGTGGACCGATTCCGGTCTCTATATCGTTCCGGCGGACCTGGATGAAACCGATTACCTGAATACCCTGAATCTGGCACTGGATGACGCCGACATGCGCCGTATGCGTGTGGCTCGCCTGGAAAACGGCGAATCCGTATCTGCGCGCTCCGTGAGCTACACAGTGCGCATGGTGTCCCGTGTGCGCATCCTCGAAGCCGGTGAGGATTTAGTCATAGCGCGCTGTGCCATGACCCTCAATGAATTGCGCCACGGCAAGCTGGTTACTTATCCGGCCAACGTCGAATACACCCTGAAACCGAAATCCGGTGGGTTTGAGCTGCAACAGAAAGTCGTCAAGTTATTGCACAGCGACGGTTTCCTGCGCACCGTCAGCTTTATCTTTTGAGGGATTTGCTTATGTCGGTATCTGCAGAGTCACAGGTGGCATTGGTGACCGGAGCCGCCCAGGGCCTTGGCCAGCATATCGCCCGAAAGCTGCACAGCGCCGGTTACCGTGTGGTGCTCAGTGACATCGATGGCGAGGCCGCCCATAGGGCCGCGCAGCTGCTGGATTCCAGCGGCAACACTGCCCTGGGCCTGTGTCTCGATGTGGCCCGCCAAAGCGGGTTTGAAACGGCATTGAACCAGGTACTGGAGTACTGGGGCACGCTGCATGTGCTGGTGAATAACGCAGCCGTTACCCGTGCCACTCCGGTCATGGAAATCTCAGCGGAAGAGTTCAATAACATTGTCAATATCAATCTGGGTGGCACCTTTGTCGGCTGCCAGGTGATCGGTCGCCATATGGCCGATCAGGGCTACGGACGCATCATCAATCTCTCGTCCCTGGCTGGCCAGAATGGTGGCACCTCTACCGGGGCCCACTACGCCGCCTCCAAAGGCGGCATCCTGACACTGACCAAAGTGTTTGCCAAAGAACTGGCTGCACAGGGGGTTACCGTGAATGCCATCGCCCCCGGTCCGATTGACTCGCCGATGGTAAAAGCACTGGTACCGGAATCCCGCCTTCCCGGCCTGTTGGCCGCAATCCCGGTTGGACAACTGGGGGATGCCGATTTCATCGGTGACGCGGTGGTGCAGCTGGCACGTCCGGAAGCCGCTTTCGTCACCGGGGCTACCTGGGACATCAACGGCGGCCTGTTCATGCGCTGAGGTTACCTCTATGACTATTAGTATCGAAAACACCCTCATGGACGTAATTGTCACCGGCCGCGACGACCACACCGATGAGATCTCGGTATTTGAGCTGGCGGCGGCAGATGGCAGTCCCCTGCCGGAATTCGAAGCCGGCGCGCACATCGATGTGGTGGTGGCACCGGAACTGATCCGTCAGTACTCGCTCAGCAACGCACCGGGCCAGGGCCACTATCGCCTGGGTATTCTCAATGATCCCAACTCCCGGGGCGGATCCCGCCAGATCCATGCGGAATTGCAAGCCGGAGCAAAACTGCAAATCAGTGCACCGCGCAACCATTTCCCATTGGCAATGGAGGCCCAACACAGCCTTTTGATCGGCGGAGGTATCGGCATCACGCCGATGATAGCGATGGCCTATGCGTTGCGCTCAGCTGGTAAGTCATTCGAGCTGCACTACTGCTGTCGCAGTGAGAGTAAAGCGGCTTTCCTGGAGGAGCTCCAGCGCGAGTTTGGGGCATCCCTGGTGACGCACTTCGACGACTGTGGCGAAGCCAGCCTGATTAAACCGAAAGCGCTGGCGGAATCCCACCCGGATGCCCACCTCTATGTGTGTGGCCCCAGCGCCTTTATGGAATGGGTGATCGACCAGGCAAAAGGGGCGGGTCTGCCCGAGTCACAGATTCACTTTGAGTACTTTAGTGCCGAGGTAGACGTCAGTGGCGAGGCGTTTGAAGTATACGCCGAAAGCAGTGATATCACGGTACAGGTTGGTCCCGAAGAAAGTATTGCCACAGCCCTGAAAGCAGCTGGCGTGAAGGTGCCGGTATCCTGTGAAGAAGGGGTCTGCGGCACCTGCATTTGCGATGTGATTGAGGGAACCCCCGATCACCGGGATCAATTTCTGACGGATGAAGAAAAAGAAGATAACGACCAGATTGCCCTCTGCTGCTCCAGAGCCAAGAGTGGTCGACTGGTAGTGGATATCTGACAACTGTTGACTGGCGCGATGCAAATAGACGGTGCCAGTTGAGATCGACCGACGATAAAAACCCAACTGAGGGAAATAGCGATGAAAAAAGGTGTAATGCGACCAGGACATGTACAAATCCGTGTACTGGATCTTGACGAAGCGATCAAACACTATGTGGACCTGCTCGGCCTGATCGAGGTTGACCGTGACGAACAGGGCCGTATTTACCTTAAAGGCTGGACAGAGGTCGACAAGTTCTCCGTCGTATTGGTCGAGGCGGACCAGCCGGGAATGGACTTCATGGGCTTTAAGTGTGTGAACGAAGACACACTTGAGCAGCTGCGACAGGCGCTGCTGGCCTATGGCGTAGACGCGGAGGAAATCCCTGCGGGTGAACTGAAGGACTGCGGGCGACGCATTCGCTTCCAGGCTCCCAGCGGCCACAACTTCGAAGTCTTCGCAACCAAGGTCCAGACCGGGCGCTACGGGGTGGGCAACCACAATCCGGAAGCCTGGCCGCGCGACCTCAGTGGTATGAAGGCACAGCGTTTTGACCACTGCCTGCTGTACGGTCCTGAGCTGGACAAGACACTGGATTTGTTCCGGGATGTACTCGGCTTCGACCTCTCTGAGCAGGTTGTGACCCCGGATGGAACACGTGTTGCCCAGTTCCTCACCACCAGCATGAAGGCCCACGATGTTGCCTTCATCGATCATAAGGAACCGGGTAAATTCCACCACGCCTCCTTCAAGCTTGAAACCTGGGAAGATATCCTGCGCGCGGGTGACCTGATTTCAATGACCGATACCTCTATCGATATAGGTCCCACCCGCCATGGTCTCACCCACGGCCAGACCATCTACTTTTTCGACCCTTCCGGTAATCGCAACGAAGTATTCTGCGGCGGTGATTATTTTTACCCCGACCATGCGCCCGTTACCTGGGATGCGGACAAACTGGGCAAGGCGATTTTCTATCATGACCGCCAGCTCAACGAACGGTTCCTGACCGCCCTGACTTGATATCGGAGATCTATGATGTCGTTTGATCCAAAAGATTTCCGCCGGGCGCTGGGCCAGTTCCCCACCGGGGTTACGGTGATCACAACCCGAGATGCCGGGGGTGCGCCTATCGGCATGACCGCCAGTAGTTTCAATACCCTGTCGATCGACCCGGCACTGGTGCTGTGGAGTATCGATAAGCGCGCCTGGAGCCTGGAGTCTTTCACCAAAGGCCGGGGCTTTGCCGTCAACGTATTGCGCAACGATCAGGTGGAATTGTCCAATGGTTTCGCCCGCAGGGGCGAGGACAAGTTCGCGGGTATCGACACCCGCGATTGTGCCAACGGGTCGCCGCTGCTGCCGGATGTCGCCGCCTGGTTTGAATGCAACACCTGGGAGGTTTACGAAGGCGGCGATCACTTTATTATCGTCGGTGAGGTGACTGACTACCACTACGAGGAAAACGTCAGCTCACTGGTCTTCCACAATGGCCGCTACGCGGTACCGCTGACCCACCCCGCAGTCAAAGCACCCGCCGAATCTTTGCAGGCCCATGGTTTTCTGGATGACTACCTGTTGTACCAGTTGCGCCAGGCCCTGAATGCCTATGCTGCGGATTTTTACCCCCAGTTAAGTCAATTTGGCATTAACACCGAAGAGTGGCGGGTGTTGACCCTACTGGCCGACGGCAAACCCATGACACAGGAAAATATCAGCCGTTTTGTCTCCCAACCCCTGCAGGAACTGGCGGATATCGGTGAATGGTTGCAGGAAAAAGGACTGTTGTCGGTGAGCGGCAATGAATTTCGGCTGACGGACAAAGGCCAGCAGCTGGCCGATAAACTGCTGGGCAAGGCGATTGAACACGAGGGGAAAGTGCTCTCCGGTCTCGGTGCCGGGCAGCAGCAGTGTTTGAAAGAGGGCCTGAAGGTACTGCAGAGAAGCTTTGCCTAGTGACCACGGTTTCCAGGCAATTGTAGTTCGCGAATGCCAGAAATAGATACGGTCATTCAGGATCTGGCGATGGCATTTTGTGCAGAACTTTAGACTGCAAAAATCAGGGTGTTTTATGCAAGAGTTTAAACATTTTATCGACGGCGAGTTTGTTACTTCGGCGAGCGGTAAGACCTTCGATAACATTTGCCCCGTTGACGGCAGCCTGATTGGTCAGGTGCACGAAGCCGGTAAAGATGAGGTCAATGCCGCTGTAGCTGCGGCTAAACGGGCGCTGAAGGGCCCCTGGAGCCAGTTTACCCAAACCCAGCGTATTCAGTTACTGAATAAAGTGGCCGATCGGATCAATGCGCGCTTCGATGAATTTCTCGAAGCGGAATGCCGCGATACGGGCAAACCCTACAGTATTGCCAGCCATATCGATATCCCGCGCGGGGCGGCCAACTTCAAGGCATTCTCAGAGACTCTGGCGAATCACCCCACCGAAGGTTTCCGCCTGGATACTCCGGACGGCCAGGGCGCACTCAATGTGGGACACCGTACCCCAAAAGGCGTGATTGCCGTGATCTGCCCCTGGAATCTGCCGCTGCTGCTAATGACCTGGAAGGTGGGCCCTGCACTGGCCTGTGGCAACACCGTAGTGGTAAAGCCTTCAGAGGAGACCCCGGCGACTACCACCCTTTTGGGGGACGTGATGAACGAGTGCGGTGTCCCAGCCGGTGTCTTTAACGTGGTACACGGCCTGGGGCCGGGATCAGCCGGTGAATTTCTCACCACCCACCCACAGGTAGATGCGATCACCTTCACCGGCGAAACCTGCACGGGAGAAGCCATCATGAAGGCGGCGGCGGTCGGGCTGCGCAACATCTCGCTGGAGTGTGGTGGCAAAAACCCGGGCATTGTATTTGCAGACAGTGATTTGGAAAAGGCCATAGAAGGCACCATGCGTTCTGCGTTTGTGAACTGCGGCCAGGTTTGTCTGGGTACAGAACGCATCTATGTTGAACGCCCCATCTTTGCCGCATTCCTGGCGCGCCTAAAAGAGGAAGTGAGCAAATTGAAACTCGGGCGTCCACAGGACGCCGACGCCAACTTTGGGCCGCTGGTCAGTCATGAACACCGGGACAAGGTGTTGTCTTACTACCAGCTTGCGGTAGAAGAAGGGGCCAAAGTCGAGATTGGTGGCGGCGTGCCGGATATGGGTTCTGCGCTGAATGACGGTGCCTGGATCGAACCCACCATCTGGACTGGACTGGCCGACGATGCCCGTGTGATACGTGAGGAAATTTTTGGTCCCTGTTGTCATATCCGCCCCTTCGACACTGAGGAAGAAGTGATCGAGTTGGCCAACGATACCGACTATGGCCTGGCGGCGGCGATCTGGACCGAGAACAGCGCCCGTGCGGTGCGCGTGGCCGAGCAGATGGAAGCGGGAATTGTCTGGGTCAATAGCTGGTTCCTGCGGGATCTGCGTACGGCCTTTGGGGGCGCCAAACAATCAGGCATCGGTCGTGAAGGTGGTGTGCACGGACTCGAATTCTATACCGAACTTAAGAATATCTGCATCAAACTGTAAACAGTGATGAGCGGTCGCAGATACAAGCACCTATGCGGACCTTAGAAACATTTATTGGTATTTCAAAATGGAAAAGACACAGATTCAAGACCTCGGTGATGAGTTGTATCAGGCGATGGTGCAGCGCGAAGCGGTTGCTCCTCTGACGACTCGCTTTGAGGATATCACCATCGGCGATGCCTACAGCATTTCGCAGCGCATGCTGGAACGCCGCCTAGAATCCGGCGAACGGGTAATCGGTAAAAAAATTGGCCTCACTTCCAAGGCTGTGCAGACCATGCTGAAGGTTGATCAGCCCGATTTCGGCTATCTCACTGACAAGATGGCCTTCAGCCAGGGTCAGGAGATGCCTATCAGCGAGCAGCTGATTCAGCCCAAGGCCGAAGGCGAGATTGCCTTTATCCTGAAAAAGGATTTGATGGGGCCGGGTATCACCAACGCCGAGGTATTGGCGGCGACCGAGTGCGTGATGCCCTGTTTCGAAGTGATCGACTCACGAATCGAGAATTGGCAGATCAAAATCCAGGACACCATCGCAGATAACGCCTCCTGTGGGCTGTTTATCCTGGGCGATAAAGCGATCGACCCGCGCAAAGTGGATCTGACCACCTGCGGTATGGTGGTGGAAAAAAATGGCGCGGTCATCTCGACCGGAGCCGGTGCTGCGGCACTGGGCAGCCCGGTCAACTGTGTCGCCTGGTTGGCCAATACCCTCGGCCAATTCGGCATCGCCCTGAAAGCGGGTGAAGTTATCCTGTCGGGTTCACTGGTACCGCTGGCACCGGTACAGGCCGGCGACCATATGAGCGTCAGTATTGGCGGCATTGGTTCCGCATCCGTTCGCTTCATTTAACCGGGCAGATGATTTGACAATGAGCAAGAAACTAAAAGCGGCCATTATCGGCCCTGGCAACATCGGCACAGACCTGCTGATGAAAATGCAGCGTTCGGAGTGGATAGAGCCGGTATGGATGGTCGGTATTGATCCGGAATCCGAAGGTCTCAAGCGGGCCCGGGCAATGGGTATCCGCACCACGGCAGCTGGTGTGGACGGCCTGTTGCCCCATGTACTGGAGGACGATATCCGCATTGCCTTTGATGCCACCTCCGCTTATGTACATGCCGAGAACAGCCGCAAGTTGAACGAGCTGGGGGTAATTATGATTGACCTCACGCCGGCGGCGATCGGTCCCTATTGCATACCACCAGTCAACCTGGCCGATCACACCAGGAACCTGGAAATGAACGTCAATATGGTCACCTGCGGTGGTCAGGCGACTATTCCTATGGTGGCTGCGGTGTCACGTATCCAACCAGTTGATTACGGAGAAATCATTGCCACCGTATCCTCCCGCTCGGTGGGGCCGGGTACACGTAAAAACATCGATGAATTCACCCGCACTACCGCTGGTGCTGTGGAAAAAGTGGGTGGGGCCAAACAGGGCAAGGCAATCATCATTATTAATCCTGCCGAACCGCCCCTGATCATGCGCGACACCATCCATTGTCTGACCGCAACGGAACCCGATCAGGCGGCTATTACCGACTCAGTCCACCGCATGGTGCAGGAAGTTCAGAAGTATGTACCCGGCTACCGACTGGTGAACGGTCCTGTATTTGACGGCAATCGCGTCTCCATCTTTATTGAAGTGGAAGGCCTGGGTGACTTCCTGCCAAAGTATGCCGGCAACCTGGACATCATGACCGCGGCTGGTTTGCGCACTGCGGAAATATTCGCCGAAGAAGTGGACCTGGGTGCGCTGGAGTTGCCCGCTCGCGGTCAAGTGGAGGCTTAATCAATGAATTTACAAGGTAAAAAAGTCCTGCTCCACGATATGAGTCTGCGCGACGGTATGCACGCTAAACGTCACCAGATCACCCTGGAGCAGATGGTGGATATTGCCACAGGCCTGGATGAGGCCGGCATACCATTGATCGAAGTGACCCACGGTGACGGCCTGGGTGGCGCTTCCGTCAACTACGGTTTTCCGGCCCACAGTGATGAGGAGTATCTGGACGCAGTTATCCCGAAAATGAAGCAGGCCAAAGTATCGGCGTTGCTGCTGCCCGGGATTGGTACTGTCGACCATTTGCGTGTGGCCCGCGATCTTGGGGTCAGCACTATCCGTGTAGCCACCCACTGTACGGAAGCGGATGTCTCCGAGCAGCACATTCATCTCGCCGCCAGCCTGGGGATGGATACGGTCGGCTTTTTGATGATGGCCCATATGGTTACGCCAGAACAACTTCTGGAACAGGCTCAGTTGATGGAATCCTACGGTGCCAACTGCATCTACTGCACCGACTCGGCCGGTTATATGCTGCCGGAAGAAGTGTCTGCAAAAATCAGCCTGTTGCGCGCACAGCTGAAATCCGATACCGAGATCGGTTTTCACGGTCACCACAATATGGGGATGGCGATTGCCAACTCACTGGCAGCGATGGAAGCGGGTGCTGTTCGTATCGACGGCTCCGTTGCTGGGCTGGGTGCCGGTGCCGGCAACACGCCGCTGGAAGTGATGGTAGCGGTACTGAATAGAATGGGCGCAGTTCACAATATTGATCTGTACAAAATTATGGATGTGGCCGAGGACCGCGTTGTGCCGATGATGGACCAACCGATTCGCGTCGACCGCGATGCGCTGACACTGGGCTACGCCGGCGTTTACAGCTCCTTCCTGCTGTTTGCCCAGCGCGCTGAAGCCAAGTATGGCATCCCCGCGCGGGATATTCTGGTGGAGCTGGGACGTCGCGGCACTGTAGGCGGACAGGAAGACATGATTGAAGACCTGGCATTGACCATGGCCAAAGACAAAGGGTTAATCTGATGGGTAACTTGACCAGAGAACAAATTGAACAGTTGGCGGAACACTGCGAAAACGCCGAGCTGCAGGCATACGAAATTACCAAAATCACGGATGATTATCCGCAGATGACCTACGAGGATGCCTTTGACATCCAGTGGGAGATCCGCCGTCGCAAGGAGGCCCGCGGACATAAGATAGTGGGCATGAAAATGGGGCTTACCTCCTGGGCGAAGATGTCGCAGATGGGAGTAGAGCATCCCTGCTACGGCTTTCTGGCCGATTATTTCTCTGTGCCGGAAGGCGGGGAAGTCAAGCATGATGAGTTGATTCACCCCAAGATTGAAGCGGAACTCGCATTTGTCACCAAGGCGCCCCTAAAAGGCCCGGGAGTACATATCGGCGATGTACTGCGGGCCACGGATTTCGTTCTGCCGGCGGTGGAAGTGATCGATTCACGCTACAAGGACTTCAAATTTGATTTGAAGAGCGTCATCGCGGACAACTCCTCCTCTACCCGCTTTTTTACTGGCGGTCGGATGGCGGATGTGGGCGATCTGGATCTGCGCAATTTAGGCGTGGTGATGGAAGTGAATGGCGAAGTGGTCGAGGTGGGGGCCGGCGCCGCAGTATTGGGTCACCCCGCCGCCTCAGTCGCCATGCTGGCCAATATGCTGGGCGAACGGGGTGAGGAACTGCCAGCCGGGTCCTTTGTAATGGTGGGCGCCATCACTGCTGCAGTGCAGGTGAACAAAGGTGATAGCTTCTGCGTAAGGTATCAGGATCTGGGCACCATCAGCGGCCGCTTCGTGTAATCACGCTAACGCCTTTGGTGCCGCGCTGCTTTGATGCAGTGCGAAGCGACAGGCTTGCTCTCGTGATTACAGCTATTGGACCAGTGGCACTTTATTAAGAGGAATCGATTATGCCGATCGCACATATCAATATGATGGAAGGGCGCACCGAAGAACAAAAAGAGGCGCTAATTGCCGAGGTGACGGCCGCCATTTGCCGCTCACTGAATGCACCCGAAGAGAATGTTAGAGTCCTTGTCCAGGAAATTCCCAAGCAAAACTGGGGGATAGGCGGCAAAACGGCCAAAAAACTGGGTCGATAGGCGGTGTTCGGCACCCCGGCAATAGGTGGACAAGTGGTGTTCACTCGAGGTGCCAGCCCGGATCACCGCCATATTGATCAGAAAAAGCTTTTGGAGCATGAAAACCAGTAAGGAAAAGATTGCTCCCAATGCATCACTAAACAATCAGTCCCGATTGGTTTAGTGATGCTACTGGCCGGCAGTAAGATTATTGACCCATCTCGCGTACCAAATATCCGGCACCGTCGATATTCTCCATCACCCAAAGAATGTAAGCGATATCGACATGAATCGCCCGGGTACTATCAGTGAAGTCCCAGTCAGCATTGATGCTATCGTAGGTCCCATCAAACACTACCCCTACCAACTCGCCGCGACCATTCATTGTCGGAGATCCGGAGTTACCGCCGGTAATATCTACGGTGCTTAAGAAATTCACCGGCACTGAATCCAGCTGCTTTTCGTAGTAACGGCCAAAGTCCTTCTTATCAATAGCTTCCATCAGGGCTTTAGGGGCATCAAAGGGATCCTCGCCGGTGTACTTCGCCTTTATGCCGCGCAGGGTTGTAAAAGCTACAAATCCCTCCTTACCATCGTTGCCATCGGCAGCCTCTTTAATGGTGCCGGCTGGTGGCTGATAGCCTTTGACCAGACCATAGGTCACACGAAGGGAGCTGTTTGCATCAGGGTAGACCGGCTTGCCCAGTGATTGGTAATAATCGATCAGTAGTTCCATATACTCCGGGCGGAGTTGAGCAAAACGCCCTTTCATGGAATCCTCATGCTCTTCACGCACAAGCATGTCATCGTACATGGCCACGGCCAACTGGATAAACGGATCTTTGCTCTCTTTGAAATCTTCAGGCTTTTTGCCGATCCAGCCTTCACGCACCTCGACATCGGAAAGCTCTGTGTCCCTGTACATCTTGTCGAGAGTTGCCTCTAAACCAGCATTGCCTTTATCGATGTTCAGGTAACGATCAAAGCTGGATATACGCTGTTCTTTCGGAAGCGCCTGGTAGCGCTCCAGGAAGTAGAGCCAAATCTGCTTGTCCACCGATGGGTGGTAGCTTCGTTCAATACGACGCATACTCTCTGTGAATCGTGTCAGATCCCGCTCCTGATAACCCGGTTTGCGCTCGGCATCAGGTTTTTCGTTCTCTTTGGCCAAACGATACAATTTGCGCGCGGCGCCCAACATGGCGGAGCGATCCATATAATTGATGGCCAGATCCTGTTCACGGGTTGACTCTTCTTCAACAACCAATGCCTCCAGGTCATCGATAGTAGACTGGTATTTCTTCTGGCGGGCTTTGTCAGAATTCACCCAGGCCTGCAAATCTTTTTCCAGCTTTTGTTTGTGCTGTAACAGATCACTGCGCTGGTATCCCTCCATCATGCCGGTAAAGTTTTTGGAGTAATTATTCAAGCCTGCCACGCGACTGGCATACTTTAGCTCCGCATCTTTATTGTCAGCGGTAGCAGCACCAATGGTTTCAGACCACTCCCCCAATACCCGCTGCATGTTCGGGTAATACCAGTTGAAGTTGCTTTCCACTTCTTGCGCAGTGCGATAACGGTTTGTACGGCCCGGATAACCGGCAACCATGACAAAGTCACCTTCTTTAGGTCCGTTTGCCGCTACGGGCAGGTAGTGCTTGGGCTGGTAAGGGACATTATCCTTGGAGTAATCGGCCGGTTTGCCATCTTTACCAACATAGGCACGGTAGAAAGCGTAATCGCCGGTATGGCGAGGCCACATCCAGTTATCGATATCGCCGCCGAACTTTCCGATTGAAGACGCAGGTGCATGAACCAAACGCACATCGCGGATTTCCAATTGCTTGACCAGGTAGTAATTCAAACCACCGTAGTAGCTGTAAACCTCACAGCGATGCCCCGGATCTTTTTCACACTCGGAAACCAGTGCCTTCTCCGCTTCTTCGATTGCGGCAAAACGTGCGGCGCCATCCATGTCATCAGTCAGACGGTCGTTGACCTTATCTGTCACTTCGTTCATTTCTACGGTGACATAGACACGGGAACCAGGAGCGGCAGGTAGTTCTTCCGATAAATCCCCAGCCAGAAAACCTTCCGCAAGTAGATCCCTGGATTCTGTTGAGTTGTAAGAAATCGAGCCGTAGGCACAGTGGTGATTGGTAATCACCAATCCTTGTGGAGAGACAAAGGAGGCCGAACAGCCTCCCAAACTGATCACCGCATTCATTGGAAATTCAGTGAGTTTGGTCATGCTGGCCGGATCCAGCTCAAGACCATATCCGCGAAGTTCTTTGGACAGCTCAGGCAGCTGGTGTGGTTGCCACATCCCCTCGGTCGAAACACTCTTTTTCCCTGCAGCAAGACTGGAATAACTGGCACCAACGAGCAGTGCAGCAGTTGCAATCCTGAAAACGATTGAATGGTTTATTTTCATATTTACTCAACAATTTTTATTAAAGTCAGAGACATCCTATAGGTCAGGCCAGACTTAAGTATCTGGCCCAACAACTATCTGGATTCATTAAAAACTTTCGTTTCTGCATTCTGATCACCTGCTATGGCGTCGATCCAGGATCGTTCCATTTCATCCCAGCCCAGGCGTATCTGGTTAAGCACTTCTACCCGGCTTTCCAATATGTCATCCAACTCCAGCACTGTTAACACTTCGCCAGCCCTATTAAATCCGAAAACACCTTGCCCGGTAATAAATACACCCTTGATCCTTTCCGCTTCAGCGGCGCTGAATAGCGAAAAGAGCGCGTCATAGTCAAATATAAATTCCGGACTAAAACGCCAGCCACAGCTATAATAACCCTCGCCGCTATTCTCTGAACGGAGATAACCACACGCTGGTAATAGCTCAACTTCATCCGCCTCCTTCGGAGCCGGATGCTGGTGATTGCCCCCTGCAGAAGCCTGGAAACGACTGGGGAGATGAAGCCAATCTAATTCGATACGCCCTTGCTCCACCACTTGCAAAGGCTGCTCAGTGTCTTTACCTGAGAATGAGAGAAAACGCTGGAGGTTTTGCAAGTCCTCAGGACCATAGAGATCAGACTTGTTGGCTATCACCAGGTCAGCAACTTCTAACTGCTGTCGAAAAGTCTCACTACGTAAGTAGCGATCATCTTCAATACAGCGGGCATCTACCAAAGCAAGTGTACAGCGAAGATCTAAAACACCACTACGTACAACGTCAGACAATGCTGCCAATACCTCGCGAGGATGTCCCAGGCCCGTAGGCTCAATCAATAATCGATGGGGTCTGGATTTAGCCAGTAACTGGTTTAAAGCAACCTGCATTGGCAAGCCGGCCGCACAGCACATACAGCCACCGGGCACCTCTCGGATATAAACGCTGTCTTCCTGGTCCGGCTTAAAAAATGCGCCGTCAACACCCACCTCTCCAAACTCATTTACCAGAACAGCCCAGCGTTCACCATCGGGCTTGCTTTCCAGAAGGTGGCGAATCGCGGTCGTCTTACCCACACCGAGAAAGCCGGTGATAACATTCGCAGGCACCCCCTGTACCAACTGCTTATTGACCACTAAGCTGCATCCTGACCGCACTTGTCACAGAGGCAATCCAGCTCCAGCTGGGATGTTTGGAAATGGTAGCCCGCATTCTTAACCGTTTCACGCAACGCTGCGATCACTTCGGGCTTGATACCGACTTCCCGCACTTTGTTACAGCGATTGCAAATCAGGAATTGTGGCGTTTGGTGACTGTGGTCACAAGTAATATGGGTGCACGCCAGGTATTTGTTTTCCGAATTAAGCTTGTGGACAAAGTCTTCTTCAGCCAGGAAATCCAGCATTCGGTAAACGGACATGACGGGAATTGAATCACCATAGTCACGTTTGTACTGCTCTGCTATCTCATAGGCAGAGAGAGGAATTTTTGACCACAGCAGGATGGTAAGAACATTTCTGCGCTTCTCGGTAAACCGAACCCCTGAACTACGGCAAGTTTCCTCGGCCGCACTCAAGGTCTTTTTAATTTGGGATACATTCATAATTTATTTCATTCGTGATTGTTTCTCTTTGAGGTGAACAAATAGGCTTCGGCAACGCAAAATTTCATAAAAAAATCTATTGCCCTGTCAAAGGCATGATCACCCATCTAGCGGGCTGTTGAAATTCGAATTATTTTACCAGCCCGGTACCGGAACATGGATGTCCGGCAAAATCGGCGACGCCTAAGTCGTTGATTTTGGGAGAACAGTGAAAAACACATTTTTCGCTTTTCGTGTTTTGAAGCAGGCAGGATGCCTTTTTCAACAAGCTGCCAGGGCATCGATAAAGATACACAATGATAAAAACAATCCCTATAGATTTCATGACCTTTACCTAATCAGCCAGCACCGCTCGATAGATCAGGCGTCGGTTTACCCAGTGAGCGAGGATTAACAGGCCAGCTCCCAGGATACTGGCAAGTAGCTCCCAAATACCCTCCAGGTATAACGCAATAACTAACAACAAGATCCCAGAAACCCCAGCAATCATCACCGCATGGCGCCGATGGCGCCTACATGAAGCCGGGAAGCTCGCCAGGGCCAAGAGTACCACTGGTATGAGCAAAGCCAAGTGGAGATACTGGCTCCCCTGCAGCGCGACCAATACCCCCAGTCCCCCCAGGGCAGGTAAAACAGGGATCAACATACAGTGGAGCAAGCATAAGCCGGAAGCCAAGATTCCCAAAGTATCTCTCACAACAACCCTTCTGATTCGTTCACGCTCAATTCAGGCATGTGCATTTTAACTGAATTATGATATATCATATCCTAAAATAAAGAAACTCAACCAAGTTTCGCCCATATCAACCCTTACTTAGGGCCTGTTGACACTAACCGAGATAGCCCTGCTGCCACTGCCTGCAAGGCAGGAATGGCGCTGTGTGGTGGGTCCACATAAGCAATTTCTAACACTGCAGGGCGCGAAACCAGCTGCAGCCCTTCGGGTTGTGCCGGAGAAGGCGCCACTCTTCGTCGCTCATTTGGAGCAACCAAACCGCGCTCCTCTCACCTCGATTGGCACCTTTTCTGTCACAACAGGGCCAACTCCGTTAGTGTCAACAGACCCTAACTGTGCAGTTTACCGGGACATTATAAATAAAGTTGCGTGAAATCAATTACTTAAGGGAAGTTTTAGCAAAATCCCATAAAGCTATTTTTACTATATGATTATAAAAGTTGTCGGAATCAATCTCATTCTCAACTTATTTGTGTAGCAACATTATCACTCCGTCTTCAGGACTGCGAACGATGGCGCCCCCAGCCCTTTCAACCACCACCTAATTTGCTGCGTCCCCTTGGAGATACCCAACCTCCGGGCCGCCTCCGCCTGCGTCCACCCCTGCTTGAGGAGCAGCTTTAGAGCCTCTGAGCGAAACTCTATTGAATAAGCCTTTCTGATAGTCATTACATACTCCCGATTGCCTATGGTAACAATCGGGGCTGTCTGGAGAAATCAGGCTACCCCAAAGTGAGAGGCTGGAGGTCGTATAACTCTCTACTTTTAGCTTTGGTTGATAATGGGGGATTACCAATACACTCGCACAGCTGGGCTGTCAAAGCAGATACCTCCGAAATGATGGGGGTTCAGACCACAGATCGGAGATAGCAAGTTTACGAATTAATAGACTATAAGTTTATGGCCAGATTTTCGCCACAGGCCGTCAAACAGCCTTAAAAGTAATAGCCTATATTGAGATTGGTGCGAAATTCCACCCGATCACTCCCGGAAGCATCCGCGGAAGCCAAGCCGACACCGCCAGGACGGCCGCCCATGACGTTGAGGTTCCTGCCCCAGGTGAAGTCCAGCCAACCCATTACTGGCCAGGCAAAGAACTGAACTCCAAGAGTCGCCATCTGTGAATCATCCCAACCAGCCTTGTCTTTGAGCAAATGGCTGTAATCGGAGTACAAGCGTAATTTTTTAACCGGCCCCAGGCTGCTTACAGGCAGATCGTAAGCCAGGTTGGCGACACCGATGCTGCCTTTTGCGGCCACCAGATAACTGGGCGTGCCGGCCCCGGCA
The DNA here is from genome assembly GCF_040932045.1 of Microbulbifer sp. TYP-18. NCBI lineage: Bacteria > Pseudomonadati > Pseudomonadota > Gammaproteobacteria > Cellvibrionales > Microbulbiferaceae > Microbulbifer > Microbulbifer sp. TYP-18. Next base: position 168,558 of record NZ_JBFRBC010000002.1, read on the forward strand.
AAGAGGACACTGTCTTCGCTGACCCCGGCAGGATTGTTGGGGTTGAAGGCGTAACGGATACCCTGAAGTGCCAGTGTCCAGGGGCCCCGGTGGATGATAGATTGAAGCTCTGCGCCCCAGTAGTCGCCATCGCCATCGCTGAGCCGGTTAACCAAGTCTCCCCGATAGGCAGACACTCCGAAGGTGCCATCCCAGCCATCCCCCTTGAATTCACGATTCAGGTGAAGGTTGAATTGATTTTCCTTCTCGTTGGCTTGTAGGCGGTTTGTCGGCGCCACAAAGGCGTCATCGACATCCTTGGCGTCGGCCATGTTGGGGGAGAAGCGGTTTTCCACCGGTATGGCTTTTTTAAAAGCCCCAAGCTGTATATCCCAATCACCGAATTCCTGGACGTATTTTCCACCGAGGGCACTGGAATGTCCCATCGCCAGATAAAAAGGAATATTGAATGTCCAGCCAAATTGGGGATAAGGTTGTAGGCCAAACGGCTCATAGGCCCAACCGAGCTGAAGCTGACGATCGCTGGAAAAACGATAACCTACATAGCCGTGTTCCAGCGAGTTGATTTCCTCATCATTGAGGTAGCGCAGGTAATAAGAAGCGTCGGCAAAAAAGTTGCCTTGATTGCCCTTGAGCTTGAGCGTGAGGGACTCAAAATCAATCTTGCCAGCACCACCTTTGCTGCTGGAATCCCAGTCTTCGTAGCGATGCTGCAGGCGCAGGGCTCCGCCGAGATCCAGATTGGAATCCACCGGGTCTTCTGTTGTTTCGGCAGCAACCGCGGTTTCGAACAAAAAACACAGTGCGATAAAAGTACTGCAAAGGTGCAAGGATTTATCAACTCTCATTATTTTAATCTCTCTCAGTTGTCTTTCTTTCTGTTTCAAAAAAGCTTCCGCTGCGGTGGGCCGGCAAACTTCAGTTCGCCGAAACAAGCCATGTCCACTTCTACCAGTGCGGGGCCAGCATGGGACACCGCCTGGAACAGCAACTCGCTCGCCTGAGAAGCGTCACGAATTTGCCAATGTTTTAGCCCCATAGAATCCGCCAGGGTGGTAAACTGAGGCGTAAGCAAGGTGTTGTAGTACTGGCGGTCTGAAAAGTGATTGCGCTGTATACCCCGCATCACGCCGTAACCGCCGTCGTTCATAACCAGCAAGGTGAGGTCCAGATTTTCCTGTACCATAGTGGCGATCTCGCCAACACCAAGCATCAGGCCACCATCCCCCACCAGCCCCAAAACTTTGCGTCCAGGCTGTGCCACCGCACTACCGATGGCCATCGGTAACCCCATACCGATGGCGCCCGCCAGGGAGTGAATGTTGGTGTTGGGAAATTCAATCGGCAGCAAGCGGCTACCCCAGGTGCTGCCAGACATGGTGATGTCGCGCACAAACAAGCCATCCGCGGGCAATGCCGCGCGCACGGCATCGCAAAGCACCGCATAGGGGCCCATCTGTGCACGAAGTTTTTGTTCCGCTTGTGCTATCGCACTGGAAATATCGCCGTCGTATTGACCGTCGGCCAAGCTCTCGCCGTCAAAACAATCCGCCAGCGCCGTAAGAACTTCGCCGCAGTCCCCCTCAATAAATTCATCCGCCCGATAGTTGCGATGACACGCAGCCGGGTCGATGTCGATCTGCACCAGCGGTTCTGGCAGTGCCAGCGAATAGGTCTTGGTCTCGTTTGAGCGCAGTTTCGAGCCGGCGACGATCAATAGATCCGATTGTGCAAACAGCGCCTCGACCGCTTCTGCATTGTGAAAAGCGCGCAAGCTACGGGGATGGCTGTCGGGCACTATGCCCCGTCCGTGGGTGCTGGAAATCACTGGCAGGCCCGCGTCCGCCAGGCGTCGCACGGCATCGCCAGCCCCCAAGGCACCACCCCCTACCCACAACAGGGGCCGCGTGGCGGTGCGCAATCGTTGCGCCAGGGCCTGGACCCGACAATTCGCCAATGCCGGCGGCCTCGCCGGCGCCACCGGCGCACTCGGCAAAAATCCATCGAACAAGGCCCCCTGTAGATCGATGGGGATCTCCACACTCACCGGGCCCATGGGGGCGGTCATCGCCTCGCGAATTGCGCGCCGAACGATCGGCACCGCCTGCTCAGCGCTGGTCACTCGATAGGCGCCCTTGCAACAGGCGCGCAAAAAGCCCAATTGGTCTTGAGTCTCATGAATAAACCCGGCATCGCGGCCCAAATACTGTCGCTCCACCTGACCGGTGATATGCAACAGTGGGGTCCCGGCGTTCAGAGCTTCTAATAGGGCGCCTACAGCATTGCCAGCACCCGCCCCGGTGCTGGTAAGCGCGACCCCCAATCCAGTCTGGCGACCGTGGGCATCCGCCATGGTGACCGCTCCCGCCTCACCGCGGGCAGGCACGAAACGAGGGCTGCCGCGACGGCCGAGAGCGTCTGCAATGGGCAGGTTATGAATCGAAATGACACCGTAAACTGCACTCACGGCCTGCTGTTCCAAGGTGCGAACTAGCGCATCTCCAACGGTGATCTCTTTGCTCATGTTGTACTCATCTTTTGAATTTCGCCGCGCTCAGGGCAGCAGTTATCAGTCGCACCAGCCGATCGGGTTCGGATCGAGACCCAGGTAGATACTTTTCTGCTGCATATAGGCGAGAATGCCCCGCCGACCCTTCTCTCGCCCCAGGCCGCTCTCCTTGTAGCCACCGAAAGGCGTAGAGATGGAAAATTTCTTGTAGGTATTGATCCACACAGTGCCGACCTCCAGCTGCTCGGCCAGTTTTAGTGCCGCGCGGTAGTCCGCGCTCCAGATACCCGCCGCGAGGCCGTAAACACTGTCATTGGCCTGGGCCAGCAGGGACGCCTCGTCGTCGAAAGGCTGCGCGACCAAAACTGGACCAAAGATTTCTTCCTGACACACGACACTGTGATTTGGCAGCCCCTCAATTACGGTGGGCAGATAGTAACTACCGTCGGCGAGTGCTGAATCCTCGGGAGGACAACCGCCCACCAATACACGCCCACCCTCTGCACGCGCACGCTCCACATAGCTGGCGACCTGCTCCCTATGCCGCTCATTAATCAAGGGCCCCACATGAATGCCAGGCTTTTCCGGGTGCCCCACACGCAGCTGACGTGCCACTTGGCACAACTGCTTCAACACCGACTGGTAGATACTGCGGTGGACAAACAACCGTGAACCAGCAATGCACGCCTGGCCGCCGGAACTAAAAATGCCGTAGGCGACTCCCTTGACCGCCTGCTCCAGATTTGCGTCTGCGCAGATAATGGTGGGCGACTTACCCCCCAACTCCAAGGAGGTTCCGATCAATTTATCGGCGGCGATGTGGGCCAGGTGGCGACCAGTAGTTGTGCCGCCGGTAAAGGAAATCTTGCGCACCAACGGGTGGCGGACGATGGCTTCTCCGATTACGCTGCCGCGACCCGGCAGCACACTCAGCAATCCCTGCGGCAGCCCGGCTTCCTGAAACAATTCCGCCAGTTTTAAGGCCGCCAGTGGCGTGGCCTCGGCGGGTTTAAGCAACACCGCGTTGCCGGCAGCGATGGCTGGGGCGATCTTTTGCATTTCACTGGCGATCGGAGAGTTCCAGGGTGTGATGGCCCCTACCACCCCCAGTGGCTCGTACTGGCTAAACGTCATGAAATCCCCGTTGCGCGGGGTTGGCAGTTCGCCTTCAAGGGTCTCACAGGCAGCGGCGAAATAGCGCGCGGTGCCCGCCGCACTGGCCACTAAGGCACGTGTCTCCGCCAACGGCTTGCCATTGTCACGGGTCTGCAGAGCCGCCAGTTCCTCTGCACGAGACAACAGCAGATCCGATACCCGCGCGAGGATGGCGGCGCGCTGGTGTGGCAATGTGGCTCTCCAGGCGGCGCTGCGCTGGGCGGCGTCAGCCATTACCACCGCCTCTTCGACGTCTTCGACGCTGGCCGCACGCAACTCAGCATTAACCGAGCCATCAGCGGGAAACTGAGAGATCAGCGGCGCACCGCGCCCAGTGCGCCATTCGCCGGCAATAAAAATAGGCTGTATCCGGGGCTTATGCATAGGGTGACTCTATTTATAAGGTAACTGGGTCCAGGTGGCGCTGACAGGCGCGCACCACAGATAAAGCGGCCAGCATGGATGTCTTGGGGTTGTCCTCCAGTGGCACGCCGCGGATCTCCATATTGAATTCACCAAAGCGCCCCACCGCATGGATACGGTGGCTGTTGCGTTCGGTTAGAGGATCGACTGCCAATCGCACCTGCGTGGCCTCCATACCCACGCCGGCCAGGGCAATGGTGGCCGCCACATTAGCGTTGGCGGGAAACAAGCGCGCCGCTTCACCAGCACTGCCCTGGTAAAAAACGGTTTTTTCCGTTACCCGATCCAAATCGATCAAGGTTTCCGCGTGACTGCCGGCCCAGCTTCGGGGCGCCTTGCAGGACTCATATAAAACGCTGTCGAGACCGCCACTGCGAGCCGCCGCCAAGCCGTCCATACCGGCAACAGCACCCGTGGCGATTTCCAGGCGCCCTCCGCCCTCTTGCAAGGCTTGGTCGAGACGCCCGCGTAAATCTGGATTCGCCAGGGCACCGCTGGCCACCGAAACCAGGGTGAGACCGCGGCGCAATAATGCCTCGCCATGCTCCTCCAAAGCCGCTTGGCCGGCGCACTCCACCACCAGATCCGGACGTTCATCAAAGTTATCCAGATTCACCAGCACCTTGGTATGGCCGCCCAGCTGCTCGCGGGTTGCGGCGGCGCTGGCGACAGGCACCACTACCCAATGCAGGCGAAAGCCCTCCGGCAACAGTCGGTGTACTGCCCGACCCATAGCGCCGTAGCCGATCATCATTAATTTCTTGTCCAAGGGCTGGACTCCTCTCAGTTAAAAGTACGGCGCCGCTATAGATGCCGGTTGAAGCCACCGGATACATCGAGCGCGGCGCCGGTGGTGAAAGAAGCCAATGGCGACGCTAAAAACACCAGCGCCCGCGCCGCTTCTTCCGGCCGCCCCAGGCGGCCCATGGGGATGCCCCGCTTGGCCGCTATGGCGCTGGACCATTGCTCCCAGCTCTGCGATCGCTCGCCACGCTGTTCGAAACGCCGCCGCCATTGGCCGGATTCCACCATGCCGAGCAAAATCGAATTGACGCGAATGCCTTCCCCAATCAACTCATGGGATAGAGAGTGGGTTAAATTGAGCAACGCCGCGCGCGCCGCTGAAGTGGCGATCATGTGTGGCTCCGGCTGCAGCGCCAGCAGCGAGTTCACACAGGTGAGCGAGGCGATGTCGGAATTGCGCAGCAAAGGACGAAAGGCGGCCAAGGGATTCAGCACACCGAATAGTTTTAGGCGTGACTCGCCCAGCCAAGCCTCCTCAGGGGTATCGTCCAAATGCGCTACAAAACCCTGACCCGCATTGGCAATCAACAGGTCGCAGCCACCAAAACGCTCTTTTACCGCCACAGCAAATTCGCGGCAGTCGTCCTCATTCAAAACATCGCAGGGCAGCGCCAACAGCTCACCGCTCGGGTAATCGCGCTCCAGCAACACACGCGCATTTTCCAGACGCTCTCTGTTGCGCCCACAAAAGGCAACGCGCGCACCAGCGGCCAACAGCAGTCTTACCGTCTCAAAGCCGATACCTGAGCTGCCACCCGTTACCACCGCTACACGGTTGTCAATCGACAATTTCACACTGAGGTCCTCCCGTTGACAGTGGCGAACTTTTCCCGGGTGGCGAAGCCTCGCAAGGCAGCGGCGAACGCCAAAGGCGCGTCGATATAACAAGCGTGACCGGCGCCGCGGATTTCCCGATAAGGTAGAGACAGGTGCTGTGCCAGTTCTCGCGCACCCTTCGGCGGGGTGATGGAGTCCTCTTCTCCGCACAGCACCAGCCCCGGAAGCGCCAACGAAGTATTCAAATAGTTGGCGATGGCGTCTTCCGCCAACATCCAACTGGCTTGCCGAAACCCGTCGATATTGAGTCGTTCAATGCCGGCCTGCACCCGGGCGATATCCTCCGGGGAAGCATTGCGGCGCAGCAGGTGAGGTGCGCGCGCCGCGGCATAGGCCTTGTGGCCCATGTCCTGCAACTGCGTAAAGCGACTGCGATAGACGGCGGTCCTTTTCTCCTGTGCAGCGTACTGATAACCCGCTGCGGGGCTGGCCAGCACCAGCCCGGCGAGCCGCTCCGGATAGGCCCGCCAATAGGCGGCGGCGACCATGGCGCCCAGGGAGTGGCCCACCAAGACGAAACTCTCCAAGTCCAGCGCTTGGCGCCAGTCCTCCAGGCGCTGCACGTAATCGGCAGCGTTGGGACACGGGTTCGCCAGCGGCTGACTTTGGCCGTAACCAGGGGCATCCCAAGCCAGCAGGCGATAGTCCGGCAGATGCGCCGCTAGTGGTTCCCAGGAGGCAGCACCGGAGCTGATGCCGTGCAGCAACACCAATGCCGGGCCGCGACCGCTCTCGCGGTAATAGAGCGGACCCGCTGACAGTTGCAAACGCTTTATCTGCACGAGCTATCGCCGCCTTAATTGCGCTTAATTTTGGAAAGCGGGTGATCTTCCGGGTAGGTGGGAATCTTGGGCTTGGGTGTGCCCAACATCACGCACATCAATGCCTCTTCCTCACTTTCGTTGAGCAGGCCACGGTAGATACCCGGGGGAACCGATACCACATCGCGTTCTTGCAACACGGTTTCGGTGTAGTCATCACCATCTTTTAAAAACAGGCGAATCTGTCCCTTGAGTACGAAGAAGACCTCCTCTACATCATCGTGCACATGCAGGGGGCCTTCACACTTGGAAGGCAGTACCATGGTGGAAAAAGTGAAATGTTCCGCGGGAATGGTATTGGTGTCCGTGGCAACCCCGGTGGCCCCAGTGCCGATATAACGCATCTGCGCGCGCCGGTACTTGGGGTCGAAATCTGCCTGGAATTTCAGTGCGCTCCAGTCGTAGGTACGGCCCTTGTAGCGTGCAACGCGACTCTCTATCCAGTCGGAAAAGTTCATGTCGGCGGGTCGCTTCATGGTGGCGGATTGTGCGGTCATGGTTGTCTCCTCTATTTCAGGTTCCGGTAATGGCCGGGCGCGCTAGTAGCGCCGCACCAGCGGCAGTAGCAGGGCTCCGCCAATCAACGCCAGCAACGCCATAAACAACAGGCCGAAGTTCACGCTGCCGGTAAAGGCGATCAAGGCGCCAATGGCGACGGGCATAAAAGCGGAAGTGAGGTTGCCAAAACCGTTGGCGACACCGCCATAGCTCGAAATTTTGTCGGCGGGTGCCAGCTTGCCCACCAGGGTAAAGATGCTCGGCGGCACCATGCCCCAACAAAAGGTGCTAAAGGCCAACGCGGCGATTGCCAAAACACTATTGTCAAACGCCAACAGAGCGAGAATACCGACCCCAGCGAAGATCAGCGGCAAGGCGCACATCAACGCGCGGCGGTCGTAGCGATCCGACAGGCTGGCGCCGACAAACTGCCCCAAGAGCATGGACACAAAGGGGATCGCGGAAACCAGCCCGGCATCTCTCAGCTGCACACCGCGCTCCTGGGTCAAGTAGGTGGGTAGCCAGGAGTTGAGGCCCCACAGGTAACTGAGCAGGGCGGCGTTGAACAGGCACACGGCAACGAATGGGGTGTTTGCCAGTAGCTCGCGACAAGCCGACAGGTAAGCTTTCGCACTGATCGGCTGACGGTCGCGCTGCTCGCCCTCGGGCGTTGTGTAATCCAGATGGAGCTGATTGCGAAACACCGCCCACATCAATAGCAGGATCGGTATCGTCAACAGTGCCATTGTGAAAAAGGTGGCGCGCCAGCCGAAGGTTTGCAAAATCTGAAACGTGAGGGGAAAGCCGATCATGGCGCCGATCGGGGTACCGATAATCCACAGCATGGTGGCACGGGCCTGTTCCCGTAGCGGAAAACTCCGCTTGACGATGGCGTAGGCGATGCCAAACAGCGGGCCCTCAACCACCCCCAGCACAATGCGCAGGGTGAGCATATGCTGGTAGTTATCAACCAGCCCCATCAGCGCCATGATCAGTGCGGTCACAATCATGATGGCATAGAGGCAACGCTTAGGGCTGATAACGTCGGCGAGAGAACTGAGAAACATGGACGAGAGGCCATAGGAAATCAAAAATGCCGACATCAACCAGCCGAGCTTAGTGGTGTCCCCCACCACTCCCATATCGGCCTGAAACGCCGGAATGGCCAGCAGTACAGCGATACTGATCTTGTCGAAAAAGGAGAGAATCACGCAGGTAAGCAAGGCCAGTGGAATGGCCCATTGCTTTGCACTGGTTGTACTCGTGTTTGGCGCCGTGGCCGGCTTGTTAACCGCTATTATTGTCATCGTCTGATCCCATGGTTGCTTTGCATACTCGTGCCGCGAATTGTGTCGCGGGCTAGCGAAGCTGCATCAGGTTGAAGTCGGGATTGGCGAGGAGACTGGTATCCAGCGCCAACCCGGTGTTTATCCAGCGTTTGCCTAACTTGATGGCACGTGGCTGATCAAAGGCCACCATCTGCGCCAATCGATTGTCAGCGTCCAGGTAAAAGAACACTGCACTTGCCGTTTCCCGGCGTACTACGCAGTGGCCATTAGCGACCGGCGTGCCGAGGATTTGAATATTGCGTCCGCACTGATCAGACCAGAGCCAAGCGGGCTCCCGGTAGCCGACCGCTTGGCCCAACAGGGCGCGGGCGGCCACTGTCGCCTGATTTTGCGCGAACGCCCAGGATTGCAGGCAAATACCCAATTGCGGATGCTGGGCCACATCGCCGGCGGCAAAAATATGTGGATCGCTGGTACGCCCCGCCTCATCCACCAGCACCCCTTGGTCTGTGTCCAGGCCTGCGTCGCGGGCCAGCTCTAAATTGATTTGTACTCCAGTGCCCACCACCACCAGATCGAAAGATTCACTATTGCCACCGGCGCTCACATGAATGGCGGAAGGCGTTTGCGCCAGATGGAGGTCACCACAATCCAGATGTAAGGCAACACCGTTTTCGCGATGCAATTCGGCGATGGCCTCTGCCACTTCAGGGCCGACACTGCGCCCACACAAACCAGGTGCGCGCTCGAACACTGCCACCTCCAGCCCGAGAGCACGGGCACTGGAGGCAACTTCCAGGCCAATCCAGCCGCCGCCAATCACCGCCACGCGGCGTGCAGTCGCCAGTCGGCGGCGCAGCACTTGTGCGTCATCCCAACTTCGCAATGTCACCACCCGGTCCAACTGTGCCCAGTCAGCCACCGGCAGGCGTGCGCGGGCACCCGTGGCGACCAGCAGACGTTCGTAGGACAGGCGTTCGCCGTCAGCAAGCGTCACCTGCCGAGATGCACGGTCTATGGCGACAGCACGTGCCGGGCGCTTCCAACGCAATTGGAGCGCAGCCATATCCTCCGGCGAAAACAACCGCGGCAGCGGTGCATCGGCAGTCAAGGCATCTTTGGACAGGGGCGGGCGTTCGTAAAAATCATGCGCCTCTTCCGCCACTACGGTGATCGCACCGTCATAACCTTCGGCCCGCAGCGTTTTGCAAGCCCACCCTGCCGCTTGGCCGCCGCCGATTACCAGAACCTTGTCCACCTCAAGACTCCACTGCTCGGGGCTTCTGGCGTCGGGTGTGGATGTCGATACCGCCCTCGACACCCCACTCGGTAAAAGATTCCAGCGAGTGCACCAGTTCCCTGGGGGTCCAGTGTTCGGTCAGATAATCCTCGTTGGTGTAGTATTCAAAGGGGCCGCCCATTGGGCTGTTGACGTACCAAAAGTAGGCTGAAGACACCGGGTGGCGACCCGGGCCGATAAAGGTGGTCCACTGTTTGCGGTGCATCGCCAGTCCCCCACCAATCACTTCGTGGATATCCCGCACGGTGAAGGCGACATGGTTCAGGCCGGCCGTGCGACCGGGCAACTTGAGCAGAAAAATATTGTGGTGACCGCCGCGCGCCTGCATACGCATAAAAACACCGCGATCGGTATAGCGGTCAGAAACGTGGAATCCCATTACCTCGCGATAAAAGCTTTCGCTCTCGGCCAGATCGGCAACAAAAAACACCGCGTGGCCAATGCCAATTGGCTCGGCTTTTTCATACACGGGACTGGGCAGGTCTACGCGGCGCATATCGCCCCACTGATTGATCGGCGGCACCTCCAGGTCCACAGGACGCAAGGTGCTGGTTCGCACCATCAGGGTCAGGCCGTTGGGGTCGCGACACTGCAAGTGATCGCCACCATCGATAAAGCCTGGTTGCCCTTGCATGCGCGCGCGCATGGTTTCTAGGCTTTGATGATCGGCCACTCCCCAAGTGATGCGCCGCAGGGTGGAACCGGATTCAAAGGCGGGCGGCAACTCAGGCGCGTTGAGATCCCGCAGCAAAATGCGCGCGCCGTCAAGGGTCTCAAAAGCCGGGAACTGCCCGCTGCAATCCGCGGCGCGAGCGAGACCGAAGTCGTCGGCGAAGCGGGCGGCAGCCTCAATATCCTGCACACCAAATTCCAGTTCTTCGATTCCGATAATGCCCATGGATTGGCTCCGCTAAAGTAACCGTTTAGTTAAAAAGAAAACCGCCGTTCACCGGCAGCAATTGACCAGTGACAAATTCCGACCAGTCCGAGAGCAGATAAAGCACACTGCCGCAGACATCTTGCGGCTGCTGCTCCCGTTTTAGGGCACGCCCCTCCGCGTACAGGCGATGGCGCTCTGCGGGGACATAGTCGGTTGATTGTCCGCGGACGAGTCCGGGAGCGATGGTGTTGACCCGAATCTGGCGTTCGCCCAATTCCCGAGCCATGGCACGGGTCATGGCGATCACAGCACCCTTGCTGGCCACGTAGGCCATCAGTTTTGGCGCGCCCCACAGCGCTGTATCCGAGGCCAGGTTGACGACGCTGGCACCCCCGGCTTTTTCCATCAACGGCAGGGCTGCGCGGGTGGTGAGCCAGAGGCCGCGCACATTCACTTGCATCACCCTGTCCCACAGCGCCAGATCGTAGTCTTCCATCAGCGCGCCGCCGACGTCGGTGGCCACGGCGGCGTTGTTGATCAATCCGTGTAGAGGGCCCCGAAGGCTTGCCATGGCCGAGTTGATCGCATCGGGGTTGCCCTGATCCATCAACAGGGTCTCCACCGAATGACCGCTGCTGCGCAGCGCTTCGGCAGTGGCCGTCAATTCCTTGTCGAGCAAATCGCTCAGAACCAGCTGCGCGCCCTCAGCGGCAGCTGCCTCGGCGATGGCACGACCCAGACCGCGGGCGGCGCCGGTGATTAACAAGCGTTTGCCCGCAAGAGACTGGCCCCGCATCAGTGCCCTGCCCCTTGGCTCGATTCGGCTTCAGCGCGCCGGGCCAACTGCGCTTTGGCAAGTTTTTGCATCACCCGCCGCAGGCGCTGCAAACCCACATCGTGTTCGTAGAGGTTTTCCAGATCCCGGGCGGCGGGGTCCAGGGCTTCCAGGATCATGCGGTCCTGTTCCAGCACATCCCAATGCAGTTTTTCCAGTTTGGTGCGGTACAGGAAGCGCCAAGCCTGGCGCTGCCAGCCTTCCACCTTGCGAATACGCCAAAAAAACACTCGACAGTGGTCGCGATCTTCCGGCACCGCCATACCCACGATCCAAAAGGGTCCGCCGGGGCCAAAGCACTTCTTATATGGAATGGACAGACGCAGCCACAGGGCGCCGCTATTGCCGTACTCCACCCAGTCGAAGTTGACCCCGGCTTGATCGGTCTTCTTGAACACAAAGCCGCTTTCGGTGGGCTTGAGTTCCATTTCCGCCTGGCGATTGCCCTCGGCCATAGAGTGGGAATTGGCGTGCAGGTAGGTCCCGTGCATGGGGTCCATCACATTGTCGACGGCGTATTGGTAGTTGCAGCGCCAGCTGGCGACACACAAGAAATTGCTGTAGCTGTCGTCGCTCAATTCCCGAGGCAACTGCAATTCCGGAACCGGCTCCCCCTCGACGGTGGGAAAGTAGAGAAAAATGGCGCCCTGGGTTTCAATCACCGAATAGTGGCGCTGGCACTTCTTGCCCACCAGGGGGCTGTTGTCCACCGCGGGAACGTCGCGAATGCGGCCCTCTCCGTCTACCTCTACGCCGTGGTACCAGCAGGCCAGCCTGTCCCCCAGATTCCAGCCCCGGGACAGACGTGCGCCCCGGTGCGGACAACGATCCTCAATGGCACGCACAACGCCCTCATTGTCGCGCCACAATACGATGTTCTCACCCAGTCGGGTGATGCCCAAGGGTTCGGAGCCAAGCTCCCAGCTGGCAATCACCGGGTACCATAAGGAACGCAAACCGGTGTCCAAATAATCGCGAACTGCCTGCTCGGGGGAAGAAAGGGTGTGCATAGTGAACCTCTTAATTGTTATGCCGCTGGTACCGACAAAGGCGGCTATTGCCCGAGCACGGTTAATTCGTTTAGCAAAGTCTGCTCGCTCCACAGGCAGCCCTGGCGATCCAAGCTCTTTTGCGTCTGTAGCGCCACAAGCAACTCTTCGAAGGTTTCTGCACCGCCTTCAAAGGCACTTTCCAGGGCTTCCGCCAGGGCCAGCTCAAAGGGCTCGGCAGGTCTTTCACGGGTCTGCCATACCCGATTGTCGAATCCGCCGGGCTGCTCTATCCGACCCTGGCCGGCTTCGCTGGAAGGGATAATTTGGGCCCACTGTTTGAGCTGGGGGTTGAAGTTCTGCTCGCTCACGAATCGGACTCCTGGTTATCGGTCTGGATTTGAATGGCGTTATCGACGATCCGAATGGGGTAGGTCTGTAAACTCTTGCCGCCAAAGCCCACGTCGTGAATACACTTGCCACTTTTGATATCGAACACGGCTTCGTGCAGCGGGCACTCCACTTGGCCGTTCTCAACGAACCCTTGGGACAGCAGTGCATAGGCGTGAGGGCAGATGTCCTCAAGGGCGTAATAGGCCCCTTCCACTAGGTAAACCCCAACTTTCTTGTCGTTGATCTCTACCGAGCAGGGAAAGTCTTCCTGTATCTGTTCTTTTGTGCAGACAGTGGTCCAGCTCATGGAAATAAACCTCCGCAGAAAACTGAATCTGGCGCGTTATCTTTCGAATAGCCGGAGGTGAGAATAAGCGCCAAACAAATCGCCCGTCAATACTATATAGTATTTATATATACTGATTTGTTATAAAAAGACAGGATTAATCTCTTTATTGAGAATAGAAAATAGATAGATAGCCTGAAGCCCAGTAATTACATTTATCCTACTAAAGTACTTTATATGCAGTAAATTTTTACTATATATATATTTGCAAGTGATAAATTTGTTTATTTAAGGATTTTTAAACAAAAATAAGCCCATGCTTATCGACCAGCTTCTACGGTATTAATTCGGATACTGATCGTGTTGAAAAATTCAGGACAGTGAGGCTATGGCGAGGCCCAAAATGGTCACTTGTGGCGTTTGCGGACCGCTGACAATGCTACCCACTGGTGTTGAGCTAGGGCCTGTTGACACTAACTGAGATAGCCCTGCTGCCACTGGTTTTGTGGCCTGCAAGGCAGGAATTGCGCTGTGTGGTGGGTCCACATAAGCAATTTTTAACGCCGCAGGGCGCGAAACCAGGGGCAGCCCTTCGGGTTGTACCAGAAAAGGCGCCACTCTTCGTTGCTCGTCGCTCATTAGGAACAACCAAACCGCGCTCCTCTTGCCTCGATTGGCCCCTTTTCTGTCACAACAGGGCCAACTCAGTTAGTGTCAGCAGGCCCTAGGCATTGGGTGGAATTCTCAGCCAGGTCACACAGTGCCTATTATCTACCCCCAGCGCAATCAGGCGTGGGCAACCAGGAAATTCAGACGATATTCATTGATGGGGATATGCATTACTTGCCAGACAACCGTGCTGCCACTTGTCAATTGATAAAGCGTTTCAAGGCGTATCCCCCAACTTTCCTCGGGCATTTCCGTATCAATCACTTCCCTTATTGGCCGCGGCAGACGAACACAGCCAACTTGGTTTTGCGCTTGAAATTTTTGTTCGCTGTGCAGCGTTTGCAATAGGGGCAGGATGCTTTCCTGTTCCAGTACAGTGCTATCCACTTGCATCAATTGTTCAGCGGTATCCGCTCGCAGATAGAGTTCCGTATGGCAATTAAAAACACCGTCGATGCGGTCTCGACGCACCAAATGTACATAGCCCTCAGCACAGGACCCCAGTCTGTCACTCCAAGGCCCCGATTTCTGTACGCGCTCCCGTTTCAACAGTTTGACAAAGGTCAGCTGCACCATGGTGTTATCGGGGCGGAAAAAAGAGAAGATAGGATACCCTAACTGGTGGCGGCGCTCGCTTTCCGCGACAAAGGTTCCCCGCCGCCGTTGGCGATAGAGATCGCCGGTTTCCACAAGGTTGTTCAGCGCTTTTTGCACTGTCCCCAAGCTAACGGGCAGCGCTGCGGCAAGTTGTTGCTCCGTAGGTATACGATCACCTTCGCTGAGAAGTCCTTCGGAGATCATCTGCACAATGGCATCTCGCAGGCACAAATATTTCGGCGATCTTGGGGCGAGTCGCAAGTGGTCAGCGGTACGTTTGGCGAGAAGTTCAAGCATGGAATTGTGATTTATCACGGCTACAAAAGAACAGGCAACCCTTTTTCTTGTTTGGCTGGCGCCTAGTTCGGAGCCACAATTATAGCGCACAGTGAAACGACAGGACGCAGGATACTCCGAGATTCCTTTCTCGAAGTATAAAATTTTTATAGGATTACCATAAAAATTTATAAACTTTTGGTAAAATTTACACTTAGCCTATTTCAGCCAAATTCCCTTTGCTTTCCAGCCACAGTTTGCGATCTCCAGCACGCTTTTTGGCAAGCAACATATCCAGCAGCTGGTTGCTGTCATCACCGGCATCCACATACAGTTGCACCAGCCGGCGGGTATTGGGATCCATAGTGGTCTCCCGCAGTTGCAGCGGATTCATTTCACCCAACCCTTTAAACCGCGTGACCTGGATTTTGCCTTTCTTGTTTTCCGCCGCTATGTGGTCGAGAACCCCCTGCTTCTCCGCTTCATCCAGCGCATAGTAGACGTCCTTGCCGATATCTATGCGATACAGAGGAGGCATAGCCACATAGACGTGACCGTTTGTCACCAGAGGGCGAAAGTGTCGCAGAAACAATGCACACAACAAGGTAGCGATGTGGAGCCCGTCGGAGTCGGCGTCTGCGAGGATACAGATTTTGTCATAGCGCAATCCTTCCAGATTGTCGCTGCCGGGGTCTACGCCCAGCGCCACAGCGACATCATGCACCTCCTGGCTGGCGAGAATTTCCGCCGAATCCACTTCCCAGGTGTTCAGGATCTTTCCGCGCAGCGGCATTATGGCCTGGAATTCGCGGTCCCGCGCCTGCTTGGCGGAGCCGCCGGCGGAGTCCCCCTCTACCAGAAACAGTTCCGAGCTACTGGTATCACCACTGGCACAGTCCGCCAGTTTGCCCGGCAGTGCGGGGCCCTGGTTAACCTTTTTACGTGCAATTTTCTTAGCCGAACGCAGGCGTTTTTGCGCGTTGCTGACACACAACTCGGCCAGCTTGTCCCCCTCCCCGGTATGCTGGTTCAGCCATAAGCTAAAGGCGTCTTTGGCCACTCCGGACACAAATGCAGTCGCTTCACGGGAAGACAGGCGCTCTTTGGTCTGGCCGGAAAATTGCGGTTCTGCAAGTTTGGCGGACAGCACATAGCTGCACTGGGCCCAGATATCCTCGGGGCCAAGTTTGACGCCGCGGGGTACCAGGTTGCGGATTTCACAATACTCCCGCATCGCATCCAGCAGGCCGGCGCGCAGGCCGTTGACGTGCGTGCCTCCCTGGGCGGTGGGTATAAGGTTGACGTAGGACTCGGTCGTCACTTCGCCCCCCTGGGGCAGCCACTGTACAGCCCAGTCGGCCGCTTCACTGGTGGCGCTGAAACTGCCTACGAATGGCTCTGCGGGCAATACCTCCCAGCCCTGATTGGCGGCGGCTAGGTAGTCAGTGAGACCGTCCTCGTAATACCACTGATCCGATTCCCCGTCCTGTTCATTGATAAAAACCACCGTCAGGCCGGGACACAACACCGCCTTGGCGCGCAACAGGTGGCGCAGATGACGCACGGAGAACTTGATGGAATCAAAATATTTGGGATCGGGCAGGAAACGCAGGCTGGTACCGGTGGTGCGCTTGCCGCAGCTACCGATCACTTCCAGCTCCGAGGCCTTGTCGCCGTTGTGGAACCCCATACGATAAATCTGCCCGTTGCGCTGGATGGTGACTTCCAGAACTTTGGACAGGGCGTTGACCACGGAAACCCCGACACCGTGCAGACCACCGGAAAACTGGTAGTTTTTGTTGGAAAATTTGCCCCCGGCATGCAGGGTGGAGAGGATGACTTCCACTCCCGGACGCCCCTGCTCCGGGTGTATGTCCACCGGCATACCCCGGCCGTCATCGCTCACCGATAGCGAATTGTCTTTGTGCAGCACCACTTCAATTTTCTTCGCATGCCCGGCCAGTGCTTCGTCGACACTGTTGTCGATGACCTCCTGGGCCAGGTGGTTGGGACGGGTGGTATCGGTGTACATGCCGGGGCGCTTACGTACCGGATCCAGCCCCGTGAGCACCTCGATATCTTCGGCGGAATAGTTGTCCATACTGCTTATTACTGCTGCTTAAATAAAAAATCGATTATAGGCTGACGATAACGCTCGTACCCTGCAAAGCTGTGATTGCCGCCATCCTCTACAGTTTGCCGCTCACCGCGGTAAAACACCTCCGCTTCGCGGCAATCCAATGTCTCGTCGCCCCGCTGTGCAAGCAGCCAGTAACGGCTCGTCAGTGGCTGCGGCAATTCATCTTCCAGTTGCTGCATAGTATCAACGTCAGCTTCGGTTAAGCGATAGTCCCGCGCCTCGCCGCTGTAGGGAGTCAGGGTCTGCCCCAGGTAGGCGGGCATAAACCGGGCGGGGCGAACGGCGGGGTTGACCAGCACTGCGGGAAGCCGATAGCGCTCGGCCAGCACTGTGGCGAAAAATCCACCCATGGAGCTACCCAAGAGCCCGACTCTGGAATCCGCATCGGCCGCGAAGCGGCCATCGATCAGCCGGGTCAACACTGCCATGGCCTTGCCGGGGTGCGGCGACAGCTGCGGTGCAGCGAAGGCGATATCGCTGTGCGCCCGCACCAGCCAGTCGCACATCGACCGGCATTTGAACGACTGCGGTGAAGACAAAAAGCCGTGCAGATAGATCAACAGCGACGGATTGGCAGATTGCTGGGCGGACATGGCCGCGAATTATAGCCCGGTCCTTGCGGGAGCAAAGCCCTTTCTCGGGCCTTTTCCGGTGCAATGTGCAAACCATCCGCCGCCTATAGACGGCGCGCGGCGCACCTTGTGTCCAGCCTCACCGGCAAGCGACAGCGGGGCTATATGATTCTGCGCCAGGGTTTAACGCCCACCCCCATCCAGGCTGGCACCCAGGCTGGAAAAAGTGCGTCGCATGGAGGCGCGGGTTTCGGCCCAGAAGCTGGCGCTGGAGAAGCGCTCAAAGCGCGCTGAACCCAGCCCTCCCGCGCGCTCGCGATACAGGTTGCGGCTGCGGAATCGCATGACCAACTGGCCTTCCCGATTGTAGAGCCCGCCTGTCAGGGTGCCCTGGGCGCTGCTCCGGGCAAAGGTGCGCTGCAGACCTGTCGTCAGTTGCAGGGGGCCACTCAGGGCAAAATTCTCCAGTCGCAACCGCAGACGATAGTCCGCGCCGCCCGGATCTGTGGCCAGGCGCCCTCCTCTGGGGCCGAGAAAGCGCTCGTTAAACGCCCCCGCTGTCAATGATTGCAGTCGCGCCCGGTCACTGGGCCCCAGCTGAAGGTCCCCTTCCCCTAGGCGTCGGGGGCCGGTTTGAGCACTGCGCCTGTAATCGATGACCAATGGCTCGACGTACACTGAGGCACCGCTGACATCCAGGGCAAAGGCGGCTTCCACGCTATTCAGACCTGCCCCACCCGCGCGCGGCACCAGGCCGGAAGCACCGCTGCTGGCTGACCTGCCTGTCTCGGCGGTAGACGTGAGTTGGGATGGGGTTGTGGTGGTACCGCTCTGCTGGCAGCCACCCAGTAAGACCAGCACCGCCGCTAATAGGGGCACTGGGGCAATCAGGACCTTTATCATGCTGAACCTCAACTGCTCGGCACCGCAGACTTCATTGTAGGGCGGGGCGACGCCAGTCACAGCCCGCAGCGTCAGACCCAAGGGCGGGTATCACCTTCTAATAGCGTTGGCGATCAGTAACCGTCGGAGTCCAGATCGACGTCGTACTCGGCAATGGTGACCCTCTCAACCCCTGTGCGGTAGCTGCCGTCGGCGCTGAGTTCAAACCAGCGGTAGCCGGGCATGCAGTCGTCCACGGCAAAAGGACCACTGCCCGGGGTGAACTGGATCGAGGTTGAGGGGGTGGCATGCAGGCCACAGTGTTCGAGTCGGCTGTCGAACTGCTGGTGAACATGTCCCCACACCAGTGCGCGCACATTAGCTGCCTCAGTTACCATACTCAGCAGGCGCGGGGCACCCCGGCGCAACATATGCCCGTCGATCCAGTCGCTGCCAACCGGCACCGGCTGATGGTGCATGAGGATCATTACCGGGTGATCGCCACACTCGTGGAGCTGCATTTGCAGACGGTCCAGCTGATCGTCGTTCAGGCCGCCGCAAATCTGATTTTCCACGCTGGTATCGAGTAGTAACAACCGCCAGTTGCCCAGTTCAATGGCATCGGTACAGTGCCCCGGGGCAAGCTGCTGCATAAGCGCGCTGCGATCGTGATTACCCGGCAGCCAGTACCAGGGCTTGGTGACAGACTGCATCTGCTGCAGGAAGCGATGATAAGCTGCATCGGAGCCATTGGCGGTGATATCACCAGTGGCCACCAACAGGTCGGCCGAGGACTGATCCCGCGCTATGGCTTCCAGTACCTGACCCAGGGTGTAGCCGGTATCCAGGCCCAACAACTGGTAATCCGGCCGCCCTCCGATATGGGGGTCGGTAAACTGCACCAGACGATACACAGATCCGCTCGACGCTTCGCTCACTCTCTCACCATCCAGTCACTTCCCTGTGTGGTCGGTGCATACTCAGAACCGCCGACCCTCCAGTATCAAATCAAACTCCACGCGGCCGTTGGTCAGACAATGTCCCAGCCATTCGCCCAAAAAGCGATTGACCTGCTGACGCTCGTCGGCCTGCTCCATGCGCGGATTTGGATAGGTGAAGTTCACTCCCTGTTCACCCAGGGGTCCGCGCCCCCCAACCGCCACCACCTCCGCCATGCGCGTATCGTGGTAGAGGCGCACTATCAGCTGTGGCGGCATCAACCAGTCACTGTCACCCCGATCCCTACAGGCGCTCAGGCGCACTTCGGTGGTATAGCGCGAGCGCTCCTGCACGGACATTTCCAGTGCGCCGGCAGGCATACGGTAGCGCCAGTAGCACCGCTCCTCCAGGCCCGGTAACAACTTGCACAGGCGCACATAATTGGCATCACAGTCGGCATGGTAATCCGACAGATTTACCCGATAAGCAGGCTTATGTTGCGCCTTGCGCGACTTTTGCTCAGCCGGCGGCGCTTCCGTTTCAGTATCTGTCGGTGGGGCCATTATTGACACTCAGCCTCTGTTGTCGCCGTGATCTAGATCTCAGTTCAAGCCCCTTGCCAGCGGCGGAATCCAAGAATCGATGACCAGTGGGTCTCATTACGTCAGTGGTTGGGCTTCAACTCCGTTCGATGCAATTGCAGCCATTGCAAACCGATGATGGTGGCGGCATTGTCGATCACACAGCCTTCCCCACACCCAGTTTCCAATGCCTTCAACACCACCGGCAGGGGCAGCACACGCAGGTGAATATCCTCGTGCTCATGGTCCAGGCCAAAATAGCCCTCGACCTCATGCAAATCGACCAGGGCACAGAACAGATGCATGCGCTCGCTGCTGCCACCGGGGCTCGGCATATAACTGCGGATATGGTGCAAGCCGTCGACAGCTATCCCGGCCTCTTCCAGCACTTCGCGCCGGGCGACACTCTCCAGCGACTCACTGTCCTCCACCATCCCTGCAACCAACTCCAGACACCAGGGTCCTCCCGACCTTGCCAGGGCACCGATACGGAACTGTTCCACCAGGCCCACCAGTTGCCGACGCGGATCGTACAGTAAAACCCCCACCGCGGCACCGCGCACGAACAGTTCCCGTTCGAACTCCTCGCTCCAGCCGCCGCCATAAAGCCGGTGGCGCAGTCTCACCCGGAGCATAGTAAAAAATCCCTGAAACACAGGTGCGCGGGCGATGATCTCCACATCCTCGTGGCCGAATTTCGGGCTCAGGTCCTTATCCATGTTTCCACTCTTCTGTATTGCCGCTTATCCCCTGTCGCGCAACCGCAAATGTGGCGGGAAACGGCTGAGAATCTGCGTCGCTTCCTCGCGCAGCCGCTGTTGCTGTTGTTCCGGACTGCCGGCGCGCTGCGCATCTGAAACCAGGCTGCCTCGCCACAGGGGCGCGTTGGATGGTGAGAGGACATCCACTACCAGAGACATCTCGCGATACTCGCGCACTGTGAGCGGTGCCCGCACACCCCAGCCCCAGTAGTAGCCGCTACCGTATAAACCCAAGCTGTCCTGGTAGACCGCAACCTTGTCCGACGCCACTATCTGCACCCGCACCAGAAAATCTGCCTCGTCGCGGCTCGCGGCCGGCAGGTAGTGGGTGCGCAGGACTCCATCCAGAGACTGGCGCGCACGTTTCATCTCCAGCGGCGCCACTGGTCCTATAGCGAGGGCATCGAGCAGGAAGTAGCTTTTGAACCCGGAGAAATCGGCCTGTGGATCATAATCCACCGCCACGGGGGGAGCGCTGGCACAGGCTGTCAACCACAACGCCAGGACACACAACAGAACCGTCTTCGATGTTGTTTGAAAGGCAGGCATAGTCTCTCCTACTGCTAGACATCACAAGAAACAGCATCCCTGCCACACTGATGAAAACAACCATGTGACATGCAACAGCAACCACCCGCCGCGCGGCGGAGTCGGGTGACTGCAGTACAACCTTACTGAACGCGCGCGGGCAGACTTTCCAGCAGCTCCCGCACAGCGGTGTCGATGATACGGCGGCGCTCATTGGCGTCTTCGGGACGGGTCATCAGTTTGGTGGCATTGCCGCCCCACAGCGCCATGCCCCCGGGCCGCCCAAGCCCCAGCGTGAGAGTGAACCGCGGCGCGCCGGTGCGGGCGGGCAGTTCGACCACGCCGCTGGGGGCATTGCTGTCAAACTGGGCATCCCAGCTGCTGTCCGTTGGGTCCCCGGCAAACTGTTCCTCGATCACGGCCACCTGATAGTCCATGACCATATCCGCCCGTGTCGGATCCTCGATCAACTGATAGCCGCGGGCGCTCATCAAAGCCGATACCGAAGCGCGCAGGGTTTCGTCCAGCTCCACCAACTGCGCCGATGCCTCGGGCACCGTGGCCAACCCCGATCGTCCCCAGGCATACGTGGAGAAAGCCTCCGGCGCGGAACGCGGTTCGATTCTCTGTGTTTGCACCGTGTCGCAACCGGCCAACAGTGCCGCACCCAACAAGCCGGCTGCGAGCCGGGCAAGCATTTCTATTCGCATCATCATTTACTCCCTACCTCTTATTGTGAGCGATCCGGTCGCCATAATGACGCTATTTTTGCGGCTCGTCAGTGGCGTAAAGTTGTATTTTGGGGCGCCAGCGGTGCCATTCGGATTCGGCTTCGGGGTAGAGTGGATAGTGGCTTCCGGACTCCACTTCCCGCCCCATCTCCGCCCCTTCCGGCGTGGCCAGCGCTATACCCCCGGCCAGCAGCGCGCGCGCCGACTCTGTGTGGACTGTGAGTCCGGTCTGCAGGCCAAAGTTCACTTCCACTCCGCTGGCGTTCCAGAAAACGGTATTTTCGCGAACCAGCGGACGATAGCGGGGCTCTATGTAGGCGTATATGTACACGCGGTCCGCCAGTTCCCCCAGGGCATAGCCGATCACTTCCCCCACCTGCACCTGGCGATAGTAAATTGGGCTGCCCGCGCTCAGGGACCCGCGGCGCGATGCATCGAGGATCACTGTCAAGCCAGGGCGTTGCAGGCTTTCGGCCAGGTTCACTTTTGGCGCCTCGGCCAGGGCCGCAAACTCTGCTTGCGGTTCACCGCCACCCGGCTCCAAAGCCAGGTAGCGTCCGGTGACCAGGGTATCCAAATTGGCGACTTTTTCCAGCCCGACTTGAGGTGCCACTACCCAAAAGCGGGTACCGGCGCGGGCGAACCGCTCACCGCGCCGGTAGAGTTTGGCGATGGCCCAGACGGAATCGAGATCCTGTCCCAGCTGCAACTGTTCCACCTCGCCCACCTGTATACCCCGGTAGCGCAACGGTGCACCCTGCCTGAACCCCTCCGCCGACGGCAGCGCGATACGCACCCTGATTCCGTCTTCCAGCGCCGCTTCCCGGTTGGGGTAAAGTTGAAACCGGGCACCATCGGGTGCCGGCGCAACTTTACCTGTAGCGGCCAGTTCATTGCCAAATGCAATACCACCGCGCACCAGGGTCAGCAGCGAGTCCGCTTCCACCTCGACACTGGCCAGGCCCGCCTTGGCGCGCAGGCCGCTCACATTCCAAAAACGGCTGTGGCTGTTAACCAGGTGCGCATAGCGGGGCTGGATCACTGCAAAGACAGTGACACCAGTACCATCCTTGCGCAGCTCCATGCCCTGCACCCGCCCCACCTCGATGCGCCGATAATGGATGGGGGCACCGCGCTGCAGGGAGCCCGGATCTTTGGCGGTCAACTGCAGGTGCAGACCCGGCTCCCGCAGGTCCCGCTCCGGTGCCACGGCCCGGGCGGAGAATTCACGTACCGATCGCTGGCCGCGGCGCAGATCCACTTCAATGCGTTTGCCCTGCAGCAGTTCGCTCAGCCCCCCGGACAGATCCAGTGTCGCCGACGCCATCCAGAAGCGTGTATTCTCACTCAAGAGATCATCGGTGATAGGATTCATCATCACCTGGACTTCCATACCGTCGATGCCGGCGCTGGGCTTGGCATCACTGACCTTGCCCACCATGATGCCCCGATAAAATACCTCTGTGGTTCCCGGGGTCACCTCGACCCCGCGCTCGAAATGAAGCGTAACGGGAATACCGGCATCGGCGTACTCAAAATTCTTGAACAGCTTGAACTGGGCACCGTCCTTCGCCAGGGGTGAGTGCAGCTGGTTCTTGGGCGTATAAAATGAAATCCCGCCCGCCAGCAGCGACGCCAGGGATTCGATATCCACCGAGACGCCGCCGATGCCGGCCTCGATGGAAACCCCGGAGCTGTTCCAAAAGCGGCTGCCGCGGTGCACCAGGCCCGCGTGTTCACGGCGGACAAACACCCCCACCTCCACTTCGGTGCCGTCTTCGGAAAGCTGGTAGCTCTCCACCTCCCCCACTTCGAGCTGGCGGTAATAGACCGGCGAACCGCGACTCAGCGACCCCAGGCGCGGCGTCTTGAGCACGACCCGCAATCCCTCGCCGGAAACCGTGACCGGCGGCTTATCCACCGCGACAAATTTTCTCTCCGGCACACCGTTACCCGGTTCCAGGGCGATGTAGTTGCCCGATACCAGTGTTTCGAGCCCGCGGATGCCGGTGATCGAGACTTCCGGCTTTACCAGCCAAAAACGGCTGCCGCGCACCAGCAGATAGGCCGCACTGGGATTGAACGCCACCTCCGCCAGTACCCCGTCGGCGCCACCCAGCGCTTCCGCATTCTGCACCAGGCGGAAATTCTGCACTACGCCGATATCCACACCGGCGTATTTGACTACGGTTTTGCCCCCCACAAGGCCATCTCCGGTACGAAACAAAATCGTCGCCTGAATATCCCCCTGGGCCAGGTCGCGATAGAGCAGCCAGACGGCGATCAGCGCCGCGACCAGGGGCACCAGCCACACCAGCGGCAGGCCGCGACTGCGGCGCACCTCCGGCTGGGCGACTTGCGGCTCAGCCATAGGCATCCCCCCCGGTGGGGGCAGCTGCGCTGGGCGATACGGACTGCCGCTCCACCGCATCCCAGATCAGGCGCGGATCGAAGGCGCGCACCGCCAGCATGGTGACCACCACCACTGTGGCAAAGGCGGTGCTGCCCGGCCCCGCTTCCACTCGTGCAATCAAGCCCATATCCACCAATGCCACCAGGATGGAGATCATAAATAGGTCCAGCAGCGACCAGCGGCCGATAGCCGCCACCAGCCGGTAGAGCTTCATACTCTGCACCGGGTTTCTGGGTGGCAGCCACTGCGCCTGAATCAACAAAATAGTCAGTCCCACCAGCTTCATCACCGGTACCGCAATACTGGCGACAAACACAATCAGCGCTATACCCCAGAGACCCGCGTGATACAGCTGGAAAACGCCGCTAATAATGGTTGAGGGCTCGCCGGAACCCAGATAAATAACTGTAGTCACCGGCAGGATGTTTGCGGGAATCAGCAACAGCGCACCGGTGATCACCAGGGCCCAGGTCAGCATCAGGCTTCTCTCGACCCGGCCGTACACCCGCGCCCCACAGCGCACGCAACACCCGCTGCTGGCACCCGCCGGCAGGTGCAGCAGCTGATAGCAGCTCAGGCAGGTAACCAACCCCTGTGCCAGCGCCCTGTTCGGATTCATCCGACTTCACCCCCTTCGGCTGCGGGCAACGCAACCCGCCGGCGGCGCTCCATGCGGTTCCATATAGATTGCTGGTCAAAGGCAAGCATGGACAGATTCGACACCACCATCAGCGCGCAGAAACAGTAAAAGCCCGGCTCCACCACCAGCTTGCCGAGGTCTTCCATCTTCACCAGTGCCACCAGCAGACCGAGGAGATAAACATCCAGCATGCCCCAGTCTTTCAAGTGCTGGTACCAGCGCACCGCACCGGTCACAGGTCCGTCCAAAGTACGGAAGTGACAACCGATACTGACAAAGGTCAATAATAAAAACTTGCCCAGTGGTGCCAGTACACTGCAAAACAGTACCAGTGAAGCCAGCCAGACAAAACCGGCACCCAACAGCGAATGAACCCCGTTGAACAGGGTATTTTCAGCACCCAGGGCCAGGATGGAAAAGTGCAGTAACGGCAGACTCACAGCGGGAACAAACAGCACCAATCCGGTAATACTGAGCGCGGCTGTGTAGTGCACACTGTGCGAGGGATTGCGGTGAATGGTGGCTCCGCAACGGGGACAGGAGAGCTTGTCGCCCGGGGGCGCTATACCCTTGTCCAGCAGCAAATCACACTCGTGGCAGGCACGCTTCCGGTTTGGATCCCGGACTCTGTGGTCGATCGCCGTTGGTCCCATTGCTGCAAACTGTCCTTTAATTCCAAGCCATTGCATCCAACCTTGCACCCGCCCGCGTCTATAGCGGGTGGCCATTGCCCCGGACGCCAATCCGCAGCCGCGATTCGCCGACCGATAACCGCACCGTTGTGTCAGCTTAACGAAGATATACCAAAAAGCCGGCACCGTCGCCTCGACGCCCCGTTGGCCCGGCGTTACACTCACGCGCTGCAAGGCTCGCCCAGGTGAGTCTGACCAGTCGGGGAGGCTGGCACTTTTGAGACCGCATACACCATGGGAAGTTAGGATCAATGAAAAGAAACGAGTTAGCCAGTGCGCCCGGCCGTATCAGGCGTCCGCTGAAACACCTGCTTGCATCGGCCCTGCTGAGCCTGGGCGCCGTGCAGGCTCAGGCCGACACTCTGTGGGAGATCTATCTCCAGGCACTGGACAATGACCAGCAGCTGGCCGCCGACCGCGCCGCCTACAACGCCGGCCTGGAGGCCAAGAACCTGGGCCGCTCGGCGCTGCTGCCACAGATTAATGGCAGTGCTGAGGCCAGTCGTACCAAATCCAGAGGCACTCAATTTGATTATACTTTTGGCCCGGACACGGTAATCGCCACTCCAAACGACAGCAATACCACCATCGACGGACGCGTCTACTCTGCACGTCTGGACCAGGCTATTTTTGATCTGCCGGCATGGTTTGGCTATCAGCAGGGAAAGAAAGTCAGCGAGCAGGCGGCGGCGGAATTCAGTGCCCAGCAACAGGATATGATGCTGCGGGTCTCCACCGCCTATTTTGACGTGCTGCGGGCCCACGATGTGCTGGAGGCCGCCGTCGCCGAGGAGGAGGCGCTGGCCAAGCAGCTGGAGCAAACCCAGCAGCGCTTCGAGGTAGGCTTGACCGCCATTACCGATGTCTATGACTCCCAGGCCGCCTACGACAGCTCGGTGGCCCGGCGGCTAACAGCGCAGGACAATTTGCTCAGCAATTTCGACGCTCTGTCAGTGCTCACCGGCACCAATCACGAACAGGTGGCACCGCTACAGGCCGATTTCAGTGTGGCGCCACCGGACCCCATAGAGCGCAGTGCTTGGGTGGACTTTGCGCTGCAGAACAACTTCGATCTCAAGGCCGCCAGCCTGGCCGCCGACGCCGCCCGCTACAATGCCAGGGCCGCCGCCAGTGAACATCTGCCCACACTGACCGGCTCGATCAGTTATCGGAACACCCATGATGACGGCGACCGCGATACCAAGATACAGAATGAAAGATCGAGAACCCTGCCCATTGACACAAGGACAGAATCCACCGTCGCCGCAATTACCCTGAACGTGCCCATCTATTCTGGTGGCCGTATCAGCGCCAGCCGCCGGGAAGCCCGCAACCAGTCGTTCCAGGCGGAAGACCTGCGCAACCTGACCCAGCGCAATACCATCCAGAACACCCGCACTTTGCACCGGGCGGTGGTCACCGACGTTTCGCGGGTGTCAGCCCGCCAACAGGCGGTGGTATCCGCAAAAAGTGCATTGGATGCCACCCAGGCTGGTTACGAGGTGGGTACGCGCAATATCGTCGATGTGTTGCTGGCCCAGCGCACCCTGTTTGATGCCAGGACCCAATACGCCAATGCGCTGTACGACTATGTACTCAACACCCTGAACCTGAAGCGGTTCGCGGGGCTGCTGGCGCCGCTGGACCTGCAGCAGCTGGACAGCCGCCTGAACCCGGCAATTCCGGTCACCAGGGTCGCGGACCCCTTGCCCACCAGTGTCCCCACCTCGGTGAAATAGTTCGTTTACCAGCCGCCTAGCAGGTTGCTGAAAAAGCCATTCCCGGTTTTGCTCAGCCTGCTAGGCGGCCGACAGCCAGCTTCTCCACCTCATCCACCAGGTGTTCCAGAGCGCCGCTATTGGCTTCGGCCACCTGTTTCCCACTCAATCCCGCACTCTGCCGCGCGCCCTCATCCCGCAGCCAGTTAGCGACAATTGACACCAGTTGTGTGCCATCGTCCGCCACCCTCATGGCGCCGGCCTGGGTCAGCATTCCGGCAACGGTGGCAAAATTGTACAGATGGGGGCCGCAAACCACCGGTATTCCCCAGGCGGCCGGCTCGATCATATTGTGGCCACCCACAGGTACCAGGCTCCCCCCCACAAAAGCCACATCACAGGCACCGTAGAATCGCAGCAGTTCGCCCAGGGTGTCCCCCAGCAGAACCTGGTCGCTCTCATCGGGCCAGTCGCCGCTACTATGCCGCTTTAGCCTGAAACCGCGCTCGCGCACCAGGCGCGCCACGGCATCAAATCGCTGCGGGTGCCGGGGCACCAATACCAGCAGCAATTGGGGGAACTCCCGCCGCAGTGCTGCGAAGGCATCCAGGAGCTGCTCTTCCTCCCCCCCGTGGGTACTCGCCGCCAACCAGACACTGCGGCCTTTTCCGCGCCATCGGTGCGCCAGTACCTGGGCCTCGCTCACCAGTCCCCGGTCGATGCGCAGGTCAAATTTGATATTGCCGCTGATGCCAACCTTATTTGCGCACAGCCCGAGCTTGACGAACCTTTCGGCATCGGCCGGATACTGCGCCACCACCGCCGATAAATTATCCAGCATAGCCCGGGTCAATCCGGCAAAACGCCGGTAACCCCGCGCGGACCTTTCGCTCAGTCTGGCATTGGCCAGCAATACCGGAATCTCGCGCCGGGCGCAGGCTGCCAGCAGATTCGGCCACAGCTCCGTCTCGACGATTACCAGCATCTGCGGGCGCAGGCGATCCAGGAAGGGATTGAGGCATTCGGGCAGATCATAGGGCAGATAGTAGTGCAGCAAACGCCCGCCGAGCAGTGGCTTCAGCGTCTGCAACACCCGCTCCGACCCGGTGGGAGTCATGGTAGTGACCAGCCACTGCCACTGCGGGTGGCGCCGGGAAAGCCGAGCGATCACGGGCACCGCCGCCAGGGTTTCACCCACGGACACCGAGTGCACCCAAATTAGGGGGGCACGGCTGAGCCGTTCGGGCACGCGCCCGCAGCGCTCGCGGATTCGGCGCCGGTAGTCGGGCTGTGCCCGGCCGCGCCACCAGAGCCGCAGCAGCACAAACGGGAGCGCCAGCCGAAACAGCCAGGAATAGAGAGTCAACATCAATTGGGAAGCAACCGGTCCATAGTATCCGCCGCTTATTCCGGCGGCGCTGTCACAGGATATTCTATACGGAACGGCAGGGGACTTTCAGCGCAACGCGTTGCTCAACTGCCTTCCACCACCCGGTAGAACTGCGGCCGGACACCAAAAACGCCACAGGCCATACCGGTCGAGCGACACAGTCGCAACCATGCCCTGGAGCCCAGACGTCTGCCCGTCACCATGGCGAACGGCAGGCTGGCGCATGCGGTGAGCAACTGAAACAGGGCCGAGGCCAGTACCCCGGCGCGACTGCGCCCACAGACCAGTTTCTGTTTTGCCAGGGTGACGCCGACAGAAAACTTTCGCCGCGACAGCCAGCGCAGGTTTGCGCGGCCGACGGGCACCGCCTCGTAGACAGTGGCTTCGGCGCAATGCACTATCTCCACGCCCTTGGTGCTGGCCTCGGTGAAAAACATGACATCCTCCCCGCCGGCAAAGGGATCCCTCTCATCAAAGCGCAGTCCTAGTTCCTCGACAATCCCCATGGGCACCAGGACATTGTTGGTGGCACAGTAGGTAAGCCGCTCGCCGGTTTTGCGCCGGCGGCGGGAAAAGAACATCGAATAATATTCCGGTGCGGCGGCCGGCAACTGGCTGATCACGCTGCCGCTGACCACCGCACTGCCACCCAGAAACCTGGCGTAACCATACAGCCGGGTCAGCCAGTCCGGCGCCACCCATTCGTCGTCATCGATAAATATCAGGTAGTCTGCATTTTTGGCACTGGCCGCGTGGATACAGCGGTTGCGGGCATAGGGAATGCCCCGCCTCGGTTCCAATAAACACTCCAACGGCAGTGGAAACTCTCCGGCCAGGGACTCCACCACCGCCCTGCCCGCCTGCCCTTCGGGGTCGTTGTCCACGACCGTTACGGCAACGCGCACATCCGGCGGCAACTGGAGGGCACCCAGGCTCTGCAGGGCCCCGCGCAGCGACTTGGGCCGTTTGCAGGTGCAGACACAGACACACAGTAGCGGCTGTAACTTAAAACCTGTTTGATTTATCCGCCCGCCGGATCCGTCCTCGATCACCGGCTTGACGACCGCCTCTGGGTTAGTGGCGCCCATACGTGAAGTCCATCCTGTATAATCGGCCCACACTGGCCTGCGGCAACATCAACCGGATAGCTTACTGTACTGTAATTGCCGGTAAACTCTAACAACCGCGAATTGAAAAATAAGGTTCTTTCGTCTGCAGGACCAACTCTGGAATGCGGTGCCAACAACAGATCCAAAGCCAAAAGCCCACCAGAAATGACACTGGATCGCAGGCGGACGATTCGGCTATTGGGAACACAGCCTATACCCGCCATTCCTGGATGTCTATAATAGGCGACCATGCATTGCAAATAGCGAACTAAGTCAAAGGCCAAAAGTGACGCGTACGCCACTGGCGCAGACTGCAAATGTGGGCGGGCAGTTCGCAAGCTCTAAGCACCACCCGATCCTGGTAAACCACCCATGAAAGTTATGCAGCTGCTGCCGGCTCTAAACACCGGTGGCGTAGAGCGCGGCACCCTGGACCTGGCCCGTGCCCTGGTGCAGGCCGGCCACCAGTCACTGGTGGTATCCAGTGGCGGCAAACTGGTGACACAGTTACAGGGGGAGGGATCGCGACATATACCCCTGCCAATCCACAGAAAATCGGTCACCAGTCTCAGTACCGTGCGCCCGTTGCGCAGGCTGATCGCATCGGAGCAACCGGACATACTCCATGTCCGCTCGCGGATACCGGCATGGCTGACCTACCTGGCCTGGCGCAAGCTGGATCCGCGCACACGACCACGCCTGGTGACTACCGCCCACGGCCTCTACTCTATCAGCCCATACAGCGCCATCATGGCCCGCAGTGAGCAGGTAATCGCCATCTCGGAATGCGTGCGAGATTACCTGCTGGCCCATTACGCAAAATACCTGCAACGACCGCCACAGGTCATCTACCGCGGCGTGGACACCGGGGAGTTCCATCCACATCTGCGGCCACCAGCCGGCTGGCGCCAGTCCGTCGAACAGGAATTTCCGCAGCTGGCCGGCAAACGCTGGCTGCTGCTACCCGGGCGCCTGACCCGCTGGAAGGGACAGGAAGACTTCATACGATTGGTCCAACGCCTCCGCAGCCATCGAAACGATATCCAGGGGGTAATTCTCGGCGGGGCCGAGGCCAACAAGCAGCACTATGCTAACGAGCTTAAACAGCAGGTTAAAACACTGGGTATAGAGGACCGGCTGACCTTCGTGGGCCAACGCAGCGACATCCGCTACTGGTACTGTGAATCCGACTTGGTGTATAACCTCTCCAGGCGGCCGGAACCCTTCGGTCGTACGGTTATTGAATCGGCAGCGATAGGTACGCCGATCATCGGCTACAACCTGGGTGGCCCGGCGGAGTCCCTGCGGGCCTGCTTTCCAGAGGGACTGGTGGCAAACGGTAATGCCGAACAGCTGTTTGAAAAAACGCTGGAATTGTTGGGAAGCGACGCTAAACCGACCCTGGACAGTGAATTCACGCTGGACACCCTGGTTCGACGCACCCTCAGCCTGTACAAGTCACTGCTAAATGAATCCGGGAAGGCCAGAGCGTGATCGACCTGAGCGACCAACAGCCTTTTGCCAGTGGCGGCAACCGCCACTGCTACCGCCACCCGCTGGAGCCAAACAAGTGTGTCAAGGTGATGCGCGCTGGCCGCATTGCCGAATTGCGTGCGCGGGCACCCTGGTACAAACGTCTGACTGGCAGCGCCCGCTTTGATGACAACTTGCGCGAGCAGGCCGGTTACAACCAGCGCGCTCTGCGCAACCAGGGCCCCGACAGCCCAGTATGGTTCCACTTGGCACGCTGGTATGGCCTACAGCAAAGCACCCGGGGCAGGGCTGCAGTGACCCAGCTGATTCTGGATGAAAAGGGCCGTCCAGCGCCGACTCTGGAGCGCTATCTGCAGAAGCACGGACTAGATACCTCCATTAGGGCGGCGCTGGAACGTTTCACGCAGTGGTTGCTGGAAACGGAGGTACTCACCAAGAATATCCTGCCCCACAATCTGGTTGTAGAGGTGCGGCGGGGCGCCCCCGAGCTGGTAGTCATCGACGGCCTGGGACGCTCCAGCCAGCTGCTGTTTCCGGAGTGGCTTGGCGTTTCCAGGCGGCATTACATTCGACGGCGAATACAGCGCATGTGGCGCCGTATTCACTGGGAAGTGTCAGACAAGAGGCTGACCTGGAAGGAAGCCGAGCACCGCAGCACTTAGAGACCGGGGATCACGCCAACGCGCGCTGATATACCCGCCAGGTATCCGCTGCCATCGCTTCCAGTGTGAGCCGCCCGGCGGCGCGGGCAATACTCTCCCGGTAACTCTCACGCAGGGCCCCCAAATCCCCCAATGCCTCGGTCAGCAGGGCCGCCAGGGTGGGTGGATTCAGGTCCCGGGCCAGCCAGCGTGCGGGAATATTCTCCGCCACATAGCCCACATCGGTTGAAACCACAGGGCAGCCACTAAGCAGTGCTTCCGCCACCGTGTAGGGGCCGCCTTCATAGCGCGAGGAGATCACCAGCAAATCCGCCGCCCGATACCAGGAGGCGACCTGGGGTGAAAACCCGACAAATTTTACGCTGTCAGCAATACCCAGCTCTTTTGCCAGCGCCTCCAGTCCTGTGCGCTCGGGACCGTCACCGACAATATACAACTGCGCCTCACCCCGGGCGGTATCTCCCCAGGCCTGCAGCAATAGATCGATACCCTTGGCCGCAACCAGGCGCGCCACCGCAATCACTGCCGGACGCCCAGGCTGCAGCTGTTCGGGGAGGCTTCCGGCGTCCGCCGGCAGTTGGGTGCCGTTGGGAATCACCCGCCAGTCCAGCGCGGAATCCTCCACTGCCTTGTGACTGACCGCGATTCGCTGCGGAAAATGGCGCGCTATACCATCCTTCGGATTGGGTGCATTATGGCGCGTAATCACACATCGACCTCGCAGCAACGGCTGCAGCTTTTGTAACAGATAGGCAGGCTTGCCACCGTGGCCATGGACCAGATCGAAATGCTCCTGACGCAGGGTGCGCAGCAATGCCAGCAGAAACAGGGGATTGCGGCGCCCCCGGTCTGTGTCGAGGGCTATGAAGCGCACTTCGCTAGCAAACAGTTTCCGGTAACGGGGGTGCGCCACCACACAGACTTGTGCGGATGTATTCTGCACCTGCCAGCGGCACTGCTCCTGCACATGCTTTTCCAGACCGCCGGTTTCCTGGCTGGTAAACAGATGGCAGATACGCAGCGGTTCTCCCTGCTTATACTCAGTGCTCACGACTCAACCATACCGCTGCGCCGCAGCAATGCCCGCGCACAGAGTCTCTGTTGCGCCAGTGGTTCCCTGGGCACAGCCTTTATGCATTCACCCTGCTCCAAGGCCAATGCATCCACCAGCATTTCCTGGTCCAGCAAGCGCTGCACCGCGGCGCGAACCTTGTTGTTCCGCCGGCGGCTGGGCAGCGCTATGACTCCCACCTGAGCGCGGCTTTGCAAAGCCTCGAACAGCATGGAAATACTGTCACCGGTCACCCAGATACGCTCAGCCTGCGCCAGTTGCTCCGCCAGCCAGTCGGGCGGACAATCACGCCAGTGAAAAATCTTTCCCCCGCTGCCACGCAACCTTTCCAGCACCCCCAACGGCGTGCGCCGGCTGTCGGAGACTATCCAGTCTCCCGGCATCTGCAGTAACTTTTCCACCACCGCCTGCACTTTTGTACCGTCCCAGCGAAAGTGTTTGCTCGGCCCCCCCAGGAGGATCAGACCGCGGCCAGCAACAGTGGGGCCCGCGGGCAGGGGTTCGGTCAGGGCACCCTGACTGACAATCACGTTGGCCAGCGCGGGAGGCCGATCGTGTTCCGGAATAATGGCGAAATCAAACCAGCACAGCGGCAACGAAGGCTTCATGATCACGACACTGCGGCCGCCGAAGCGGCGTCTGGCCAGCAGCATCGGCCAATGACTGCGATGACCGGCACCGACGATAAAGTGGGGAAGGGGGAGCTGTTGCAGTTCCGCGGGCAGCCCCCGACGCAACAGTTGGAAGAGTGTCAATGGTGCAATATCGTAGCAATCCAATGTATCGCCGATACAATCGCGCAGACCGCTTATCAACGCCGCACTTTGTTTTTCGTGCGCGCGGTTTCCATCGAGAAAGCGCCAGATCGTCAGCTGCAATTGGGAAACCCTGGGATTGACCTTTGGAACCGCGGAAGTTTATCGCAAACCCTCAAAATACCGAAGAGCCATGCTAGCCCATAGAAAGGCTCTATTGAAGCACCGGAAGCATGCAGTATAATCCAGCGGCCGCGGCGTCGCCCCGCGCCCGCACTTTGTTCTGCAAAATCCTGTCGATCGGCGGCGAGAGATAACCCCAGCGGCACACCAGATCCTATGCGTATCATCCACGTCGACAATCACCAACAGCGGAAATATGGCCATACCCGCGTTAGCTGGGCGATCAAGCTATATACCGGCCTGGTGCGCGCCGGTCACAACGTATTGGCTTTCAGCGACCGCGATGTGGCCGCTTTCGAAGCGCCGCTGCGCATTCGCGAACTCGCCAGCCGCAAAAAAGTCAACCGACGACTCCTACAGACCGTGGAGGCGTTCGAGCCAGATCTACTGGTATTTGGCCACTGCGACCTGATCGACAACAAGACTTTTGCGGAGATTCGCCGTATGCGGCCGCAAACAGTCATAGCCGCATGCAATAACGACCCTTTGTTCGTCCCCCGAAACGCCGCCAATATCGCCATGCGCTGCGAAGTTGCCGACGCCATGTTTGTCTCTACCGGTGTCGCGGAACTGGCGCGCTTCGAGGGCAAGGAGGCAACATTGTGGCATATGCCCAACCCGGTGGACCCGGCGGTGGAAACCTGGGACTGCAGCGCCCACAGCAACCAGAGTGTGGATCTGCTGTTTTGCAGCAAAGCCCAGGCCTATACGGAGCGCGGCAAACTGGTCGATTACCTCCGCGAACGGCTCCCGCAGGATTTTCGTTTCGCCACACCCGGGATGTTCGACCAGCCGACCGTCTGGGGACGGGACTATGACCGCATGCTCGGTGACAGCAAAATGGGCCTGAACCTCAACCGGCAGGAGGGACTGCAATGGTACTCCTCGGCGCGGATCGCCCAGATGGCGGGTAATGGCCTGTTGGTTTTCACCCATGCCGCAGCGCGCTTCGACGAGTTTATGCCGGCGGAGAGCCTTGTGTACTTCGACAGTGAGGAGTCGCTGCTGCGGCGCCTGCTGGAGTTCCACGAAGATGATGCCAGGCGGCGACACTGGGCCAGTCGTGCCCGAGCGTTTTTCCACCGCGAAATCAACAATAGGCTCTACGCGCAGTATATTGTCGAGAGCGCCATGAATTTGCCCTACAGCCACGATTATGTCTGGATCAGAAATTAACAACGCAATCCTCTCTCCCGGCCTGTATCGCCAGCAGGACTCAAAGTGGATAGCGGGACTGTCAACGCTGGCCTATGGGGGCATGCTCCTGCTGCTGTGCGGCTTCTACCTGGCCCCGAAAGTGGCGGGCGTGCAGACCGCTTTTTATCTCACTCTGCTGCCGGCCGCCCTGCTGCTGATGCTCTGGCGGAGGGATTACCGTTTCGTCTGGTCATGGCAGTTTGCCGCCTTTTGTACCCTGCCACTGGTGCTGGCACTGTCGACACTGTGGGCATCCGCCGATGTCGCCGATGTCCAGCGAAAAACCAGCTTCTATCTGAAATTAGTGCTCTACCTGGCACTGTTTTACTGTGGTACTTATCTGGTGCTGGAGCGCCGCGGCGACAGGGCGCTGCACCAGTGGCTGCTGGCACTGGTCGCAGTGGGACTGGTTTCCGGTCTGGCCTCGCTGATCGCCTACGGACTCGACGGCGGCCTGCAGCAGTTTCGGCGTATCGGCGGTATTTCCCTGGAGGGCGATATCGACAAAACCGGCATATTGTTCGGCTTTCACGCCCTGTTTTGCTGTTACGGCATCGCACAGTCAGCCCGCCCCTGGCGCTGGCTGTCCTGGAGCGGACTGGTTGTTTCCTGCCTCTACATAGTCCTGTCGCAAACCAAGCTGCCCCTGGTCATGGCATTGTGCGCGCTACTGCTGGCGGCCTTTATTAGCGGTTCGCGTCTGTTGCGGGGTCTGCTTCTACTGGCGGCATTGGCTGCGCTGCCGCTGGGATATCTGGCGCTGTTTGGCGACCTGCCGCTGCTGCACAGAAGCAATGCCTACTCGATCCGCCTGGAACTCTGGGGCCAAGCCTGGCGGGAGTTTGCTCAGGCACCCCTATTGGGATCGGGACTGGTGCACAAACAATTTATTAAACTGCATCACCTGTTGCCGCATCCACACAATTACCTGTTGGATGTGGCCCGCTTTTCCGGTCTGCTCGGGTTGGCCGCCTGTGCCTGGCAGGGCCTGGGCGCCGTCTATACGGTGTTGTCCCGGGAAAAGCTGTCAACCTGGATACCGGGACTCATCGCAGCCTGGTTTGGCTTCGGCACAGTGGCAATGGCCATCTACGCCCAGCAGCCGCTGGTAAAACCCTCCTATATCTGGTTTTTCTACTGGATTCCGCTGGCGCTGCTGCTGGCGCGCAGCCAACTTCAGGCCACGGTGCTGCAAAAAGCATCCAGCAGGCAGCAGCTGCCATCCCAGTACAGTGGTTTTGCAACCATAACAACAGAGTCAAACAAATGAATGTCACCGTATTCGGAACCGGCTATGTGGGCCTGGTGCAAGCCGCAGTACTGGCGGAAGCCGGCAACAAAGTAGTCTGTATTGATATCGATGCGGACAAGATCGCCCGCCTGCAAAGGGGGCAAATCCCCATCTACGAACCGGGCCTGGAACCGATGGTGAAAAACAGCGTAGCCACCGGCAACCTGTCTTTCTCCACTGATGCCGCCTTAGGGGTCGGGCACGGTGAACTGATCTTTATCGCCGTGGGCACGCCACCGGATGAAGATGGATCCGCGGATCTGCGCCATGTGCTGGCAGTAGCCACGACCATCGCTGAACACATGGAATGCAAAAAATACATTATTAACAAGTCCACCGTGCCGGTGGGTACGGCGGACAAGGTGCGGGCAGCCGTGGGCGATACGCTGGCGCGACGCGACAGGGCTGCGCTGGCGTTCGATGTAATCTCCAATCCGGAGTTTCTCAAGGAGGGATCCGCAGTCGCCGACTGTATGCGTCCCGATCGCATTGTCATCGGCACTTCGGAGTGGGATTCTGAGCAGAAGCTGCGTCACCTGTATGCACCTTTCAACCGCAACCACGAAAAAATCCTGGTAATGGATGTAAAAAGCGCGGAGTTGACCAAATACGCCGCCAACTGCCTGCTGGCCACCAAGATCAGTTTTATGAATGAGATGGCCAATATCGCCGACCGGGTGGGCGCGGACATAGAGGCGGTGCGCAAAGGCATCGGCTCAGACCCCCGCGTTGGCTACCATTTTATCTACGCCGGCATCGGTTACGGCGGCTCCTGCTTTCCCAAGGATGTCAAAGCCCTCATTTCCTCGGCAAAACAATGGGGCCTGAACGCCGATATCCTCACTGCGGTGGAATCCCGCAACCAGCAACAGAAACACTATCTGGCCGACAAGATCAGCGGGCACTACCAGGGCGACCTGCGGGGCAAGGCCCTCGCCCTCTGGGGCCTTTCCTTCAAGCCAAACACCGACGATATGCGCGAGGCGCCCAGCCGCGTGCTGATGGAACGGCTGTGGGCACAGGGTGCCGCGGTGCGCGCCTACGATCCGGAGGCGATGGAGGAGTGCCGGCGCCTCTATGGGGACCGGGGGGACCTGGAACTGTGCAACACCAAGGAGGAGGCCCTGGAAGGCGCCGATGGGCTGATCATTGCCACTGAGTGGCAGCAATTCAAGGCCCTGGATACCGGTGCGGTGAAAGCCGCACTGAAAGCACCGGTGCTCTTCGACGGCCGCAACCAGTACGAGCCGGAGGAAATGCGCCAGGCCGGCTTCCACTACTACTGTGTCGGCCGCCCGGATATTCACACCGCCTGATAGGGGAAGAGCCGATCACCTACCGCATTCTGTGGCATCCGGCAGGTGCTGGCCGGTCAGGCCCCATAAGCCTGCGGCTCGACCGGGTCCAATACATCGGTCAGCCAGCCCCGATGTGCCGCGCTGCGCCCTTGCACCACGTCGAAATACAGCTCCTGTAAACGCCTGGTGACCGGGCCGCGGCGACCCCGGCCGATAGTGCGACCGTCCAGCATGCGGATCGGCAGCACTTCGGCGGCGGTACCGGTAAAAAATGCCTCATCGGCGATATACACTTCGTCGCGGGTAATGCGTTTTTCCACCACCCGGTGACCGCACTCGCGGGCCAGCTCGATGACCGTGTTGCGGGTGATGCCGTCCAGACAGGAGGTCAGCTCCGGGGTAAACAGCACGCCGTCGCTGACGATAAACACATTTTCCCCACTGCCCTCGGCCACATAGCCCTCTGGATCCAGCAACAGCGCCTCCTCGCAGCCATTGCGGACGGCCTCCTGCAGGGCCAGCATGGAGTTAATGTAATTGCCGTTGGCCTTCGCCTTGCACATGCTGATATTGACGTGGTGGCGCGTATAGGAGGAGGTGTTCACCTTGATACCCAGTTCCCGCGCTTCCGGCGTCATGTAACTGGGCCACTCCCAGGCCGCCACAATCACGTGGGTGCGCAGGGCGTCGGCACGCAGGCCCATACCCTCGGATCCGTAGAACACCATCGGCCGCAGGTACGCCTGTTGCAGATGGTTCTCCCGCACCACCATCCGCTGGGCCTCGTCGATCTGCTCCAAATCGAATGGCATGGCCATATTCATAATCTTGGCGGAGCGGAACAGGCGGCGGCTATGGTCGTGCAGACGAAAAATGCTGGTGCCGCTGTCGGTCCCGTAAGCGCGCACACCCTCGAAGACACCCATTCCATAGTGCAGTGTGTGGGTGAGCACATGGACCCTGGCATCCCGCCAGGGAACCAGCTCGCCGTCGAACCAGATAACGCCGTCGCGATCGGCAAAAGACATGATGAACTCCTACAAAACCGTAACTCGGACCACAGACACAGTTTAAGCTTAGAGCGGACCGCGGCCTGGCTCAGCCCAGCAGCTGCTGCCAGCAGTTGCAGACGGTCTCTCTCTCCGCTTTGAACTGATTATTGTCAACAGCGCCCGGCAGTCGTTGTAATGCCAGACGGTGACTCTCGGATCGGTAGGCTTTGTAGGCATCGATCAAATGACCGGCCTGGTGGGCCGGCATCAGGCCCGCCTCAATGAGGCTGTCGAGAATGCGGATATTGTCGGAGTACCGCACTATCGATGGCGCCCTGTGCGCCCAGGCCAGAGCGGCATATTGAACCATAAACTCAATATCGACAATACCGCCGCGCCCCTGCTTCAAATCGAATGTTTGATTATTGCTGCTGTCGAGGTGCGCACGCATCTTATCGCGCATTGTTACCACTTCCCCGCGCAATGTTTGCACATCGCGCTGTGTACATAGCAGCTCGAGCCGCAGCTGCTCGAAATCGCCACTCAGACGGCGGCTGCCGGCCACCGGGCGCGCCCTTACCAGCGCCTGGTGCTCCCAGGTCCAGGCGCTCTCGCGCTGGTATTTGCCGAACGCCACCAGCGGCGTCACCAGCAGGCCCGAATTGCCGGAGGGGCGCAACCGCGTGTCCACCTCGTACAGCGGGCCACTCAGGGTGCGTGTCTGCAGTATATGGATCAGGCGCTGGGCCAGGCGCGTGTAAAAACGGCCAGTGTCGATGGGGGCGGCGCCGTCAGTCACCTGCCCGGGGTCAGCATCGTGCACGAAGACAAGATCCAGGTCGGACCCGTGCCCCAGCTCCAGACCGCCGAGCTTGCCGTAGGCGATGATGGCGAAGCGCATGTCCTCGTCGGATGCGCCGGGAGGCAGGCCGTGTTTATCCCGCTGCTGGGCCCAGGCCAGCTGCAGCGCCTGCTGCAGGATGGCCTCCGCCAGCCAGGTGAGGGAGTCGCTCACCCTCATCAATGGCAGGGCGCCACTCACTTCCTGAGCGGCGATACGCAGGCTCTGACCCTGCTTGAAGTGGCGCAGAGCCTCCATCTGCGTTTCCAGGTCGTCCGGGTCGATCCGCAACAGGTCGCGGCGCAATTCGTCAGCAATATCCCGCGCCGTAGCTGGCACCAACAACCGGCGCGAATCCAGCAGTTCGTCCAGCAGGATGGGATGGCGCGCCAATTGATCAGCGATCCAGGGGCTGGCACTGCACAGGCGCAGCAACTGTGTCAGCACCGGCGGGTTTTCGTTGATCAGAACCAGATAGGCGCTGCGCCGCAGCACCGCGCGTATCAGGGGCAAAACTCTGTCCAGCGCCAGCAGCGGCTGTGGCTCTCCCGCCGCAGCCGCCAGCAACAGCGGTATGCAGCGGTCCAGCCGCACCCGGGCGGTATTGGGCAACGCGGCAACGATCCGCGCGCCTGCCAGTTCCGACAGCAGCCGCAGCGCCTCGCCGGGCGGCGCAAACCCCGCCCGCTCAAGTGTGGCCAGATTGGCGTCCTTCCCCGCGTCGCTGCCACACCCCAGCCACAGGCTCTGCCACTCCTCGGCAGCACTGGGCGCGGCAATCTCTTCCGGCGGTGCAATCACCCGGTCGAATTCCCGCTCAATCACCCTCCGCGCCGCCTTCAATTCGGTTTCCAGCGCCACCCAGTTCGCCCGACCCAGAGCAAACGCCAGTTGCTCGCAGTGCTCCGATTCTGCCGGCAGCGACTGAGTTTGCCGATCCCGCTCCGCCTGTAGCGCATGCTCCACTCTGCGCAGTAACAGATAGGCGTTTACCAGTTGCCGCGCGACCCCCTGGGCCAGATGTCCGTCACTCTCCAGCAGCGGCAGCAGCTTTAGCAGATTGCGCTCGCGCAGGGCCGGCTCGCGCCCGCCGCGGATCAGCTGGAAGGCCTGGGCAATAAACTCGACTTCGCGAATACCGCCGGGCCCCAGCTTGATATTGCTGTCCAGCCCACGGGCACGCACTTGGCGCTGAATCAGTGCTTTCATTTCCCGCAGGGCATCGATGGCGCTGAAGTCGATATAGCGGCGGTAGGTAAAGGGCCGCAGCAATTCCATCAGTTCGGCACAGGCCTCCGGATCTCCCGCCACCGGGCGTGCCTTGACCATGGCGAAACGCTCCCATTCCCGCCCCTGGGTCTGGTAGTAATCCTCCAGCGCGGCGAAATGGCTCACCAATGGGCCGCTGTCGCCATAGGGACGCAGGCGCATGTCCACACGAAACACAAAACCGTCGGCGGTGATGGTGTCGAGGGACTTAATCAGGCGCTGGCCCAGGCGCTGAAAAAACTTCTGGTTTTCCAGCACTTCTGCCCCATCCGTATGGCCGGGCTCCGGGAAGGCGAAGATCAGGTCGATATCGGAGGACAGGTTCAATTCCCGCGCACCCAGCTTGCCCATACCCAGCACCAGCAGTGACTGTGGCCACCCCAATCCATCGCGGGGCTCGCCATAGCGGGAAACCAGTGCCCGGTGATGCCAGTCCAGGGCTACCTGAATACAGAGTTCGGCCAGATCCGTGAGTCGCCCACAGGTGGTGGGAATGTCCCACTGACCGGCAAAATCGCGCCAGATCACTTCCGCCGTAACCCGGTTGCGCAGATGCCGCAGGGCCGACTGCAATTCCGCCTCTGTGTCGATGGCGCCCAGCCCATCGGCGGACAACCCCAGATCATCCCGCTGTAGCAATTGCGGCAACAGCGTCGGGAAACGGCAGCACTGTTGCAGAAAAAATTCGGAGCCCACCAGACAGCGGGCGAGTGCCAGTCGATTGTCCCCGTCGCCGAGCAGCGCTTTCACCTCGATCACAATTTCCGGCTCCACCGAATCCACCCAGTGGTGCCAGCGCCGCTGTAAAAGCGGTTGCAGCGCCACGGGACAGATATCCGGGTCAAACATAGGGGAGCTCATCATACTCAGGTCGTGTCACGGCAGAGATCAAAAAGCGATGTCCGGTGGCGGTGCCACCCGCAGTACTTCCGCCACAGTGGTGATACCGGCAGCGACTTTTCTGGCACCGGACAGCCGCAGACTGCTCATACCCTCGCGCATGGCCTGGCGGCGCAGCTGCTCCAAATCGCAGTCGGCGGTCACCAGGGCCTGGATTGACGTGCTGAATGGCAGTATCTCGTAGATCCCCTGCCGGCCCCGGTAGCCGGTGTTGCGACATTCCAGGCAGCCCCCCGGCAGGTATACGGTTTGCGGTGACTGTGCCTTCCAGGGCCGCACCAGCG
This sequence comes from Microbulbifer sp. TYP-18, assembly GCF_040932045.1. Lineage (NCBI taxonomy): Bacteria > Pseudomonadati > Pseudomonadota > Gammaproteobacteria > Cellvibrionales > Microbulbiferaceae > Microbulbifer > Microbulbifer sp. TYP-18. The sequence goes on from NZ_JBFRBC010000002.1 coordinate 210,453, forward strand.
CCTGCCAGTCGCCGTCGTCGGCAGCGCCCTCCCGCCTGCACGCCGGACAGAGGGTGCGCACTAGGCGCTGGGCCATCACACCCAGCACTGTGGACTTCAGTAGATAGTGTGGCAGCCCCAGGTCCAGCAGGCGGGTCACAGCGGTGGGGGCATCGTTGGTGTGCAGGGTGGAAATAACCAGATGACCAGTCAACGCCGCCTGAACCGCCATCTGTGCCGTCTCCAGGTCGCGGATCTCCCCCACCATGATGATGTCCGGATCCTGGCGCATCAGGGTGCGGATACCGGCGGCAAAATCCAGTCCTATGGTGTGGTGGACCTGGGTCTGGTTGAAACTTTCCTCCACCATTTCAATGGGATCTTCGATGGTGGATACATTGACCGCACTGGTGGCAAGCTGCTTGAGGCCGGTGTACAGGGTGGTGGTCTTGCCGGAACCGGTGGGGCCGGTGACCAGCACTATGCCGTTGGGGCGCCCCAGCATCGCCTGCCAGCGCGCCAGGTCGTCGCCGCTGAGTCCCAGGTCGCTATAGGAGCGTGCCAGTACCTCGGGGTCGAAGATCCGCATCACCAGTTTTTCGCCAAAGGCGGTGGGCAGTGTGGACAGACGCAGCTCCACTTCGCTACCGTCCGGGCGCTTGGTTTTGATACGGCCGTCCTGGGGTTTGCGCTTTTCCGCCACATTCATGCGGCCCAGTATTTTCAGGCGGCTGGTCACCGCGGCGTTGACCTGGTCCGGCAGCTCGTGGATCGGGTGCAGCACACCGTCGATCCGGAAGCGGATACGCGCTATTTCGCGGCGCGGTTCGATATGGATATCACTGGCACGCTGATCGAAAGCGTGCTGCAGCAACCAGTCGACGATGTTGACAATATGCTGGTCGTTAGCGTCCGGGTCCTTGAGACTGCCCAGCTCCAGCAACTGTTCGAAGTTACCGGAAGAGGAGCTACCCTTGAGACCGCTGGCCCCGGAAATGGAATTGGCCAGGGAATAGAATTCCACACAGTAGCGCCGCACATCCGCCGGGTCCGCCACCACCCGTTTGATCTGCCGGCCGCTGGTGTGCCCCAGCTGCTCCTCCCAACCGCTGGTATAGGGCTGAGCAGTGGCGACCAGGAGTTCCTCGGGGCCCGCTTCGACACACAAAATTTCGTGGCGCTTGGCAAACTGGAAGCTCATCACTTCAGTGACGGCAGCCACATTCACCTTGAGTGGGTCTATGTGATAGATGTCGTGGCCCGAAGCATCCGCCAGCCACTGGGTCAGAAGCTCCGCGCCGAGCACCCCACCGGCGTCGCCCTGGTGCTCCAGTGCACAGCTGGCGATATAAGTGAGCGGGTGCATCTGCGCCTGTTCGGCGGAGCGCGGCGTCCCCACCAGGCGGTTGGCATCCCTGCGACTCACCAGCCCCGCCGACACCAGCTCCTCCAGCAAACCCGGCAAGTCCAGTACCCTGTCCGTCAATCTGGCCCCCATAGCGGACACTCCATCATCTATTTTCGATTGGCCTGACGGCGCATTGTAGCTCTATCGGCGCCGTACCACAGTGCACTTTGCCCCGAATTACCGCGCTGCGCACATCTTGGGGTACCATGCCGCGCTTGCGTCCAGAGCAACGGAGCTCACCATGCCCTTGTCCAACATCGCCAACCTGTTTGGCCAGTCCCCCATCAAACCCATCAAGGAGCACATGGCCGCCGCCCAGCAGGCCGCCGCCGACCTGGTGCCCTTCTTTGCGGCCCTGATGGAGCGCGACCTGGAAACGGCGGAAACACTGCAAAAACGCATTTCTGCCAGCGAAAATCACGCCGACGATATCAAGCGCGACCTGCGCCTGCACCTGCCCAACAGCCTGTTTCTGCCGGTATCCCGCTCCGACCTGCTGGAACTGCTGCGGGCCCAGGACGAAGTGGCCAATACCGCCCAGGATATCGCCGGGCTGGCCACGGGCCGCAAGATGGAGATCCCCGCGGATCTGCAGCCGAAGATGAAAACCTTTGTCGACAGCGCCGTGGCCGCCTCGGCCCAGGCGTTGCGAGCCATCAACGAACTGGATGAGCTGCTGGAATCCGGTTTCGCGGGCCGGGAAGTGGAAATCGTCCAGCGTATGACCGAGGAACTGGACGACCTGGAGCGCGAGTCCGACAGGCTGGAAGTGGAAATCCGCGCACAGCTGTTCGGAATCGAAAAAGAACTCCCACCGGTGGATGTGATTTTCCTCTACCGGGTCATTGAATGGATCGGCGTTCTGGCCGATCGCGCCCACAGCGTGGGTAACCGATTGCAATTGTTGTTGGCGCGCTAAGGGGGCACCGTGGAAATTATCAGCCAGTACGGCACTATTCTGCTGATTCTCGCCTGTATTTTCGGCTTTTTTATGGCCTGGGGTGTAGGCGCCAACGACGTTGCCAACGCCATGGGCACCTCCGTGGGCTCCCGGGCGCTGACCATCAAGCAGGCAATTCTGATCGCGATGGTATTTGAGTTCGCCGGCGCCTATCTGGCGGGCGGAGAGGTCACGGCCACCATCCGCAAGGGCATCATCGATTCAGAGATATTCTCCGACCAGCCACAGTTACTTGTCTACGGTATGCTCTCGGCGCTGCTGGCTGCCGGCACCTGGCTGCTGATCGCCAGTATCCTCGGCTGGCCTGTGTCCACCACCCACTCCATTGTCGGCGCTATCGTCGGCTTTTCCGCGGTAGGTATTTCCGTCGACGCGGTCTCCTGGGGCAAGGTGGGCAGCATTGTTGCCAGCTGGGTCGTATCCCCGGTGCTGGCAGGCACCATTTCATTCATGCTGTTTCGCAGCGTGCAGCGGCTGATCCTCAATACCGAAGATCCCTTCAGCAATGCCAAGCGCTACATTCCCTTCTACATGTTTGCCGTAGGCTGGATGATCGCCATGGTGACTCTGACCAAGGGTCTCAAACATGTGTTCAAGGATGCCGCTATCCAGCTGAGCTTTATACAGGATGCCGGTATAGCGGCCATTGTCGGCTTGGTGGTTATGGCTGTGGGTGTGGTGATGCTCAAGCGCGTCAAGCGCGACCCGGAGCGGGAAAAAGAAAACCGCTTTGCCAATGTGGAGCGGGTATTTGCGATTTTGATGATTTTTACCGCCTGCGCCATGGCCTTCGCCCACGGTTCCAACGACGTCGCCAATGCCGTGGGACCGCTGGCGGCGGTGGTCAATACCATCCAGCAGGGGGCGGTTACCGCAAAGGCCACCATGCCCTCGTGGATACTGCTGTTGGGCGGACTGGGAATCGTCGTGGGCCTGGCTACCTACGGTTTTAAGGTCATGGCCACCATTGGCCGCAAGATCACTGAACTGACGCCGAGCCGCGGCTTTGCCGCCGAGCTGGGTGCGGCGGCCACAGTGGTGCTGGCCTCAGGAACCGGCCTGCCGATCTCCACCACTCACACCCTGGTAGGTGCTGTGCTGGGCGTTGGCCTGGCCCGAGGTATCGGCGCCCTCAACCTGCGTATGGTCACCACCATTGCCGCCTCCTGGGTGGTCACATTGCCGGCTGGCGCCGGCCTTGCCATCCTGTTTTTCTTTTTCTTTAAAGGCATATTCGGCTAGGGCCTGTTCTAGCAACCGGTCTTTTGCTCTGATAAAAATAGGGAAGCCTTATGCGCTTCCCTTTTTTTGCACCACCGTGCCACCCGCAAAAGGAATGTCCATGCGACTACCCATTTTTCAGGCCGATGCCTTCACAGCGGAGTTGTTTGGAGGCAACCCGGCAGCCCTGGTGCCTCTTGAGCAGTGGTTGCCCAATGACCTGCTGCAGCAGATAGCCACCGAGAACCAGCTGTCGGAAACCGCCTTTACCGTGCCGAGCGCGGCGGGGTTCCAATTGCGCTGGTTCACTCCAGCGTCGGAGGTCCCCCTTTGCGGCCACGCCACCCTCGCGGCCGCGCACCTTTTGTGGACCGAGCTTGGCTGCGGGCACCGGGAGATTCTCTTTAGTACCCTGAGCGGCGAGCTGCGGGTGCAGCGCGAGAAGGATCTGATCGCGATGGACTTTCCCGCGCAGAAGATGCAGCCCCTGACCACCAGCGGGGCTTTTGCCGACAACTTAAAGCAGGCCTTCGGCTGTCTGCCACGCAACGCGGTCAGGGAAGAAAGTGAAGGGGGAAAACTGCTGCTGGAATTTGCCGGTGCCGCCCAGGTGGCGGCACTGAAACCGGACATGCGATCCGTTGCCGCCCTGCCGTACCAGGGAGTGGTGTGCACCGCCACCGGCGATGAGTACCCATGCGACTTTGTCAGCCGTTTTTTCGCCCCCAATGTCGGCATCGACGAAGATCCGGTAACCGGCTTTGCGCATACCCTATTGACGCCATACTGGGCGGAAAAGCTGGACCTGGCACAAATGCAGGCGCGGCAGATCTCCGCCCGCGGAGGAGTGCTGGAATGCCAGTTGCAAAGCAACAGAGTGATATTGCGGGGTAGGGCCGTGACCTATATGCGCGGTGAAATCAGGCTCTAGCAGGTTGTTCACCAGTAGTGGTAATGCAGCCGCTCATTTTTATGCGGTCCCTGTATCTGCCAGATCAGCTCGATATCCGGCCGGTGCAGTAACAGTTCAGCGGTATAGGTATCGCGACCGCAATGATGGGGAGTCACCTGGCGGAAGCCGTGGGCGGTGACTGGCGCCAATTCAAACAAGAGTACCGGCACAGCGCGGCGCAGGTGTTCCAGCTTCAGGCTGTCCTGCAACAGGGTCCAGCGATAGCGGTTTTGCATTTTGACCCGACGCCCGTCGCTATGGGTAAAATGCGCGCTTTCCTCGAACAGTAACTGTGAGGCCGCTGTTTCGGCAACAACCTGACCACGCCCGTGACCGTGCCAATCGGTGGCAGAGCCGGGGCCATTGCTGGCGGTAAAACTAAATTCGCTCACCCGGCCCAGGCACTGCCACAGGCAGGCCAGCGCCCGGCGCTGACCATCGCCCACGAGACACCTTTCTTCCAATGCCACTACTCCTATTTGTCACCGCCCTCTGGGCCTTTTCTTTCAGCCTGATCGGCGTCTACCTGGCCGGACAGGTGGACAGCTATTTTTCGGTATTGAGCCGGGTATTTCTCGCCGCACTGGTATTTTTACCGCTGTTGCAATGGCGCGGTCTGCCGGCCCGCAGCGCCTTTGCCCTGATGGGTATAGGCGCGGTCCAGCTGGGGCTGATGTACCTGTTTTATTATCAGTCATTTCTGCTGCTTAGTGTGCCGGAAGTACTGCTGTTTACCATCTTTACACCCCTGTACCTTGCACTGATCTACGACCTGCTGACGCGGCAGCTGTCGGGCTGGAATCTGCTGATTGCCGCGGTGGCGGTATTTGGGGCGGCAATCATTCGCTGGGACCATCTGTCCGGCGATTTCTGGCGCGGCTTTTGTGTCGTACAGGGCGCCAATCTCTGCTTCGCGTTCGGCCAGGTCGCCTATCGGCGGTTCGCACAAACCCATCCCCGCCTGCCGGCGCGCCAGACCTTCGGCTGGTTTTACCTGGGAGCCCTGTTGGTAGCTACCGGCGCCTGGTGGGGACTCGGGACTCCCAACTACCCCCGCACGGTGGAACAGTGGACGGTGCTCCTATGGCTGGGTATCGTCGCCTCCGGATTGGGATATTTTCTGTGGAATAAAGGCGCCACCCAGGTATCCGCCGCTACCCTGGCGGCCATGAACAACGCACTGGTACCCGCCGGGCTGTTGGTGAATCTGTTACTCTGGAATCGCGAAACCGACCTTACCCGGCTTTTTGTTGGCGGCGTGGTCATCGTGGCGGCGGTGGTTGCCAGTAGCCGCTACAACCGGGGCCGCACCAGAACAGCAGCTGCCGGCCTGTAGGATTAAGCGACACCGACTTTCACACCAGAGGCTGTTGCGCCACTATTTGAATATCGGCGATCCAATGGAAAGGCCAAGGGTTTGCCTGCCCGGTTGACGGCCAATCATGTGGACCCTTGTGTAGGAACAGCACAGAGTGAGGCGGACGATGGCGACAGTTCCAAACCTGATGCGGCAGCTACAGCAACTGGTGGCACTTCCCAGTGTCAGCGCCACCGACCCCAAACTGGATATGGGGAACCTGGCAGTGGTCGAATTGCTCGCCGCCTGGCTGGAAACGCTCGGTTTCAAAGCCGAAATCCTGCCGCTGCCGGGGCAGCCCCACAAAGCCAACTTGATCGCCACACTATCCGCAGGCGGCCCTGGCGACGGCGGCCTGGTACTGGCCGGACACACGGATACGGTCCCCTACGACGAGGGGCGCTGGCAGTCGGACCCCTTCCAGTTGCGGGAGCGCGATGGCCGCCTGTACGGGCTCGGCACTGCGGACATGAAGGGCTTTTTCCCCCTGGCCATCGAAGCCGCCAAGACTTTTCTCGACAAGCCCCGGCGGCAGCCGCTGATCATTCTCGCCACTGCCGATGAGGAAACCTCCATGGCGGGTGCCAGGGCTCTGGTAAAGGCCGGCCGCCCGCGCGCGCGCTACGCGGTGGTGGGGGAACCCACAGGCCTGAAGCCGGTGCATATGCACAAGGGCATCACCATGCAGGCGGTGCAGATCACCGGGCGCTCCGGTCACTCCTCCAACCCGGCCCTGGGCGCCAGCGCGCTGGAGGCGATGCACAAGGCCATTGGCGCGCTGCTGGCGCTGCGAGCCGAGTGGCAGGACAGCTACCAAAACCCCGGGTTTGCGGTGCCGGTTCCCACCATGAACCTGGGCTGTATCCACGGCGGTGACAACCCCAACCGCATCTGCGGCTCAGCGGAATTACAGTTTGACCTGCGCCCTCTGCCGGGCATGGCATTGGCAGATCTGTGCGGGGAACTGGAGCGGCGCCTGCAGGACAGTGTCAGTGAAGAACAGGTGCAGTTGGAATGCCGGGCACTGTTTGACGGCACCGAGGCGTTTGAGCAGGATCGCCACAGCGAGCTGGTTCAAACCGCGGAAAAACTCACCGGACACCGGGCGGAAAGCGTCGCCTTCGCCACCGAAGCGCCCTATTTCAAACGCATGGGCATGGACACCATAGTACTGGGGCCCGGCGATATCGATCAGGCTCACCAGCCCGACGAGTATCTGGGACAGGAGCGCATAGAGCCGATGGTAGACATACTGCGCGGACTGATCGCCAAGTTTTGCCTGTAAGCTTATATTTGCAAGGGGAAACCGGCGCCCTGTCCGGGCCTGTTCACACTAACTGAGTTGGCCCTAAAGGCGCACTGGTAAAAGTTAACGACAGGGGAATTGAGCTTGAGCGACACCAACGCCTCCCTCAATTGGTTTCGACATGCGGCGCCTTACATCAACGATCTGCGCGGCCGTACTGTGGTGATCGCCCTCCCCGGCGAGGCCCTGGAGCACGCCAATTTTCGCAATCTGGTGCACGACCTGGCCCTGCTGGTGAGCCTGGGGGTCAAGCTGGTGGTGGTCTACGGCGCGCGCCCACAGGTCAACCAGGCTCTGGCCGGGCACGGCCGCCGCTGTCAGTTTCACGGCGATATCCGGGTTACGGACCGGGACACACTGGAGGTGATCAAGTCCGTCGTGGGAACACTGCGCTTCGATATCGAGGCCGCTTTCTCCCAGGGGCTGCCGGACTCACCCATGGCGCGCTCGGCCCTCAAAGTGGTCTCCGGCAACTTCGTCACCGCGCGTCCTATCGGCGTCCTGGACGGCGAAGATCTGGGCTGGGCCGGCACAGTGCGGCGCATGGAGACCGATACCATCAATCTCGCTCTTGAACAGGGGGCACTGGTACTCCTGTCACCCCTGGGCACGTCGCTCACCGGGGAGTTGTTCAATGTGAACTATCTGGAACTGGCCGCCGAGGCGGCGCGCGCGCTGCAGGCGGAGAAGCTGGTGCTTTTCCGCCGTGCGCCCCAGCTGCTGATGGACGGCCAACCGCTATTTGAACTGAGCCTGGTACAGGCCGAGCAGCGCGCGGAGGCATTGCAGTCCAGTGCCCTCGACTGCGCCATCCGCGCCTGTAACGCCGGCACTCCGCGCGCCCACCTGCTGAGCTACACCCAGGACGGGGCGATGGTGCAGGAACTGTTTCGCCGCGAGGGTGCCGGCACCATGATTTACCGGGACAGCTACGAGGTGGTGCGACGTGCGCGCATTACCGACGTGGGGGGTATTCTGGGGCTGATCCGCCCGCTGGAAAAGCAGGGGATACTGGTCCGGCGCCCGCGGGAAAAGCTGGAGGCCGAGATTGACCACTTCACCCTGGTGGAAGTGGACGGCACACCAGTAGCCTGCGCTGCGCTCTATCCCATTCGGGATAAACGAGGCGAGGCCGTGGCCGCGGAGATCGCCTGTGTCGCCATCCATCCGGACTTTCGCGGCAACCGCCGCGGGGCCAAGCTGCTCCACCACCTGGAGCGGCAGGCGCGGGTACTCGGTGTCGATGCCCTCTATGTGCTCACCACCCAGGCAGAGCACTGGTTCGTCGAACAGGGCTTTACGGTGGCTGCGGTGCAGGATTTACCGGCGGCGCGGAAGTCTCTCTACAATATTCAGCGAAATTCCCGCGTACTCCAAAAACGGTTGGCCTAGAGACAAGCGGCCGCCTGGACCCATCCAGGCAGGATCTGTATCCTAAGAAACACCAATTAGCTTTCGTAAAGCGCCAAATTGTCCCGAATTTGGCGCTTTTTTGTTAAGCTAGCCCCCATTTTATCTGTTTCAGCGGACTGACCAAGATGCCTGAATACCGCTCAAGAACCTCCACCGCCGGCCGCAACATGGCTGGCGCCCGCGCTCTGTGGCGTGCCACCGGAATGAAAGACGACGACTTTCACAAACCCATTATTGCGGTGGCCAACTCTTTCACCCAGTTCGTACCGGGCCATGTGCACCTGAAGGACATGGGTCAGCTGGTCGCCCGGGAGATCGAGAAAGCCGGTGGAGTCGCCAAGGAGTTCAACACTATCGCGGTGGACGATGGTATCGCCATGGGTCACGACGGCATGCTCTACAGCCTGCCGAGCCGTGAAATTATTGCCGACTCGGTGGAGTATATGGTGAATGCCCACTGTGCCGACGCCCTGGTGTGTATTTCCAATTGTGACAAGATCACACCCGGCATGCTGATGGCCGCCATGCGGCTGAACATTCCCACCATTTTTGTCTCCGGTGGCCCCATGGAGGCGGGCAAAACCAAGCTTTCGGAGCACAAGCTGGACCTGGTGGATGCGATGGTCATTGCGGCCACCGACAGCGCATCGGATGAGGAGGTGGCCGAGTACGAACGCTCCGCCTGCCCCACCTGCGGCTCCTGCTCCGGTATGTTTACCGCCAACTCCATGAACTGCCTGACCGAGGCGCTGGGACTGGCACTACCCGGCAACGGCACCCTCCTCGCCACCCACGCCGACCGCCGGGAGCTGTTCCTGCGCGCGGGCCGCGAAATAGTCGCCCTCGCCAAACGCTATTACGAGCAGGAAGACACCAGGGCGCTGCCCAGGGCTATCGCCAACCGGGGGGCCTTCCTCAACGCCATGGCATTGGACATCGCCATGGGCGGCTCCACCAACACCATTCTCCACCTGCTCGCAGCGGCGCAGGAAGGCCAGGTGGATTTCTCCCTGGCGGATATAGATCAGTTGTCCAGAAGGATTCCACAGCTGTGCAAAGTGGCGCCCAATACCCAGCAATACCACATCGAGGATGTGCATAGAGCCGGGGGCGTGATGGCCATTCTGGGAGAGCTGGAGGCGGGCGGTCTGCTGGACGCCTCGCTACCCACGGTATACAGCGACTCCCTGAGCGAGGCATTGAAACTGTGGGATGTCCGCCGTACCGACGACAAATCAGTGCGCGATTTCTACCGCGCCGGCCCCGGGGGCATCCCCACCCAGACCGCTTTCAGCCAGGCCACACGCTGGGGGAGTCTGGACGAGGACCGCCAGGGCGGCTGTATCCGCTCGGTGGAGCACGCCTATTCCGACCAGGGCGGCCTGGCAGTGCTGTTTGGCAACCTCGCTCCAGATGGCTGCGTGGTGAAGACTTCCGGCGTCGATGAGGCCCTGTGGCACTTCTGCGGGCCCGCGCGCGTAGTCGAGAGCCAGGAAGCCGCAGTGGAACAGATCCTCGCCGGAGAGGTGCAGGGAGGGGAGGCGGTGATAGTGCGCTACGAGGGCCCCAAAGGCGGACCGGGGATGCAGGAGATGCTCTACCCCACCAGTTACCTGAAATCCAAGGGCCTGGGCCAGTCCTGCGCCCTGATTACCGACGGCCGCTTCTCCGGCGGCACCTCGGGTCTGTCAATCGGCCATGTATCCCCGGAGGCAGCGTCCGGAGGGGCCATTGGCCTCGTCGAACAGGGGGATAGTATCCGCATCGATATCCCCGCGCGCACCATAGAGGTGGACATCGATGATGCAGAGCTGGAGCGGCGCCGCCAGGCCATGAATGCCCGCGGCTGGAGCCCGGCGCAGATGCGCCCAAGGAAGGTGAGCAAGGCGTTGAGGGCCTATGGGATGCTGGCCGCCAGCGCCGACCGCGGCGCTGTGCGGACACTGGATGATGAATAGCAGGCCACTGGTAAAGACTTTACCAGTGGCCTGCTATTATCCCGGCAACTAGCACCTGTATCCGAAAACTCTATAACAGGGTGCTAATCCGCCAGGGTAAAGCGGATACGGTTGCGCACACCGTGACGTACGGTCGGCTCGCCATCCTCCAACTGCGGCTGATACTTGAACCGCGCCACCGCCGCCAGGGCCGCACGGTTAAACACATCGGTGACATTGCCCGCACTGTCGTAGCCGCCGACAACCCGAGGATTCAGTACATTGCCCGCCGTACCAATGCTGAACTCCACCACTACATAGCCCTCCAGTCCACGCCGCAACGCAATCGACGGATAGCGTGGAGCTGGCTTAAATACCGGCAGCGGATCGCGACTGACCGCGGTCGTGTCAATAGGGTTGTCCCCCGGTACCGGTGGCGGCAGAGAAACGTTAATCGTCGTCGGCTCTACCGTTTGTTTAGTCTGTGGGCGTGGTGGCGGTTGTTGGGGATCGGTAACGGGTACCGGCGGTTTGTACGGCTCTACCGTCGGTATTAACTTGGGCAGATGCACATCGGCGACTGGTGGACCTGGCTCCGCTTGCGGCAACTGATAATCCGTGGCGATCAGCTGGCTCATCACACTTATCAGTAACAGAGTCACAACAGCGGCCAGCAGCCAGTTGCGCACAGCTAGGGCGGAAGCAGTGGGTGTGAACTGGGTCCAGGGAGTTGCTGAACAAGCTCTATCCATAACACCTCTCCTTATTCTTGTCGGGTGTTTAAATGGTCGGCCGACAGGGCGGCCATGAAAAAGCTGATCAGCTCAAGTTCATTAATAACTGATTTTGGCGAATTTGCAAATAATTCTCATTAATAGTTCGACATTTAGTCAGGTTGCCCGAAAGATAGACAGGAAATCATCAAAAAAAAGGCCGCACAGTAGTGTGCGGCCTTTTTGGCGTCGAAAAGCGAATCCGGTCAGATAGCCAACTGCTCTTCACGCTTCTTTTCACCTTCCACAAAGCTGATCCACTGCTCGGCGAACTTCTTGGAACGCTCGTCTTTCAGTGCTTTCCTCAGGCTCACCAGTGCGGCGTCGTATTTCTTCTGGTTCGCATTGGCCATGCCTATCACAATGTAAAGCTGATCCGGACGTTTGACACCGCCCTTATTCAGCGCCTTGGAACCCACCTCCACTGCCTTCTGGTTTTGGTCCAGGTCCAGGTAGATGGTGGCCAGTCGCGCATAGAGATCACCCTTGTCGGACAATCTGGCCGCCGCCTCAAGCTGCGGAATCGACTTCTGCAACTCCTGCGCCATTTGGTAAGCCTGGGCCAGGGTTTCCAGGTTCTTGGAAGTGCGCTCTATCTTCTTCTCATCGAACCCCTTCTGGATAACCTTGGCACCCTTGTAGGGTGTATCGTTACCCATGTAGAGATAGGCCATATTCAGGAGTTCCTTCTCTTTCTGCAGCGCCCCGGCGGCATAGGCCGCTTCCATCATATAGAGCTGGTCCCTGTCCCGCTTGAGTTCACCGTACATGCCCGCCAGCTGCTTGTAATACTCCCCTTTCGGGTAGTGCTTCACCAGCTTCTCGAGAATATCGATCACCTTGTTGTAATCGTTCTTTTCATAGTAGAGAAAGCGCTGCAGGCTCAGCCAGCTCTCCTTTGGCACCTTGCCATCTTTCTCGTACATGGAAACCGCTCGGTTGACGTCGGCCAGTGCACTGGCCGCATCACCCAACTGGTAGTGGGCCTGGGAGCGCAGAGCATAGTCCTCCGCGTTCACCTTGTCGGCGGCGGCAAACCAGCGATTCAGATAGTCCAGTCCACTCTTGTAGTTCTCGGTGGCCAGGTACAGCTGCGCGATGGTTTTGAGTGTATTCAACTCAACCCCTACCGGGATATTCTCCACACCCTGCGCAAGCACCTGCTTATAGGCGTTGATGGCGTCCTGATAGCGCTCCATGCTGTAGTATACGAAGCCGTAGAAGTAATACATCTGCGCCACTTCGTAGGCATTGTATTTACTCTTGCCGGCCTCCATGTCCCGCAACGCGGCCAGGGCGGCGGGCCAGTTCTGCGCATCCGCAGCCTCCTGCACCTTGCCCAGTTTCTTGAACACGTTTTCCCGCATCGCCGGCACTTTGCGCGTTTTCTGGTCGCTTTGCGCTTCGGCCTGGGCGAAGGTCGCGGACACACCTAGCGCCTCAAGCACCGTGACACTCGCCGCCGGTGCCAGTACCAGAGGCAGAGCCACGGAGGTACGCAGAACGAATCTGGAAAACCCTCTCGCCATGGTGGTCAATTTCATAGGCCTCCCCTTTAGCTCTTGTCCAGAGTAAAGCTGATCTTGGTTTTCACACCGGGTACTTCGATCGGCTCACCATCAACCACTCGCGGTTTGTACTTGTATCTCAATGCAGACTTGACCGCTGCACTGTTGAAGATAGTGGTCGGATTGCCATCCAAAGTATAGGCTTCCACCACCCGCGGGTCACGCACAGAACCGTTTTTGGTCACCGTATACTCGACGATTGCATAGCCTTCGATACCCCGCTGCAGCGCCCGCCGGGGGTACTGGGGCGCGACCTTCACGATGGGCAGATAGTCGCCCTCGCTGGCGAAACCGCCGATCCCGCCAACCCTCAGGTCAACCGATGTCCGCGGCGCAGCAATATTGATGCTGTTGTCCAGATTCGGATCATCGAACTCCGGCTCCGGCGCCTCGGGTGGCGGCTCCTCCGGCTCGTCCGGTTTGTCCGGCTTACTGGTGTCGTACTGGGTTTCGATCTCCTGCTCGGGCATCACGACATCGGCAATCTTGATCTGCTCCACATCTTCCGGAGCTTTCATGTTCGCCTCAATCAGCTGATGCATGGTGAAGATCAGACCAAAGGTGGTAGCCAGTGCCAACGCACCCGCCCCTGTTAATCTTACCGGATTCATAGCTGTCAACTCTTTTCTGTCGCGACCGAAACTTTCTCGATACCAATTCTCCTGGCCGCATCGGCGATCAGGGCAATCTTCTCGACACTCGCTTTCTTGTCGGGCTGAATCACCAACCACCCCTTCGGATTCTCCGCGTAGAGGCGCTCGAGGGTGAGCTTGACCATGCGGTCTTCCACCCGCTCCTTGGCGATCCAGACTTCGTTGTTTTCGTTAATCGCTACCAGAATGGAGGCGGTCTTGAGTTCAGCGGTCGTCGCTTCCGGCTTGATCACGTCGGCGCCCGGCACCTTGATAAAGGTCGCGGTGACGATAAAGAAGATCAGCATAATGAACACCACGTCCAGCATGGGCGTGAGGTCAATCGCTCCAGCTTCCTCTTCTGCCGTATTTTGTTTCTTGCTCATTGCAACTCTCTTAGCGAACTTTCCCGCCGGGGCCGCGCCATGGGCACCCCGGCGAAAATATCCGGCTTGCTAAACCTTCACGGCGGACAGGCGCAGCTGTTCGCCTCGTGTGGTGCCTTAGTGATCCATCGTCAGATGGTCTTCCAGCAGCTGGGTTTCGCGCTCCGCCTTGCGGGTGAGATAGGTGTTGGCAAACACGCCGGACAGTGCCGCAACCATCCCCGCCATTGTGGGAATGGTTGCCATGGAAACACCACTGGCCATCTGCTTGGCATCACCACCACCGGTGATCGCGAGAACCTCAAAAACATTGATCATACCCCAAACCGTACCCAGCAGCCCGAACAGGGGGGCAAGGGCCACACAGGCCTGGATCATGTCCATATTGTCCTGAATCTTCTCGGATACCCGGGAAACCATTGCGTGACGGATTTGGTGTGCGCTCCAGGATTTGCGCTCAGGGCGCGCCTCCCACTGGTCCACCGCACCCTGCACATCGACCTTGAGACTTCGGTTGAAGTAGAACACCCGCTCGAAAATCAGCGTCCACATAAAGAAGGTCAGGCCGGCGATCAGAAGCAGTACTGGCCCGCCCGACGCCATAAAGGCGTTGACGGCGGCCCATGCGTCAATCAATGCGTGCATGTTGCCGCCTCCTCTTATTTACGCTCGGCGTTTTCCGCCACGATACCGGCACTCTGCTCATCGAGAACGTGCAGGATACGCTTGGCGCGGCCGTTCACAATGGTGTGCATCAGAACGGTCGGGATAGCCACACACAGGCCCAGCACGGTGGTGATCAGGGCTGAGGAGATACCGTCCGCCATGGCCCTGGGATCGCCGGCGCCGAAGATGGTAATCGCCTGGAAAGTGATGATCATACCGGTCACGGTACCCAGCAGACCCAGCAAAGGCGCCACCATAGCGATAATCTTCAACAGGTTGAGACCGGACTCGATTGCGGGGCGCTCTTTCAGTACCGCCTCCTCCATCTTCAGCTCCAGGGTCTCTCCATCGATACCCTTGTTCTCCTCGGCCACCGCCAGCACACGACCCAGCGGGTTGTTGGTGTTGGGGGTAGAGGAGCGCAGCTGGGCAGTCACTTTGGCACTCATGCCGGACAGCGCGATCAGGCGCCAGATGGCCAGCAGCATAGCGAAGGCGCCCACGGCGGTGATGATGTAACCCACAGGGCCACCCTGATGCCAGCGCTCAACCCAATCCGGGGTGTTGATCATGGCCTTGAGATAGGAGCCACCGGTAGGGCCCGTCGGGTCGACACCAAAGGCGTGGAAGCCGGAGGTTGCGGCCTGCAGATCGGCGGCCATGGACAGGTATTTGCTGTCCGGCTGGCGGATAAGTTCGGCCATCTTATTGGCGTCAGTCATTTCCAGGTAGCGACCGTCCGAGACCAGGTTGAAGTTACCCACGCGAACCACTTCCTGCTCCGCCTGCTCGCCATCCGGTTTGATCACCGCACCGCTGAACTTGACCACTTTGCCGGATTCCACGATTTCACGCTGCAGCTCATACCAGAGACGCTCTATCTCTTCGATGGTGGGCAGTTTGGTCTGGGAGTTCATCTTTTCGATCAGAGAGTCGAGGAACTCGGTGCGGCCCGGATACTGGGCGGAGACTATAGAGCTGTCCAGGTTGGCGCGAAGGTCGCCAGCGGTGGAGGTCAAGTGACCGAACAGCTCTTTCAGGGAGCCCATGCGCTCATCCAGTTGCTGACGCTTTTGCTGTACCAGGGTTTCCTGTTCCTGATACTGGTTCTCCAGCTCCGCCGAGCGGCGCTCTTCCGCATCGCGGGTGTTTTCAGCCTGGGTCAGCAAGTTTTGCTGATTGGCTTTCTGGCGTCTGAAGTCGGCTTCACGCTTCTTGTGCTCTGCAGATTCGGAGATCTTGGCGCTGCGCACCAGTTGCAACAGTTGATCCAGGGTGGCGGCTTTTTCCTGCGCCACAGCGGTAACGCTGATCAGTCCAGCCGCGGCCAGGGCGGCCGTCATGGATACTAGGCGTTTGGCGATAGAGGTATTCATTGCGCAGCCTCCGGAGCCGGGATCGGCATGGTCAGGATATCAGTGGTGGCCTGTTTCTTGGCGATTTTCAGCCCCTGCAGAATGGCCCGGCGGTATTCGCCAGCATCGATTTCGACCCAGCCCTTCTGCTGTTTGTCGTAGGCCAGGGAAATCTTGGAGTCAGTGGTCTGCGCCACCAGTGCAATACGCCCGATCTGCAGCACGTTGACTTCGCGCTCCTGACCGTCCACATCCAGGGTCGCGCCGTAGCTGTCTATCTTGCGCGCGTATTCCATTTCGAAATTGTAGAGCTCCAGCACCTGACGGAATTTCTCCGCCACGGAAACGTCGGAGCGATCCATTGTGGACTTGACGCCTTCCAGGTTGCCCAGGCGCTCTTCCAGCTTGAATGGGGCATCCAGTTTGATGAACTGCTCCAGGCCATCCAGCATGCGCAGAATCAGCGGCTGGATCAGGCGCTCGATTACAGTCACATTCTCGATGGATTCGTCCAGGTCGTTGAGCACTGTCCGCTGGTTGGCCAGTTGCTTCTCGAGCTGACGGTTGTACACCTGCAGACCGTCGATCTCTTTGTTGACCACCTTGAAGTCCTGCAGCAGGCTGCTGGTTTCTTCGGCGATCTTGTCAATGCGCTTCTGGGAAGCCTGAGCAGCGGTGGTACGCTGCTGGCCAACCGCCAGAACATTGTCGAGTGTATCCGCAGTGGCTACGCCGCCATAGAGTGCGCCGGCAGACAGCGCAGTGGTCAGCGCCACAGCCATGAATCGCTTGGTTTTCATTAGACCCCCCAGTGGGTTCGATATTTCACAACATGGTCGCGATGGATTAGCTGCCACAACGCGGTTGGGTTTTGGTTTGAAGACAGCTAAGAGCCGCACATTGTAAACAGCCGAATTGATTATTCAAATGCCGATGATTCCCATCGACCTGCATGAGTAGCAAGGTAACGAACGGGTAACAATCCCGGGTGTTACGCACACATTTGCAGTCAGCTATTTGTACAATTAGTAAGCAAAACTACCAGTTAGATTATGATTTAATCAAGTTGTTTTTATTTTAACCTGTCGTATTGAACTAAGCAGTATCGGTATTCATCCACTTTCGAAGCCGGGTAACAGCTTCGGGTCACCTCTTTCCAGCCCTCTCCCAGTGGCGGGAAAAAAGCGTCTCCGGCGACCTCAGCCTCCACTTCGGTCAGGTACAGCCGGGTCGCCAGGGGCAACAGCTGGCGGTAGACCTCTGCCCCGCCAATGACCATCACCTCTCCGACCCCGGAGGCCTCCGCAGCCCCCTGGGCCAGTTCCAGCGCCTGCTCCAGGGAAGGCACCGGTTCAACACCGGGGGCGGACCAGTCCGGGTCGCGGCTAACGACGATATTGCGGCGTCCCGGTAGCGGCCGTCCGATGGAATCGTACGTCTTGCGCCCCATGACCAATGGCTTACCCATAGTCACCTGCTTGAAAAACTTCAGGTCACCGGACAGCCGCCAGGGCAGACCATTGCCGATACCGATGGCCCGATTGCGCGCAACCGCGGCGATTATAGCAATAGCAGCCGTCATTTCAGACCGCCACCGGAGCCGGAATATGGGGGTGCGCCTCATAGTTGCGCAACTCGAAGTCCTCAAAACGAAAGGCGAACAGATCCGTCACTTCCGGGTTCAGGTGCATGGTGGGTGAAGGCAGTGGTTTTCGCTCCAACTGCCGCGCCACCTGCTCCATATGGTTGGCATAGAGGTGGGCGTCACCGAAGGTGTGAATAAATTCCCCCGGCGCCAGCCCGCAAACCTGGGCCAGCATCAGAGTGAGAAGACTGTAGGATGCGATATTGAACGGCACACCGAGAAAAATATCGGCGCTGCGCTGGTAGAGCTGGCAGGACAGCCTGCCATCCGCCACATAAAACTGGAACAGACAGTGACAGGGCGCCAGCGCCATGCGCCCGGCGGCCGCATTCGCCGCCGGGGAGGCCCCCTCATCGGGCAGGTCCGCGGGATTCCAGGCACTGACCAGCAACCGGCGGGAGTCGGGCCGGGTTTGCAGCTGGTGCAGCAACGCCCTGATCTGGTCGATACAACGGCCGTCGGGGGCCGGCCAGGAGCGCCACTGCCGGCCGTACACAGGCCCCAGATCACCCTCCGCCGTGGCCCACTCGTCCCAGATACGCACGCCGTGTTGTTGCAAATAAGCAATATTGGTGTCGCCGCGCAGAAACCATAGCAGCTCGTGAATAATGGAACGCAGGTGTAGCTTTTTGGTGGTAACCAGCGGGAACCCCGCGGCCAGATCAAACCGCATCTGGTAGCCGAACACACTCCGCGTACCGGTGCCGGTGCGATCGCTCTTGACCGCGCCTTGGTCGCGCACATGGCGCATCAGGTCGAGATATTGCCGCATACGTCAGGATCCACCGGATTCCCGCACACGCCCCTGGGGCAGTGGCTGGGTACGGTAGCTCCACGCCAGCAGCAGGACCCCGGCGGCAATCATCGGCAGGCTCAACAGCTGGCCCCTGGTCATCCAGCCAAACAGGTCGAAACCGATAAGTCTGTCCGGCTCCCGCACAAATTCCACCGCAAAACGGAAGATTCCGTAGAGCAGCACAAACAGCCCCCCCACCGCCAGGCGCGGCCGCGGCTTGCTGGAGAACCACCACAGTACCGCAAAGAGCACCAAGCCCTCGAGAAAAGCCTGGTAGAGCTGCGACGGGTGGCGCACCAGCAAATCTGGATCCCGCGGGAATACCATGCCCCAGGGCACCGTCGTCTCACGCCCCCACAGCTCCTGGCCAATAAAGTTGCCCATCCGTCCCAGACCCAGGCCGATGGGCACCAGCGGTGCCACGAAATCGATCAGGTCCGCAAAGGTGGTGCCGATCCGGCGCGCATAGAGCACTGTGGCCAGCATCACGCCGATAAGACCACCGTGGAAGCTCATGCCGCCTTCCCATACCCGCACCAGTGCCAGCGGATCAGCCACCAACTGCGGGAAGTTATAGAAAAACATGTAACCCAGCCGCCCTCCGACCACGACGCCGATAGCGCAGTAGAGGATCAGGTCCTCCACCTCGGATTTGATCACCGGCGACCAGGGTTTGCGCGCGCGACGCAGCGCCAGCCACCAGGCGGCGGCAAAGCCGGCCAGGTACATCAAGCCGTACCAGTGCACTTTCAACGGGCCTATGGACACCGCAACCGGGTCAATTTCTGGGTAAGTCAGCATGGGCTAGTCAGGTTTGGGAGCTGAGCGCGTATTATGGTGGCAAAGGCCACCAAAGAGAAAGGGCCGTCTCCCGCTACGGAGCCCAAAACTGCATGTGTCTTCTCCTGTTCGCCTACCGTTGCCACACCGAATACCCGCTGCTGCTATTCGCCAACCGGGACGAGTACTACCGGCGCCCCACCCAGCCCGCCGCACGCTGGCCCGACACGGACCTGGTGGCCGGGCGGGATCTGCAGGGCGGCGGCACCTGGGCCGGCGTGGCACCCGGCCGGGTCGCAGCGGTAACCAATATCCGTGAACCCTTGCAACCGGTCCCTGTAGACCCGCTTTCCCGCGGCGACATACCCCTGGCCTTCCTCCGCCACCGGGTTTTGCCCGCACGCTATGCCGCTACTCTGAAGCTGTCGCGTTACCGCGGCTTCAATGCACTGCTGTATCAACACGGAGCGGTCGGCGAGCTGATCTGTGCCGGCAACCGCCACCAGCCCTTTGCCTTTACACCGGGTATTCACGGCATCTCCAACGGCGCTCCGGATGCGCCCTGGCCCAAGGTGAAAAAAGGCAAACGTCTAATTGCGCAGCTGCTGCAGGGTATCGATACACAGCTGAGCGACGACAACTTCGTAAGCCCGGGCCTGGCCCTGCTGCAGGACCGGCAGCCCGGAGCGGAAGCGGCGCTGCCCGACACAGGTGTGAGCAAGCAGATGGAGCTGGCCCTGTCGCCAATATTTGTGCAAATCGGGCGGGGGGACTTACCCGCAGCCTATGCGGATGACCCTTCCGGCGGCTACGGCACCCGCGCCAGCACTCTGGTTGCGGTCGATAAAGATGGCCATATCCAATTCTGGGAGCAAAGCTACCAGCGGGGCGAGAAACTGGCGCCCCTGCGCCATTTTGCACTCGACTGACCTACGCCACAGAGACCTCTTCAGACCCGCGCCGGCGTTGCCCAGAGGGCAGGCAGGCACCCCGACCGAATAGTCAGGAAAAGACCTGTCCCAGGGCAATAAAAAGATTAAAGCGTCAGGCAAGTTTTGCGTTTATTGCCATACTTAGTTTCAAAGGCTGAAGCTGGTTGACTTACGCGCAACGTAAGGGCCAGCCCAGGCCTATATATAAGGAAGGTCGCGCGGGACGCATGACGCAGGTGAGCCGCCACCAGGGATAGACCATGGGACCGGCTCTCTACCGGTTGGGAAGGTATGAAGGATCCGGTGTCCGGCGGGCGCGACTGTTGGCGCACCGGACCCCGCAGCATCGCTGAGGTACCATGTTTTATTTCAACCCTAAGCACCGCACCCGCAAGTCGCCGCTGCCACTGCTTTTTCTCGGCAGCCTGAGCGTGTTCGTCCTCTTCTACGCCTTCACCGCCAATCAGAAAACGGTGCCGGTACTGCCGGAAAATGCCGTGCGCCCACATCTGGTGCGCTGGCTGGTGGAAAACCCGGACTCCTGGCCGGCCCAGGATCCGATCTTCAACCCCGCCGCGGTAAAGCGCATCTACGAGCGAACCGACTACCGGCTGCTCTGGTTCGACAACTACAGCCTGAGCGATACCGCCAACGACCTACTCAAGCAGCTGACTGCCTCCAGTTCCGGCAACCCCAGCAGCATGGTGGATTACCGCTATCACCTGGGCTATTTCGATCGCACCCTGCGCGACACGCCCCAACGCCTGCAAATGGCGGCAGTGCTGGACGTATTGTTGACGGATGCTTTTGTTTCCTACGCTCAGGATACTCAGCTGGATAAGATCAGGCCGAAAAACCGGCCACGCCGCGATATCACACCGGTACAGAATTACGATCCGGGATTCCGCCTGGTGTCATTCCGCCCCCAGCGCCAGAGCGAACCGACACCCAGTGGACGCCTGTATTTTCGCGGTTATGACCGCCGCCGGGCCGAATCGACCAACAATTACCGGCGCTACCGGCAGCAATACCAGATCGACCGCTCGCGGCACTATTCCAACGATGCGGCGCGCGGCGGCACCCGGTCCCGTTTTTCCACCGGCCGGCCACCATCTCGCTACGGCACACTGCAACACCGCCAAAACAGTAACAACCCAAATACAACCACCGAGCAGGCGGAAAACAGCGAAGGCCCCTATTATCCGGACAATGCCCCCTACGGCGGCGATGCTGTCGCCCTGCGCGACCAGTTGGTGCGCCTGCGGGATTTGGCCGCCAGTGGCCGTTGGCGGCCCATGCCGGCCGGCCCGGCTATGACCATCGGCGCCAAGCACCCGCATGTGGCCCTGCTGCGGGATATGCTCACCCTCTATGGTGACTTTCCCAGTTACTACAGCTATGGCGAGAGAAACCGCTTCGACCGCCGGCTGCACGAAGCAGTGTTGCGTTTCCAGTCGCGCCATGGCCTCAAACCCGATGGCATTGTCGGCCGCAGCACCCGTAAACGGCTGAACTTCTCTCCCGCCGCGCGCGCGCGTATCGTGGAGTTCAATATTCGCCGCCGCGAATCCCTGCCCAATGATCTCGGCAGCCGGTTTATTCAGGTCAATATCCCAGAGTACAAACTGCATTATGTGGAAAATGACCGGGTTCGACTGTCGATGAACGTGGTGGTGGGCAAGAAGGAGCACGCCACACCGGAAATCACCACACGGGTAAGCCGCGTGGTGTTCAACCCCACCTGGACAGTACCCCGCAGCATCCTGGTAAAGGAAATTCTGCCCAAGGCCCGCGCCAATCCCGCCGGAATGGAAAAACTGGGATACCGGGTGGTGAGCGGCAGCGGCGAGCACCTGCCCCTCACTAACGGAAACCTGTCCGCTGCCGGTGCCGGTTCCTATCTGATGCGCCAGATGGGCGGGGAGGAGAATATTCTCGGGCGGATCAAATTCGAGATCCCCAACAAACACGATATCTATCTGCACGACACCCGTGCCCGCAGCCTCTTCTCACTGACCAAGCGCGGCTACAGTCACGGCTGTATTCGGCTGGAGAAGCCGCGACACCTGGCGGAGGCTCTGCTGAGCCCCGAAGGCCACTGGGACCAGTGGCGTATCGATCAGCTCACCGTCGGCGACGAAACCACTGAGGTAAATCTGACCCAACGGGTAAAGGTGTATGTGACCTATTGGACCGCCTGGGTCGATGGAGATGGACTGCTCAATTTCCGCCCCGATATCTACGATAAGGACGGCCTCAGCGCCAATCAGTTTTAGACCGGACCTTCACCGGCTAGGTGACGGCTGTTCACCGCCCCTCATGGCCAACCCATCGACCCCTCAAGGCCCCTGGGCTGGCTTCCTCCCGGTACTGACGCAAGCTTCAATGACTCCCCGGTATTCCGGGGTCCTCAGCGGCCCGGGCTATTAGCGACCCCGGGGCATATTCCCATTTCCCCCTTAGACCGGAAGCCTGCGCCATAAAAATTATTGGCGCAGCGGCGGTCACAAATTACCACTGCCAGTAAGGTCTCCCAACCACGGCGAGCCCTCCCGGCTCACGGGGGTAGTTTATGGGCAATGATCACCGGTATTTGCACGCCCCGCCCCATTATTGCGGCGCCCTGGTGCTGGCACTCTACCTGGCGCTGGACAGCACACCCTGCACCGCTGACGGGACAGACCAGAGCAGAACTGCCACCGCGCCGGAAATGCTCAGTCAACCGCTACAGGGCGGTAGCGGCGACACCATGGACCCCTTCACTCCGGTGGACCGGCAGTACACCCTGATGCGCGAGGAGCTGGCACGCTACACCGCCCTGACCCAGGGCGACGTCTGGCAGCCATTGGACGGGGGGCAGACACTGGCACCGGGAATGCGCCATCCCCGGGTCAGAAGGCTGCGCAGCCTGTTGATGCAGTATGGCGACCTTACGCTGCGTGACCATACCGACACCAATCTGGCCGATCTATACGACCCGCGGCTGCAGCGGGCAGTGCGCCGCTTCCAGCGCCGCCACGGACTGCAGGAGGACGCCCTGGTGGATGAGCGCACCCGGCGGCTTCTCAATGTCAACCCGCAGCAGCGGGTGCGGACTCTGGCGGCCAACCTCAGCCGCTGGGACATGATGCCCAGGGACCTTGGACCCCGCTACATAGTGGTCAATATTCCGGATTTCAGCCTGCGACTGATCCACAATGAGCGCGAGCAACTCCGTATGCGCGTGGTGGTGGGCAAGCCGGTGCACGCCACACCACAGCTCACCACCCGCCTGACCCGACTGGTGTTCAATCCCATCTGGCGGGTGCCCCCCAGCATCGCCGTGCGCGAACTGCTGCCCAAGGGGGCCGCCAGACTGACCGCCAGCGGCTACCGGCTGGTGAACCACAAGGGGCGCTCTGTACCTTTTACGGCCCACAATATCGCCGCGACCCGACGGGGCAAGGTCACCCTCCAGCAGAAGGGCGGACCCGGTAATGCACTGGGGCGGGTCAAGTTTGTAATTCCCAACCCGGAAGCCATCTTTCTCCACGACACCAACAGCAAACACCTGTTCAAGCAGAGCCAGCGGGCCTTCAGCCACGGCTGCATTCGCCTGGAGAAACCGCTGCAGTTCGCCCGCTTGATGTTGACTGAGCAAAATAGCTGGAGCCCTGAACGGGCGGAACACTATATCAACAGCAACCGCACCCGGGCAGTGGAGCTGAAGAAACCACTGCCGGTGTATATCGCTTACTGGAGTGCCTGGGTCGACGAGGAGGGGCTGCTGCAGTTCCGGCCTGATATCTACGGCCGCGACCAAACAGACCCCACCGATGCATCGGCAGACAATGGCTCCCAAAGCGATCAGAGGGGTTGAACAATGGCACTCAGGAGCGGCCACCTGGCACTGGTGGCCGCAATCGGCCTGGCGGCAGCGCTCAGCGTTCCGCCCGCTGCGACACCCGCGAACGGCGGTGAGGCGCGGCGGACTGAGGCCGCCATAAACCCGGCGCGGGCGGGTGCGCAGTTGCGCACCCAGGCCCAACGCTACCACCGGCTGTCAGTGTCGTGGCAACCCCTTTCCCAGGGCCCACCGTTGAAACCCGGCGACTATGGCCCGCGGGTGCGTCAGCTTTACCGGATAATGCAGCTGTATGGCGATCACCAGGGACTGCCGGGACCCCTACAGAACTCCACCGGTTTGGATCTACAGCGCTTCGACGGCAGCCTGCAAAGGGCCCTTGAGCACTATCAGTGGCGCCATGGTCTCGAACCCACCGGATGGCTGGACCGATACACCCGGCGCGAGCTGGCGGTGCCTCCGCGCACGCGGGCGCGGCAATTGGAAGTCAATGCGGATCGCTGGGAAAAACTCTCACTACCGAAAGAGCGCCCCTATGTCCTGGTCAATGTGCCTGCCTATCAGTTGCAGTTGGTGGAAAAGGGCAGGGTTGTGCTGCGCATGAAAACCGTAGTGGGAAAAACCAGTACCCGCACACCGGAACTGCGGACCCGCATTACCAATATTGTGTTCAACCCCACCTGGACGGTACCGCGCAATATTCTCCTGACGGAATTGCTGCCCAAGGCGCGCAACAATCCGGGAGCCATGCACCGGCGCGGCTATCGCGTGATCAGTTACGGCGGAGGCAATACGGTACCGATCACAGAGGACAGTTTGTCCCGCGCCGCGGCGGGCCAGGCCACTCTGCGCCAGATGGGTGGCCCGGAGAACTCCTTGGGGCGGGTAAAGTTCATTGTCCCCAACAACCAGGCCATTTTCCTGCACGATACCCAGGCTCAGAGCCTGTTCGAACGACGCCAGCGCGCCTTTAGTCACGGCTGTGTGCGACTGAAAGAACCGGAGGAGCTGGCATATGCGCTGCTGCGCCGCCAGGGCTGGGACAGGGTGAGCGTCGCGCGGGCCACGGCCGCAGGGGAAAGGGTCAATATCCGTGTCGAACGGCCAC
Source organism: Microbulbifer sp. TYP-18 (assembly GCF_040932045.1). Classification (NCBI taxonomy): domain Bacteria; kingdom Pseudomonadati; phylum Pseudomonadota; class Gammaproteobacteria; order Cellvibrionales; family Microbulbiferaceae; genus Microbulbifer; species Microbulbifer sp. TYP-18. Next base: position 235,472 of record NZ_JBFRBC010000002.1, read on the forward strand.
CGCGCCTGGTGATCACCTATATCACCGCCTGGGTGGACAATAGCGGACAGGTGCAGTTTCGCCGCGACATCTATCACCGTGACCCATCGGACGAATCCGACTAGTTCAACTCACTTGGTCCACAGCAGGCAGGCTTGACCGTCGCCCCCTCCCAACTCAGCTCGCACAAATCGGACAGCGGTATTCAAGTGGGACCCTCACCCACAAAAGACAAAGCTAAAACCAACCAGTCACAGAGAAATGAAATTCCCGTACTGAAAACAAAATGACAACGCTATCTTCACCGCTTCCGGCCCACTTCCACCAAAAGCCCATAGCCCGGATCCGGCGGTAGCTCAAAGTGAAACAAAATACCAGGGCAATCCTGCAAACAATTGCTGATCAGCACTATCAGGTTTGTAACATCAGGTTATTTTTTATACAGTCTCTGCGTGCTCGATGGCGCCAATAGCGAATGCGAGTCAGCTTTGAAAAACACGACGAGGCGGAAGTAGGGTATGAAGAATCCATCCAGACGCCGGTTCCTGGCCGTGACCTGCGCAACTGCGGCGGCTGTGGGTGCCGGGCCAGCATTGGCAAAAGTAGGCAAGGTCCGCAGTTTAAAGATGCGCAATCTGCATACCGGAGAACGGCTGAACACCGCCTATTGGTCTGACGGCGATTATGACAGCGCTGGCTTAAAGCAATTTAACCGGCTGCTGCGTGACCACCGTGCCAACGAGGTGACGCGCATGGACCCGAAGCTGTTCGACATAGTGTACAAGCTGAAGGAAAAACTGAACTATAACGGCGAGATTGAGATCATCTCCGGTTATCGTTCAAAGAAGACCAACGCCAAACTGCGCGCTGCCGGCCGCGGTGTTGCCCGCCGCAGCTACCACACCCGCGGCATGGCTCTGGACATCCGTATGCCCGGTGTAGCCCTGAGCAAACTTCGCCAGGCTGCGCTGGATCTCAAGGCGGGTGGAGTGGGTTACTACCCCAAGAGCAACTTCGTCCACGTGGACACAGGCCCGGTGCGACGCTGGTAGCGGAGCGCCGCTAAGGCGGCTCACGCAAACGCAAACCCCGGCCAGGCGCCGGGGTTTGTCTTTTTTGGGGAGGGCGGTCTCACTCCTGGACCGGTGCGGAGACCGGAGTCACCTCCTGCTCTGCCGCCGGGGCCTCCGCGGTGCCGCTCATCAGCCCTGCCAGCTCCTCCAGCAGTTCGCGCGAGCGCGCCAACTGATCCGGTTCCGCCAGCTCGATCGGGTCCTCCGCATTCCGCAGCAGTTCCTCCAGCATCGCAAAAGTGCCCTCCAGGGCTTCTGCCTGCGGGGCTTCCAGCAAAAGCTTGGCCAGGCCGGTGCCATTATTCATCAACCAGTTCTCGCGCAGGGTTGCCAGCATAGCCAGCAACGCCAGTTTTGAGTCCGCCGCGCGACCGCTTTCGACATCGCTTTCAGAGCTTTCCGGTAGCCGCGGCAACAATTCCTCATCGACCACCTGGGTGTGAATGGCCCGAATCTGCCGCAGGCGCGCTGCCGGATCCAGGGAGAGAAAGTGCCGCGAAAGGTCATTGGCAGCCATCGGCCAACGCCCTGCCAGCTCGTCGATATCCTCTGCCAGAGCCTGACCGATCAGGCGGGTCAGCTGCCGGCGGCGGTTGGCCGCCCGCGCCTCGGGCTTCTGCCCCTCGCCCACAGGCGCGAACTGCTGTGCGGTACGCTCCCCGGTGGGCCCCCACAACATCACCTCCATGGCGTGAAATCCCAGACTGGCCTCCTCGTGGGCGGTCAGGCGGTGCTGCTTGCGCAGGTTGGACAACGTCAGTTCGACTGCGGTGTCATTGACGATACCACTCTCAGAGTACCCGGGCACCGTATCCAGATAACCGGGTTGAACCGGCCAGCTGTCCACCGACAATTGCAGCCGGCGCCCTTCGTCCCTCAGGGTCGCCGGGGCAAACCCCAGGCGGATGTAGGGCACCGCTGCGGCAAACTGCCGATGTGCGTTCAGCCAGGCGAGCCTGGCCACCTCCAGGTGATCTTCGCTGGGTGCTTCCAGCAGCCCGGTAACGGCGCCATTGAGTTCATTCACCGCCGCTTGTGTATCGATCAACTGGGCCTGCCCCGACTGCCAGATAGACTTCGACAACGTTTCGGCCGCCTCCACACTAAACAACCGCGCCACCGACTTTTGCTCCGTATCCGGCAACTGCGGCGAAGCCTCGCGGTCACAGGCGGCGAGGGCCAGCCCCACCACCAAAAACAATAGCGGCCCCGCCTTACCCCAAATATTCCCGATCACTGGTTCCCCCAACTTTTCTTTGCCCCCCAGGCCTCACAAGTCTTTCCGCGCCTGTTCAGACCCAATCGCAGTCGCCGGCCCGCTATAGAGAGGCGGCACAGGGCTGGCGCGGAATCCGTACCGACCCCGGCAGGTCGCAGCAAAAACCTTACCCGGCTGCTCTCCACCAAGCTTATCCCAACCTGGCATTGCGGCCCAGGTACGCAAACCCTGTACAACCAAACGGGCAACTACAAGCGCAATCTGCGGCCCTGAGATCCCCGCTATATAACCCGACAGCTAAACAAGTCGCCGGGTTAAGCGTCCATTTCACGCAGGCTGATTACCGGCCAACCGCGCTTAAGCGCCTCTTCTTTCAACCGTGCATCCGGATCGACCGCCACCGGATTTTCCACCTGTTCTAACAGTGGCAGATCATTGATGGAATCGCTGTAGAACCACTTTTCCTCGGCGCTGAACTCCGGATTCTCCGCCAGCCAGCGATGCAACCGCGCCACCTTGCCGGCCTGATAGCAGGGCTCGCCCACCACCCTGCCGGTATACCGGTCTTCCACCAGCTCCGGTTCGGTCGCGAGCAGGGTATCCACACCCAGGCGAGTCGCTATTGGCTCCGCCACGAAGCGGTTGGTGGCGGTAATAATCATAATATGACGCCCCTGGCGGCGATGCCGACCAATTAACGCTTCGGCACCGGGCAGCCAGATCTCGCTGATAACCTCGTTCATAAACTCCCGGTGCAGATTGTCCAACTGGCTGCGGGACAGCTGTGCCAGGGGCTCCAGGGCAAACTCCAGGTAGGCGAAGATATCCAGTTCCCCGCGCTGATAATCGCGCAGGAAGCGGTCGTTGGCAGAGCGATAGCGCGCGACATCCACATGGTTTCGCTCCACGAGGAACTCTCCCCAGGCGTGGTCACTGTCTCCGCCGATCAAGGTGTTATCCAGGTCAAAAATTGCCAGTTGCACTGCCATCCCTCCGTTTGAAGGTCGATCCAACAGGTTTCGGTCGCCGCCAAACCCCCGCCCCGGAATTGCGAAAAACCTTTGGGCGGCGGGCAATGTTACCCGTTTGACGACTGGCGCACACGGCCAAATACTGTCAATTGCCGTTGCCCCCACCCTGTGGAACAATGCCGGGCAAGCTGTGCGGCCTACAGCCGCGCACACCCTATTGTGAGGATGTTATTTTGGGCGACGGCAAGCCATCGCAAGCCGAACGAAAGAACCGCCGCCGATCCGCCAAACAGCAAAACCGCAGTGTCAACCCCGACAAAAGCCGGAAGCTAGACGGCAGTGTTGGTAACAGCAATATCGATGCCGAGGGCTTTCGCCCCAACGTCGGCATTATTGTGTTAAACGCCCGCGGCCAGGCGCTGTGGGCGCGGCGGGTTGGGGGTAAGGATGCCTGGCAGTTCCCCCAGGGCGGCATCAACCCGGGCGAGTCCCCGGAACAGGCCCTTTACCGCGAGTTGTACGAAGAGATAGGGCTGACCCGGGATCAGGTCAGCTTCATAGCCTGTACACGCGGCTGGCTGCGCTACCGGCTGCCACAGCGGCTGATCCGGCGCCGCACCGAGCCCCTGTGCATCGGGCAAAAGCAGAAGTGGTACCTGCTGCGCCTGCAGGCGCCGGATAGCGCCGTCAGTTTCAACAACGGCTATAAGCCGGAGTTCGACCACTGGCGCTGGGTGAATTACTGGCACCCGCTCGCCAAAGTGGTGACCTTCAAGCGCGAGGTCTACCGGCGTGCACTGACCGAACTGGCGCCCCAACAAATACAATTGGAGAAACGCTGGCTGCGCGGGCAGGGATAAGCGCGCGACCCATACCGCCCCTGGCGGCCCCACTGCGAGTCCACCAAGGCGAGGACAGGCCTTTGCTCGAATCATTGCGTTCCATCGTACAGCAGGTGAACAGCGCCCGCGACCTCACCGCGGTGCTGGATATTATTGTGCGCCGCGTGCGCGAAGTGATGCACACCCGGGTGTGTTCGGTGTACCTGCGGGACAAGCAGTCCGGCTCCTATGTACTGATGGCGACCCAGGGGCTGAACCCCAGTGCGGTCGGCAATGTCTATCTGGCCCCCGGCGAAGGCCTGGTCGGCAATGTGGTCACCCGCGCCGAACCCATCAACCTGGAGCAGGCCCAGGCGCATCCCGCCTACCATTATTTTCCCGCCACCGGAGAAGAGCGTTTCAGTGCCTTCCTCGGCACGCCGATCATTCACCACCGGGAAGTACTCGGTGTGCTGGTGGTGCAGCAGGAGGAGAAACGCCGCTTCGACGAGGGTGAAGAAGCTTTCCTGATCACACTCTCAGCACAGCTGGCCGGTGTTATCGCCCACGCCGAGGCCACCGGTGCCCTGGCGGTGATGGGCGAGCAGCGCCGCGAGGCGAAGTTCCGCGGACTGGCAGCCTCCCCCGGAGTCGCCATAGGTCGCGCCCATATCGTCGCCCCCCTGGCCAACCTGGCCGCAGTACCCTATGCCTGCTGCATGGACGTGGAGGCAGAGCTGGTGTTGTTCCAGCAGGCCCTCACCGGTGCGCGAGATGAAATTCGCGCCGTTGGGGACAGGCTCAAGGGCGAGCTGAACCGCGAGGAGCGCGCCCTGTTCGATGCCTATACCGCCATGCTGGACGACAGTTCTCTGGCGGTGGAGGTCACCGCCCGTATCCGCCAGCAACTGAGCGCCAGCCGCGCCTGGGCAGAGGTAATGCTGGAACATGTGCGCCGCTTCGAGGCCATGTCCGACTCCTACTTTCGCGACCGCGCCGCCGATGTGCGCGACCTGGGTGCCAGGGTGCTGATGCACCTGCACCAACAGCAGCAGAGCGAGCGCGACTACCCGGACAACACCATCCTGATCGGTGAAGAGCTGACAGCGGCAGTATTGGCGGAGGTACCGCGGCAAAAGCTGATCGGCCTGGTGTCGGTGAAAGGGTCGGCCAACAGCCACGTGGCAATTATTGCCCGTGCCATGGGGCTGCCGGCGGTGATGGGGGCTCAGGAACTGCCCTACGAACAGGTGGACGGTGCCGATCTGGTTGTGGACGGCTACCGCGGCGAACTGTATGTGCACCCCGGCCGTGAACTCCGCCGGCGCTACGACAGTATCGTGGCCGAGGAGCGCGAACTGGAGCGCAACCTGGACCACCTGGCGGCGCTGCCCTGCGAGACTGCCGACCACCACCGGGTGCGCCTGTGGGTGAATACCGGGCTGATGGCCGACGTGGTGCGGTCCCTGGAGCGGGGTGCCGAAGGCGTGGGTCTCTACCGTACCGAGGTACCCTTTTTACTGCGCGACCGCTTCCCCTCCGAAGAGGAACAGCGCGAGATCTATCGCGAGCAGTTGGAAGCCTTTGCACCTCGGCCGGTCACCATGCGCACGCTGGACATAGGTGGCGACAAGGCGCTGGCCTACTTCCCCATTGAGGAGACCAACCCTTTTCTGGGCTGGCGCGGCATTCGCGTAACCCTGGATCACCCGGAGATTTTTCTCGCCCAGGTGCGCGCGATGATGAAAGCCAGCCTGGGCCTGGACAATCTGCGTATTATGCTGCCCATGATCAGCGGTGTCGGTGAACTCGAGGCGGCGCGCAAGCTGGTGCAAAGGGCCTACACAGAACTGCTGGACGAAGGTTTCAAAATCGCCATGCCGCCCCTCGGCCTCATGATCGAGGTGCCGTCCGCGGTATACCAGGTACGGGAGCTGGCGGCGCAGGTGGATTTTATGTCGGTGGGCAGCAACGACCTGACCCAGTATCTGCTCGCGGTTGATCGCAACAACAGCCGCGTGGCCAATATTTATCACTCCCTGCACCCGGCGGTACTGCGGGCGCTGCGGGAAATCGTCGACACGGGACACGCCTGCAACACCAAGGTCGGTATTTGCGGCGAACTGGCGGGTGATCCCGGTGGCGCCCTGCTGCTGCTCGCCATGGGTTACGACGTATTGTCCATGAACGCCACCAACCTGTTGCGGGTCAAGGCGGCTCTGCGCGCAATCACTACCGCGGAGGCGCAGGAACTGCTGTGCAAGGTACTGGCCATGCAGTGCCCGGAGGAAATCGAAGCTACCCTGCAGCAAACCCTGAAGAAGATGGGGCTGAAGGCTCTGCTACAGCCCCAGTAGACGTTGGGCGAATCACCTGTAGCGGTCAGTCCTCGGCCTGCTCCCGGTAGGCATCCGCACTCAGCATCTTGTCCAGCTCGCTGACATCGGCGGGCTTCACCCGAAAGAACCAGCCATCGTCATAAGGCGAGGCGTTGACAGTCTCCGGCGCGTCCTGCAGCACTGCGTTGACCGCAACCACCTCGCCGGATACCGGGCTGTAGATATCACTGGCTGCTTTTACGGATTCAACCACACCGGCCTCGTCCCCGGCGGCCAGGGCCGTGCCCACCTCGGGGGTCTCCACAAAGACCACATCGCCCAGCGCCTCCTGGGCGTGATCGCTGATGCCGATGGTGACGGTACCGTCCTCCTCCAGGCGCGCCCACTCGTGACTGGCCAGGTATTTCATTTCATTGCGAATTTCGCTCATGCGATGATTCCTCGATTAAGCCTCATGAATAATTTTTTTTCGCGCAACTGCCCGGGGCCGGGAGCATCCCCGCCCCATACCGGTCAGACCAGGGACTCGCCGTTGCGCACGAAACAGGGTTTCACAACTTTCACCGGTACCAGCTTGTTGCGGATTTCCACCTGCGCCGTATCGCCGGTGGCGGCAGGCACCCGGGCCAGTGCCACTGAGTGACCCAAAGTGGGGGAAAAGGTGCCGCTGGTGACGATACCCCGCTTCTCGCTCCCCTCCACTACCACCGCTTGCCCCGCGCGCAACACACCGCGCTCCGCCAGTACCAGCCCTACCAGCTTCTCGCCGGGACCGGCGGCCTTTTCCCGTTCCAGTGCGGCGCGACCGATAAAGTCCCGTTCCGCCGGCTCCCAGGCGATGGTCCAGCCCATATTGGCTGCCAGCGGCGAGGTATCCTCGTCCATCTCGTGGCCATAGAGGTTCATACCGGCCTCCAGGCGCAGTGTATCCCGGGCGCCCAGCCCGCAGGGCGCCACGCCCGCTTCCGCCAGCGCGCGCCAAAACCCCTCGGCATCCTCCCCCGGCAACATGATTTCGAGGCCGTCTTCACCGGTATAGCCAGTGCGGGCCACGAACCACTCCCCTGCCACCGCACTGTGAAAGGGTTTCAATCCGTCTATCGCCGCCGTCCACTCGATGCCCAATACCTGCTTGGCCCTGTCAATTGCCTCCGGCCCCTGAACCGCCACCATCGCCAGCTGCGGGCGCTCACTCAGGGTTACGTCGAAAGCTGCCGCCTGCTGTCGCATCCACGCCAGATCCTTTTCGCGCGTGGCGCAGTTCACCACTAACCGGTAACCGGGGTCGCGCAGGTAGACGATCAAATCATCGATTACGCCACCCCTCTCATTGAGCATTCCGGTATAGAGAGCCTTGCCGGGCCGACCGTCGAGTTTGGCCACGTCGTTGGCCAGCAGGTGGCGCAGATAGTCCCGCGCACCCTCACCGTCTATATCCACCACCGTCATATGCGAGACGTCGAACATACCCGCGGCACTGCGCACCTTATTGTGCTCCTCCAACTGCGAACCATAGTGCAAGGGCATATCCCAGCCACCAAAGTCCACCAGTTTGCCGCCCATGGCGGCATGTGCGTCATATAGAGGCGTTCTGTTTCCCATCTTTCTTCTCAACGTCAGTGCTATCGAAGCCGCGTATTCTACCGGCGCCACTGGTGCGCTTTCCAGAGCAGTGCCGCCCTCCAGCGGCTGGTTGCGTCATACTGATCGCCATTAATCCGGCAACTAACAGTCCGCCGGGTTAATGGTCGCGGCCGGACTTGTCGCCCTCACCCGAATCGGTGTCCGCATCATCCTTTTCCTCCTCACTGGTGTCGACCTTGAGTCCGTGGCGTTTGGAGCGCCAGCGCCACAACCGCTTTGCCAGTTCCTGGCGATCGGGCGTCCGGTCCGCTTCGTCGACAATCTCCTCCCCGAGCAGTGTCTCCAGCAGGTCCTCCAGCGTTACCAGCCCCTCGAGCCCGCCGTACTCATCCAGTACTGCGCTGATTTGCACCCGCCGCGCAAGCATCTTCTGAAACGCCTGATAAATGGTCGCCGTTTCCGGCAGCATCAGCATGTCGCGGCGGAAATCGGCCAGCTTTTCATCCCGCTGGCCGCTGAGGTAGGCCATCAGCAGGTCCTGTTTCAACACAAACCCCACCACACACACGGGATCGCCGCGCTCGTAGATCGGGATACGGGAAAAGCGGCTTTTCTCCACCTCCTCGTAAGCCTCGCCGATAGTCGCGTCCTGAGACAGGGAAAACACCACGGTGCGCGGCGTCATCACCTCCCGCACCGATTGGTCCTGCAGAGTGAAAAACAGGTTGCGCAAAATACTGGACTCGCGCTCCTCCAGCTGCCCCTCCGCGCGGCCGAGCTCCGCCATCACCGCAAATTCCTCGCGGCTGAATCCGGTGAGCGTCGGGCCGTGGGACAAGCCGCGGGTGAGCCACTCGGACATTTTTACGAACGGGAAAAGCACCCACACCAAAAAACGCAGGCCATAGGCCGTCGCCGGTGCCAGCTGCCGCCAGTAAAAAGTGCCCAGAGTCTTGGGGATAATCTCGGAGAAGACCAGTATCAGCAATGTCAGGATAGCGGACGCAATACCCAGGTACTGGCTGCCGAACACCGCTGCCGCCTGTGCACCGGCGCCGGCGGCACCGGCGGTGTGGGCGATGGTGTTCAGAGTCAGAATGGCCGCCAGGGGCGCGTTGATGTCCCCTTTGAGTCTGCGCAGCACCGGGCCCGCCCTGTGGCCCTCGCGCTCCAGCAGACTGATATAAGGCGTCGTCACACTGAGGATGACGGACTCGGCGATGGAACACAAAAATGAGAAGCCGAGGGCAATCAGAACATAGACAAACAGCAGGATCATCGGTTTTCCGTATCTTTTCCATCGACCGCGGCAGCGCTTTGCGGCGCGGAGAAATATCGCCCCCCGCCAGCCAGAATATAGAGCCAGGCCAGCAGGAAGCCACAGATAAAGCCGCCGATATGGGCCGCATTGGCAACGCCCACGCCGAACACCCAGGTGACTATGCCACTGGCACACAACAGCAGCCAAGCCAACGCCAGCACCACCAGCCCCGAGGGGACATCGCGCCACTGGGGGTAGCGATAGCGCAGCACCGCCACACTGCCCACCAGGGCGTAGACCACGCCGGACATGCCGCCAAACAAGGTCTCGGGAGCCCAGAAATACTGCGCCAGATTGGACACCGGTGCGCTGATACCCACCAGGAGTGCAAAGGTCAGTGTACCGGCGCGAACCTCCAGCGGGCGCCCCAGTATCCAGATCCCGAGGGCATTAAAGAGGGCGTGGGGGAGGGAAAAATGCACCATGGCCGGCGACCACAGCCGCCAGTATTCCCCCCGCTCGAGATGCCACGCCAGTGTCGACTGCGGCAGGCCCAGGCCGCCGCCCCGATCGGGAAAAATCAGCAGTGCCTGCACCAGATTTTCCCGCAACAGCAACCAGCCGACAAAACACAGCGCAATCAGCACCAGACAGAGAGGGGTCCTGTTCAGCGGCCAACTGGGCAGCGGCACCGCTATCGGCGCACGCTTTGCCGCCCCGCTGTCTTTCTCGGTGGCTGCATCGACTTCAGATAGGTTAGCGGCCGGCCCCACACGGATATCCGCAAGGCTGATTTCCCCCGCCTGCCAGCGGTCCAGAAGCGGCGGCAACAAGCGGTGCAGCGCCGGATCCAGAGTGGTCAGCAGTTGACAGTTGTTCACCTCGGAAATACGCAGGGGCAGCCGGCAGCGCTGGATAAACTGTGCCAGCTCCGCCAGATCCTGATTGAGGGGAAATTCACGAACGGGAATCCAGTCGTCCAAGGCCGGTGCCTTTTTAGATTGCGGTTACAGGTCAGGGACCAGAAGGATGAGACTAAAGTAAACCGGCGCGAAAAAACAGGGCCTCAGCGACAGGTGCCACTCCCCTCCGCCGGCGTCACACCGCCATAGCTCGGAGGATAATACGCTTTTTCAGCAGCGGGCTGGCGTCCACCATATTGAGCCCGGTATTGCGCAGCCAGCGCCAGTGCAGGTCCCCGGCACCAAACAGTGACTTGAAGGTGCTCATCGCTTTCAGTGTCGCCGCATTCTCACCGCGGCAGCGGCGCTGGTAACGCGACAGCACCGATGCATCGGATGGCTCAAGCCCCCGCTTGAGTGCGCGCGCTATTTCCTCGCTCAACACCCGCACATCCTGCAAGCCGAGGTTGGCTCCCTGGCCGGCCAGGGGGTGGATACTGTGCGCGGCGTCACCGATCAGTGCTGCGCCCGGGCCGGAATAGCGCTCCGCATGGCGCGCCCGCAGGGGAAAGGAAAGGCGTTCGCCGACCGACTCCACCGCCCCCAGGCGGCTCTCGAATGCCTTCTCCAGGTTCAGGGCGAAGGCAGCGTCGTCGAGCATCAGCAGCTCGCGCGCCAGTTCGTCGTCCGCCGACCAGACGACTGCGCAGTGATTGTCATCCCCCAGGCCCTCCAACGGCAGGAACGCCAGCGGACCGCTCTTTAGAAAGCGCTGCCAGGCGGTGTGCTGGTGGTTGCGCTCGCAGCGGGCGATACAGACCAGCGCCATCTGGCGATAGACGGTGTCGCTTGCGCGGATACGCAGCAGATCCCTTACCCGGGAGCGCGCGCCGTCGGCGCCGATCAGCAGGCGGGTACTCACCGTGTCGACGTTTTCCTGCAGCCCCTCGATCACATTCTCGTCATCTCTGCGGGGTTGCAGAAACCAGTGGCCACAGTCGCGCCACCAGTTCTCCAGCCGGAAGCCAGTCACCATCTCGACATTGGACAGCTCCGCCACCCTGGCCCAAAGAGCGGCCGTGAGCACATTGTTTTCCACAATGTGTCCCAGATTCGGCATCTGCACGTCGCGACTGTTGAAACACACAGAGCCGGTGCCGTCGGCATCCCAAACCCGCATCACCGTATAGGGGCAGGCGCGCCGGGCTGTGGTTTCACCCCAGACACCCACCTCCTCGAGCAGATTCTGGGACCCCTTGGTCAGGGCCACTACCCTTGGATCATAGTGCTGTGGCGCAATCCGCGGCGCATCGGTGGACGCCTCCAGCACCCCGATGCGCAGCTGCGGGTGGCGCACTGCCAGCAGGGCGGCCTGGGTCAGGCCGACCATGCCCGCGCCCACAATCACAATATCCAGCCGTCGTCTGCTCATGGCGTCCTGTTTCCAATGTTTCCGCACCGGTCCGCGGGCCCTTGTATAGATTGTTGAAAAAGCCTTCCCCTGCCTTATCTCAACCCGGTTTTGCGGCCCATGTCCGCAAAGCCTCCACTACAAATCAAACAGTTGCACACTGGATTTGCGATCCGAGCATCCCTGTTCGGTACAGCGGGCTGTTGAAAACTATTTTTTCAACAGCCTGTTAAAGCCCAAAACCCGCCGCCTGGCCGATAAAGCTCGCCCGCAGGGATGGGGCAAGATTTAATCCCAGCAGCCCCGCCTGGCGCAGGCCGCCCGCCAGCAATCCCGGCGCTGCGAACAGGGCGGGCACGCGGTCGCTGAATCCGATGGTCAGCTGCTGGTCGAGTCGACGCGCGCGGCCGTATTCCTCCAGCAAGTTTAGTTGACCGGGTGACTCACCCGTACAACAACCCGCAGCCAGTGTCGTCGCCAGGTGGTAGCTGTCGCGCAGGGTCAGGTTAAATCCCTGCCCCGCCACCGGGTGCAGAAAATGGGCGCAGTTCCCCAGCAGTACCAGATTGCGCCGCCACTGCTCCCGGGCCACATGCAGGCTCAGGGGATACCCCTGTAGCTCCCCCGACCTGAGGATACGCCCGGCGCGCCAGCCGAATGCAGACTGTACCCGCTGAACAAATGCCGCCGGTGACAGCGCCTGCAACTCGCCGGCGTCCTCTTCGGGACAGGTCCACACCAGGGCCATGCGGTGGCTGCCGTCCCGTCGCGGAAGCGGCAGCATCGCCATGGGGCCCCGGTCCGTGAAGCGCTCGTAGGCGACGCCGCCGTGATCCCGCTGGGTGGCGAGTGTGGCCACCAACGCCCTCTGTCGATACTCGACCCTCTCGGTTTCAATGCCCAACTGCCGGCACAGGGGTGAGTCGACACCGTCCGCAACCACCAGCAGGCGCGCTGCAAGACAGCCGGGTCCGTCCTCACCCTGCCAGCCTAAATCCACCCCTTGATCGCAGACGCGCACCCGCTCCACCTGCGCCGGGGACACCAGCGTTACCGGCAGTTGCGCCAGGGCGCGATACAGAACCGGTCCCAGCGCCGCATTTTCGATCACCGCACCCAACATACCGGCAAAGCTGGCCCGCCGCTGTTTGTCTGCAGTGAAGGCCACGCCCGCTGCGCGCCCGCGGTCACTGACCCTGACCCGGGAGATAGGCGCGCAGTAGGGCTTTAGTTGCGGCCAGAGACCCAGCTCATCGAACAACTGCAGACTCCCCGCCGCCAGAGCCGTCGCACGGGTGTCAAAACTCGGTAGCGCAATGCTGGCACCCGGGTCCATCAATGGGCGCTGCTCCAGAAGTGCCACCGAGAGATTGGGGCAAAACTTTGCCAACAGCAGTGCCAGGCTGGCACCGGCCATGCCTCCGCCGACGATGGCCACATCGATGCGGGACCCAAGCTTCACCACAATTCCTCCTGCACTACACCCTGGCGCATAGTGTACTCAATTTCCGCCACCGTCTTGGGTGCGGCGGATGACAGCACCAGAGGACCGGATTTCATCAGCGCCACATCGTCCTCAACCCGGATACCTATGCCGCGATACCGCTCCGGTGCCTGGTCATCGTCCGCGGCGATATAAATACCCGGCTCTACCGTCATCACCATCCCCGGTTCCAGCTGGCGCCACTGGCCGTGTACCCGGTAATCGCCCACATCGTGCACATCCATCCCCAGCCAGTGGCCGGTCCGGTGCATATAGAAGCGGCGGTAGGCACCCGCCTCAATCAGCCCGCTAACGTCACCCCGCAGCAGGCCCAGGTCCACCAAACCGCGGGTAATCACCTCCACACTGGCCATATGCGGGTGGTCCCAGTGGGCACCCAGGCGAATCTTGTCGATGGCCGCCGCCTGGCCCGCCAGCACGATTTCATACAGGGCCTTCTGCTCACCGCTGAAACGCCCGTTGACCGGGTAGGTCCGGGTCACGTCGGCGGTGTAACCGCGGTGCTCACAACCGGCATCCACCAGCACGAGGTCGCCGTTTTTCAACACCGCATTGTTGCTGCAATAGTGCATCACCAGCGCATTTGTGCCGCCGCCGACGATTGTCGGGTAGGCGGGTTGGCGGGCGCCGGCACCGACGAAGGTGTGCAGAATCTCCGCTTCCAGTTGAAACTCATACAGGCCCGCGCGGCAACGGCGCATGGCCCGGCAGTGGGCCTCCGCGGTGATTTCCGCCGCACTCTGCATCAGGCGCACTTCCTGCGCACTTTTGATCAGACGCAAATCGTGCAACTGGCGGTCGAGGTCCACCAGCTCCGGCACCCCGGCACTGCCCGGCGCCCGGCCTATGGTGTGCAGATAGCGCTGCAAGCGCCGATCCAGCTGCGGGTAGCGCCCGAACGTATAATAGACCCGCGTGCGTCCCTCCAGCAGGCCCGGCAGAATGTCGTCCAGGTCACTGATCGGGAAAGCATCGCAGAGACCGCACTGCTCGGCGGCCCTTTCCGGCCCCAGGCGCGGCCCGTCCCAAAGCTCCTTGTCCGCGTTGCGCTCGCGGCAAAACAGCAGCTCCCGTCCCTGAGCCCGGTCCGGCACCAGCACCAACAGTGCCTCCGGCTCGGCAAATCCGGTCAGATAGAGGAAATCGCTATCCTGACGAAAGGGAAAATAGGTGTCCCGGGAGCGCAGCTGCTCCCGCGCCGCGGGCACCACAGCAAGGCTGCCCTGCGGCAGCCCGGCGATCAGGCGCGCGCGACGGCGGGCGTATTCTCGCTTGCCGATGCTCATTGGCCGCGGGTGTTACTGCCCTGATCGGCGCCGCCGATCTGCACAATCTCGGTAAAGATAGTCAGCACCGCCACACGCACATATTCCTGTACCTGCAACAACTGCTGCTCCGCCTCCCCGGACTCCTCCACCCCCAAGGCATCGATCTGAGCTATCTCGCTCAAATCCTGCAGCGCCTCGCGACAACCGGGCGACTTTATCCCCGGCGGCGCCCCGACACCTAAACCGTGCAGGAATCCCTGACACCACTGCCCCAGTGACTGGGCGCGCAGGTCTATGCCACTATCGTCCGGGAGCAGCAGCTGAAACTCAAAACTATCGTCCCGCAAGCGTTCAGCGCTGACCTGGGCCAATCGCGCCATGGAATTTTCCAGTGCCGCCGGCACCGCTTCGAGTGCCAGTATCCGGGCCAGCTCACCCTGCCAAAAGCTGCTATCCGGTGCTTTCTCGGCGCACAGGAGGCCGCATACAAAACCGTGCAATTCACTGGGATCGCTCTCGCCGCCCGCTGCGAGAATAGCTGCGGAGAGGGTATCGTAGCTGGGCGGAGCGGCGCTCATAATCACTTCCTGAAATTTCGTTCAAACTTTATGCAACTTGTCGTTTTCTACCGCAAGCGGAATCAGTCGACAGCAGACAGGCGAGGTCGGGATTAGAATTGCACAGGCCCGACAAGGCGGGGCGATTGACCACCCCATACAGCGGCAATATAGTAGCGGAATCCCTCGCAGTCTGTCCCGCTGCGAGCCAATGGGGCACGGACATAAGACGCGGGAAATATGGACAAGTTACAAGCGTTAGAAAGCACGGTGGATACGCTCATCGCGCGCTGCCAGCAGCTCGCGAAGGACAATCGCGAACTGCGCCGGCAGGAAACCGAGTGGCAGCAGGAGCGGCAGCGCCTGGTAAAAAATAATGAAGTGGCCCGCAGTCGGGTAGAGTCCATGATCAACCGCCTCAAAGGGCTAGCGCAAGATTCCTGATGGGTGACGCAAAACCGACCCTGGAAACCGTATCGGTCTCCATCCTCGACAAAGACTACCGTGTCGCCTGCACCGAAGAGGAGCGCGCGGAGCTTCAGGCGTCGGCCCGCCTGCTGCACGAGCGTATGTCGCGCATTCGCGCGAGTGGCTCGGTGGTTGGCCTCGAGCGTATCGCAGTGATGGCGGCTCTCAACATCGCCCACGAGCTGATTCAGGCCAAGGCGGAACTGATCCGGGCACCCCTGGAGCAGGAAATGGTCTCGCGGCTGCGGGACAAGGTGCGCTCCGCGCTCAGTGAAATCGACTCGGGCGAAACCTGATTCTCAAAAGCGACCTGGTCTTCCCACTACCTCTCACCCCGACTGGTAAAACCCGCTGTACCCGGCGCTTTCCAGCGGCTGGCATCAACGCGCGGTTGGGTTCCGCTTTGGCCCGGTCGCAGGATTTACAGGGCCAGTCAACAACGCTTTCGCAACCGCCATCGTTGTTACCCTTTTGCAGCGACACGGGTTATAATTTTTAGACCCTGGGGTGTTGGCCAGTTGACTATGTCCTCGAGCCGATAATCCGATCATGGGGGCTTCCAGCGGATGCTGGTGTGCAGGTCCGCCACGCAGCGGAAAGCCTTTTGTATTCCTGAAGCCACCTCCTTGAACCCTACGGTTCAAGGCTATGTCTGCAGCCGCACACTCGGGGCCCTTAAACACTCCTCCCTCCGGATTCTTTTCCCAGACGCCTGACACTATGACGGAAAGCAAAGTGCAACTGCGCCGCCATATGCGTTCCGCGCGACGCAGCCTCAGCGTCTATCAGCAGCGCCTGAACGGGCGCAACGTGATCAACCACCTGCAACGCACGCCACAGTTGCTGCGCGCGCGACACATCGGCATCTACTGGCCCATGGACGGAGAGGTGGATATTCGCGGGCTGCTGCAACGCCACCCCAACAAATACTTTTATCTGCCGGTGCTGGCACCCACCCCGCGGCCACAGCTGCATTTCCGTCGCTGGCGGGGTGACAGCCCCGGCTACCGCAACCGCTTCCAGATACCCGAGCCGCTGCAGGGCCACAGTCGGCCGCCGCAACAGCTCGACCTGGTCTTGCTGCCACTGGTGGCCTTCGATGCCGGTGGTGCCCGGCTGGGAATGGGGGCCGGCTTTTACGACCGCACCTTCGCCCTCAAAGGATTGTTGCGGGGCGCCGGCCCGGACCTGGTGGGGGTGGCCCATCAATTTCAGTGTGTGGGGAAACTGCCCACTGACAGCTGGGACATACCACTGCAGGCGGTAGTGACCGACCGGCGCCTTTACCCCTGCCGCTGAAAACCCAATAAAAAAGCCGAGGGCACAAGGCACTCGGCTTTTTTAACTGCGGGCCAGGTGTACGCTCAGCGCGTCACCACCCCCTGCTGCAGGGCCGCCGGCGGTTCCGGATCCGAAGCGAAAACCTCGGTCAGGCCGACACTACTCAGCAGGACGCCCGCGACAAAGACAACCACAGCGATTGTCAGTGCATCGGGTTTCATAAGGACCATCCTGTAGGATATATACTTTTATTATCGGTGTTTCACCCTGCATTAGATTCGGCTCAACGCAAAGGTTCCACAATTGGCAAAATAATTGTCCGCCAAGCAAATAATAACGGATCTCCAGCGGAATTTTGTGAAAACTGTCGCGTTTTCACCTGAAAAAGTTCAGTCGCGCCCCTGCCGGGCAGTCACTTGGCCCTCACCGTCCCCCAGCTTCAACTGGCCAGAAAGAAACGGTAGGCGGGACTGTCCGTCTCGTCCCAGAAGGGAAACTGCAGTTGCTGCAGCAGCGCCTGCAGTTCGCCGCGCTCCGCCGGGCGCACCTGCAGGCCCACCAGGACCCGGCCATAGGCGGCGCCGTGGTTGCGATAGTGAAACAGGGTGATATTCCAGCGCCCCGCCAGCTGCTCCAGGAACTTGCGCAGGGCACCGGGGCGCTCGGGAAACTCGAACCGGTACACCACCTCGTTTTCCAGACCCGCGGCCCGCCCGCCGACAAGGTGGCGGATATGCAGCTTGGCCATCTCGTCGTCCGTGAGGTCAGTCACGCTGTAGCCGGCGGCCGAGAGCCCCTCCACCGTGCGGCGGCGGTCGCCGTCCGCCGTCACCTGCACGCCCACAAAGATATGCGCCTCACCGCTATTGGCGTAGCGGTAGTTGAACTCGGTGATGGCCCTGTCCCCCAGGTCCCGGCAAAACTGCAGGTAGCTGCCGGGGCGCTCGGGAATCGTAACCGCCAGCACCGCCTCGCGCCGCTCACCGGTTTCGGTGCGCTCACTGATATACCGCAAGCGGTCGAAGTTGATGTTGGCACCGCTGCAGACTGTCGCCAGCACGGCATTGCTGCAGCGATTCTGCTCGATATACTTCTTCAGGCCCGCCAGCCCGACGGCACCGGCTGGCTCGGCAATGGAGCGGGTACCTTCGAAAATGTCTTTGATTGCCGCGCACATCTCGTCGGTGGAAACAGTAATGACTCCATCCACCGTCTCCCGCAGTACGCGGAAAGTCTCGCTGCCTATCTGCGCCACCGCCACCCCGTCGGCGAAGAGCCCCACCTGGGGCAGGCGCACCCGGGTATTGGCCGCCAGTGCCGCCTCGAGACAGGCCGCCTCCTCCGGCTCCACGGCAAATACTTTCACCTCCGGTCGCACATACTTGATATAAGCTGCCATACCCGCGGCCAGACCGCCGCCGCCAACCGGAATAAAAACCGCATCCAGACGACCGGAGTGCTGCCGCAGCAGTTCCATGGCGACAGTGCCCTGTCCGGCGATCACATCCGGATCATCGTAGGGATGCACGGGCACCAGGCCGCGCTCCTCCACCAGCCGGTGGGCGTGCGCCGCCGCCTCGTCAAAACTATCGCCCCACAGCACCACCTCGGCACCGCGCATACGCACCGCGTTGACTTTGATCTGCGGTGTTGTGGTCGGCATGACTATGGTGGCGCGCACACCCAACTGTGCCGCCCCCATCGCCAGCCCCTGGGCGTGGTTGCCGGCAGACGCGGCAATTACGCCCCGCGCCCGCTGCTCCGCCGGCAGCCGCAGCAGTTTGTTGTAAGCGCCGCGAATCTTGAAGGAGAACACCGGCTGCAGATCCTCGCGCTTGAGCAGAATCCGGTTGTGCAGGCGATGGGACAGGGCCCCCAGAACGTCCAGCGGTGTTTCGGTGGCGACATCGTAAATCCGCGCGTCTAAAATGCGCTTGATGTAAGACTCGGGCATTGGATGAATCGGTCGTGGTAACAGTTAAAATCAGTGCCTGGGGCCGGGCGTGACAACAGGTGGCACAAGGTGCCAGTCTAACCCTGCAACAGCAGCAATGCCACCTCAAAGCCAACTGCGCGAACATTATTTTCACAAAAATGGCATATAGCCGGAAAAAATTGCGGAAAGCTACCCTATCATGACCCAGGACCAACTCAAACGCGCCACCGCGGGTGCCGCCATCCACTATATCGCCCCCAAACTGGAGCCGCGCTCCATCATCGGCGTGGGCACCGGCTCCACCGCCAATTTTTTCATCGACCTGCTGGCGGAACTGAAAGGCCGCTTCGACGGTGCCGTCGCCAGCTCCGAGGCGTCGGCACAGCGCCTCCGGGCCCACGGCATCCCGGTTTACGATCTCAACAGCGTGGACGACATTCAGGTGTACGTGGATGGTGCCGACGAAACCAATGCCGCCCTGCAGCTGATCAAGGGCGGCGGTGCGGCGCTGACGCGGGAGAAAATAGTTGCCGCCTGCGCCGGCGAGTTTGTCTGCATCGCCGACGAGAGCAAATGGGTTCCGGTACTGGGCCGCTTTCCCCTGCCGGTGGAGGTGATTCCCATGGCGCGCTCCCTGGTGGGTCGTGAGATCGTCAAATTGGGCGGCGATCCTGTCTACCGCGAGGGCGTGACTACCGACAATGGCAATGTCATCCTCGACGTACACAACCTGTGTATTACCGATCCGCCACAGCTCGAGCGGGCCATCAACAATCTCACCGGGGTGGTAACCAACGGTATCTTTGCCCAGCGGCCCGCGGACCTGCTGTTGCTGGGAACCAGCTCCGGGGTAAAGACAATCACCGCCAAATAAATGCCAAACTGATATGGATGCCAAGCCACCATGGACGCCACAACAATAAAATGCCGGCTGTTGATACTGATACTGGGGACAGCGGGGTCACTGGCCGGCTGCACCACCACGCCTCCGAGCAATACCGGCGATATCTGTGCCATTTTCCGCGAAAAGAAACACTGGTACCGGGACGCCAAAAAGGCAGAGCGCAAGTGGGGATCCTCCATCCCCATAATGATGGCGGTGCTGCACCAGGAATCCCGTTTTGTGCACGATGCGCGCCCCCCCCGCACCAAGATCCTGGGCTTTATCCCCGGCCCTCGACCATCCGATGCCTACGGTTACCCACAGGCTCTCGGCACTACCTGGCAAACCTATGAACGCGCCTCCGGCAATTACGGCGCGGACCGGGACGATTTCGGGGATGCGATCGATTTTGTCGGCTGGTACAACAACACCAGCGCCAGGCAGTGCCGCATTCGCACAGACGATACCTACCACCTCTACCTGGCCTACCACGAGGGTCACGGCGGCTTTAACCGCCGCAGTTTCCGCAACAAGGCCTGGCTGAAAGGGGTATCCAAAAAGGTCTCCGCCCAGGCCCGCACCTATCGGCGCCAGCTGGCGGGATGTGAGGAATCCCTGCCCAAACGGGGCAGGTTTCTGGGGATTTTTTAGCTCCGCCCCGGGCTTCCCACAGTGCCAATCCAATTTGGGGCCATATCTTTCCTTCTGGCAGCAAAAGACGCAAACCACTGGTCAGATTGGCTACCCTGAACTGACCATCAGGCGCTTTTTGCTGCGAAAGAGCGCGGTTGCAGCCCATTTACGACGCTGGGCGCCTTCTCTACCGGCAAAAGCGTCCCCAGTATTGCCAAAGGTGCACAATGAAAACTCTCCTCCACTGCCTGGCGCTGGTGGCGCTGCTGCTGGCCCTTCCCACCGCCGCGGTCCAGGCCCAGACAACGGAAGCGAAAGCGCCGGCCTACAGCGAGCCCAAGCTGCAGCAGTTTGCCAGCGCCTACCAGGCCATCGTCGTCCTGAGCCGCGAATATGCGCCCAAGTTGCAGGCTGCGGCGGATATTCAGGAGGCGGAAGCCATCAACCGGGAAGCCCAGGGGAAAATGGTGGCGGCGATCAATCAGGCCGGCCTGTCCAAGGAGGAGTATCAACAGATTGCCGCCAGCCTGAGAAACAATCCGGCGCTGCTGGAAAGGGTCAACAAGATTCTGCAGCAGGCCGCGCAACCCGCCGAGTAGATTCAGCTGCCGCCACCGGCAGCTGTCTGGGCCTGTATCAGTCCGCGGGCACCCCCAGTGCCCGACGGATTGCCGGCAGGTGTTCGCGCACCCACTGCCGGTCAAAAGAACCCCAGTCGCGCAGCACATAGTAACCGTCGTTGTTGCGCACTCCCTCCTGTATGAACTCGACCCGGGCGCCATGCCCGGGCAATCCCTTGGCGATGATGTCCTGTACCGTGCGTCGCGGCCAGCCAGTGGCCTCTTCCAGAGCCGGATTATTGGCTTTGGGCAGCAGTTCAATCAGGTAGGCGATCAACATCCGCCGACAAATTGTTGGGTTGAGCTGGCTTTCCAGTTGCAGAGACATAATCCACTTCCACCGTTACCTGGAACACTGTTGTAACACAGTGCGATTCCCAGCTCACCCTTCCGGGCGGCCATGGGGCCGCCATTCGCGAAGCGAGCGACCCTTCCCACCTGCCCAGGCTTTGTATTCACACTGCGGAAGCGAGGCCCGCAGCAACCACAGAGGATCAGACACAGGATGCACCTGAACAGGGCCTGTTTGGCTTACTCCCGGACAGGGCCGCAAGACTGGCCTGACTTTCAGCACTGCTTGGCGCATAATCCCAGGCCACACCGGCGATCCATTGTCGGTGCAGGACAAGATCGAGGACTGAGACTGTGGAAACCGAGACTCAGATACCGAGCGAAGTGCAGCCGGGTATTCTCGCCACTGCACTGAAGGCACAACTGGCGGGAGCCCGTGCGGCGGGCCTGGACACACAACAACTGCTGCTGGACTCGGGGATAGACCCCGTACGGCTGGACGACGCGGACTGCCGCATCGGCCGGGAAAAAGTCGCCAGCCTGTTGCGCCGCGAATGGGATTTACTGGGCGACGAGTCCGGCGGTTTTCTCTCCCGCCCCTGGCTCCCCGGCACCTTCGCCATGATGGGGCACGCCCTGCTCAGCAGCCCCAACCTGAGACGGGCCCTGGCGCGCTCGGGCCGTTTCGTGGCCATGGTCTGTGACGACCTCCACATAAAACTGGTGGAAGACGGTGAGGAGGCGCGCCTGCTGATCCACCACAGCAACCGCCGGCAGTTGCCAAACCAGATTTTCGTTGAATCCATCGCCGTTATCTGGCTGCGCTTTTTCAGCTGGTTGATCGACCGCACTATCCTGCTGGAGCGTGTGCACCTGGCCTTTCCGCCACCGGACTACGGCGAGGACTACAGTGACATGTTTCCCTGCCGGCACTACTTTCACCAGCGGGAGACCTGCCTGGTATTCAGCACCCGCTATCTGCAGATGCCGCTGGTGCGGGATGAGCAGCAATTGGGGGAATTTCTCGCCCGCGCGCCGGAATGCCTGTTGACGCAATACAAATCTGACAACAGTTACACCGGCCGTGTCCGCCGCATGCTGCAACAACAGGATACGGTGGAAAACCTGTCCCTCGACGGTGTGGCGGCGCGGATGCACACGTCCCCGCAAACCCTGCGCCGGCGCTTAAAGGAAGAGGGCAACAGCTGGCAGGACATCAAGGACTCGGTGCGCCGCGACATGGCGGTATACCAGTTGAAGCAGCAGGAAACCGCTGTGGCGGAAATAGCGGAGCGGCTGGGCTTTTCCGAGCCCAGCGCCTTCAATCGCGCCTTCAAAAAATGGACCGGCCTGGCACCGGGCGCCTATCGAGACAAATATCGCAACAACGCGGGGCGCTAAAGCAGGTATTCGCAGTCAGCGGGTAACAACGTCGCTCAGAGGTTAGCGGACCGTCACCACCCGGACGGTAATGGGGTGGCTCTCCTGTCCGCCTTGCGCGCCGTCCCTACCTGCCGGTGATCCGGCGGAATCCATAGCGGCAGCACCAATCCGGTTGGGGGCTATACCCAACCTCAAAAGCATTTGTCGCACTGTGTCGGCGCGCTCCTGCGCCAGCTTGCGATTGGCCGCCTCACTCCCCTCCCCTGAGGCATGGCCGCTGATGACGATAGAGAGGCCCGGATATTCGGTCATGATCGCTGCCAAGGCCTGCACATCCGGCACAGAGCTGCTGGTGGCGGTGGCATTGTGTTCGCCGAAGCGGATGCCCAGGGGAAAAGTACGGTTGGGGTTGGGGTCGCGCTCGGCGCCGGCGATATGGTCACGCAGACTGCGGGCAAAATCCGGCGCAGTCTCCACCACCAGCTGTTCCTCCTCCAGGACTATGGCGCCATTACTCTCCCTGCCGGCATCCCGGCGCGCGCACAAATTGAGGCTGTAAAGCACCGCCAGCACGATCAGCAGTGGCCAGACCCACTTGCCGAAACCCCTGCCCTTGTCGACCGGTTTTCGCGGGCGCACTGTGAGGGGCTCCCGGTGGCCATGGGGCTCCAGATGCTGCCCCAGGTCCGCGAACTCGTGTACCCCGATGGTTTTCAACAAGCCGTCGGGCAGCTTGTCCTGAATAATTGTTTTCTGGCTAAACAAAAGGGTGGCAAAGCCACCCATGTCGAGGCCACCGTCCCTGACCCTGGTACTGAACAGCGACATCACCACCGGAGCGGCCACTTGCAACAGGCCCAGTCCGGTATTCTTGCCAACTCCCAGGCTGCCCGCCAGCAAACCGCCCACATCGGCGGCCTTGCTGCCAAACAGGCATTCCAGCACCTTGCCCCCGGTCTGCTGCAGGCCGCTCATCCCGGCTGCGTCGCCAAAGGTAGTACTGATTGCGGCAAAATCCAGCTCATCGCTGTCGGCGATCGCCTTAAAGAGACTGGTGAGCCCCGTCTTGCTCTCACTTTTGTTCAGCATGCCCGCCAGTACTGAGGCCACCCCACTATCGACCGCTGCCGCCTCTCCTCCCGACGGCAGGCCCAGGGCACTGCCGAGCGCATTCAGACCCGGGGAACCCAATTGACGCCCCGCCAACTCCAATACATTGTCGGCCATGATCTGTCCTCACCACTGGATACCGCTCAACATCTCCACTCAGTGTATGGCCACCACATCGGCGTATTAGTCCGATTCCGAATAAACCACTGCGATTTTTCAGCGGTGGCTTTATGGTCAACACCTGCGGTACCAATCCTGCTTTCCGTTCCCCGAGGCGCCAACGTCACTGCCGCTGGCGCCTGTCGTCATTGCGCCGCTCTGCAGCCGGACTAAGGTAACCTCAGCGCCAGCCGGTTGCGCGGAGAAACAAAACAGCCGGGGTGCCGACCCGGCGCCGGACTGTGCCGGATCAATGATAAGAGAGGCCGAGCCATGCCCAGCGAAGCTTATATTTACGACGCCCTCCGCACGCCGCGGGGCAAGGGCAAGCCCGGTGGTGCACTGTACGAAGTCAAACCCATAAGCCTCCTCGCCAGCCTGCTGGGCACGCTGCAAAGCCGCTCTCAATTCGATACGGGGCAACTGGACGACCTAGTGCTGGGTTGTGTCACCCCCATCGGCGACCAGGGTGCCGACATCGCCAAGACCGCCGCTCTGGTCGCAGGCTGGGACTGGGATCTGGGCGGTGTCACCCTGAACCGCTTTTGCGCGTCCGGCGCCGAGGCGGTGAATCTGGCGGCCGCCAAAGTGCGCTCCGGCTGGGAACACCTGATCGTGGCCGGCGGGGTGGAATCCATGTCGCGGGTACCCATGGGCAGCGATGGCGGCGCCTGGTCGGCAGACCCGCGCACCGCACTGGATACCGGTTTCATTCCCCAGGGGGTCAGTGCCGACCTGATTGCCACCCTCGATGGCTTCAACCGCGAGGATCTGGACAACTTCGCCCTCCGCTCGCAGCAAAGGGCCGATGCCGCCTGGGCCTGTGGCGCCTTCGGGAAATCTTTAGTGCCGGTGCGGGACCAGAGTGGTCTGGTCATTCTCCAGCGGGATCAACTGGTGCGCGCCGACACCTCCCTGGAGGGGCTGGCACAATTGCAGCCGTCGTTTGCCGCAGTGGGTGCTGTGGGGTTCGATAGCGTCGCCCGCGCAGCTTATCCCCAGCTGGAGTGCATCCAACATATGCACACCGCCGGCAACTCCTCCGGCATCGCCGACGGTGCGGCGGTGTTGCTGATCGGCAGCGAGCGGGCGGGCAGGGAACAGAGTCTCACCCCGCGCGCGCGTATTGCTGCCGCCGCGGTGGTGGGTACCGATCCCACCATCATGCTCACCGGCCCGGCTCCCGCGACCCTAAAAGCACTCGCGGCAGCGGGGCTGAAAACAGGGGATATCGATTTATTTGAGGTTAACGAGGCCTTCGCTGCAGTGGTGCTGCGCTTTCAGCGCGAATTGGATATCGACCCCGAGAAAGTCAACGTCAACGGCGGCGCCATCGCCATGGGCCACCCGCTGGGCGCCACCGGCGCCATGCTGATCGGAACACTCCTCGACGAACTGGAGCGACGCCAGCTGCGCTACGGCCTGGTGACCCTGTGCGTGGGCGGCGGCATGGGTGTCGCCACCGTCATAGAGCGGCTTTAGAGCGGGGCGCAGACCATGAAATCCATCCGCGTAGAAAAAGACAGCGACAACATAATCCACCTGATTCTGGACAATCCCAACGCCTCCGCCAACGTCATGGACGGCGACTTCACCAACTCTCTGCGCTCTGTGGTACAGGCGCTGTCCGACCGGGGCTACACTGGCATTATTGTGCGCTCCGCCAAAAGCAGTTTTTTTGCCGGTGGGGATCTGAACCGCCTCTACAACGCCACCGAGGACGATGCCCAGCAACTGTTCCAGCAGTGCCAGGCACTGAAAGAGGATCTGCGCTGGCTGGAAACCCAGGGCAAGCCAGTGGTGGCGGCCATCAACGGCGCCGCCCTCGGCGGTGGCTGGGAAATTGCCCTGAGCTGCCACCACCGTATCGCCATCGACCGCCACACGACAAAAATTGGCTTGCCGGAAGTGACCCTGGGGCTGCTCCCCGGAGGCGGCGGCTGTGTGCGCATGTCGCGCCTGCTGGGCATGCAGAGCGCCCTGCCCTATTTACTGGAGGGCAGGCAACTGGCGCCGGTCCGGGCCCTGGCAGCGGGCCTGATCCACCAGCTGGCCAAAGACGAGGGAGAACTGCTGGACCGCGCCCGCGCCTTTGTCCTCGCCAACGCCGGCGATGCCATGTCGCAGCCCTGGGACAGGCCCGGTTACCAGATGCCCGGTGGCGATGCCAAAGATCCCCTCAATGCCCGGTTTCTCATCGCGGCGCCAGCGATGCAGAGACAGCGAGCCGGTGCCCACCAGCCGGCACCGGCGGCTATCCTGTCCACGGTGGTGGAAGCGGCGCAGGTGGATTTCGACACCGCCACCCGTATTGAATCCCGCTACTTTGTCCAGCTGGCCTGTGGGCAGGTGGCGAAAAACATGATCGGCAGTTTCTGGTTCGGTCTGAACGCCATCAAGGCCGGCGCCTCTCTGCCAGCAAGTGCGCGGGAGATAAACACCACTCCCCTGAACAAAGTCGGTATTCTCGGCGCCGGCATGATGGGCGCCGGAATCGCCTATGCCTGCGCCGCCAAGGGTGTCCAGGTGGTCCTGAAAGATGTTTCCGCAGAAGCCGCCGCAAAGGGGAAAGACTACGCGGAAAAATCCCTGCAAAAACGTGTGCAACAGGGATCTATGGATACAGCCGGCATGGAGGCCATCCTCGACCGCATTCACCCCACCACCGCGGCAGAGGATCTGCGCCGCTGCGAACTGGTTGTCGAGGCCGTATTTGAGGATCGCGCCCTCAAGGCGAGAGTGACTGCAGATACCGAGGCGCAACTGGCGGAGGACGCCATTTTCGCTTCCAACACCTCCACCCTGCCCATCACCGGCCTCGCCGAGGCCGCGGAGCGGCCGCAAAACTTTATCGGCCTGCACTTCTTCTCACCGGCGGAAAAAATGCCACTGGTGGAAATCATCCGCGGTGAGCACACCAGTGATGCCACTATTGCCCGCGCCTTTGCCTTCGCCGTGCAAATTGGCAAAACACCCATCGTCGTCAACGACAGTCGCGGCTTTTTCACTTCGCGGGTTTTCGGCTGCTATACCAGTGAAGCCATCGCCATGCTGGGAGAGGGCGTCAGCCCCGCCCTGATCGAAAACGCGGCATTGCTGGCGGGCTTTCCCGTGGGACCACTGGCGGTGAGTGACGAAGTGTCGCTGGCACTGATGGCGAAAATCCGCCAGCAGACCCTGGCCGACATACGGCGGGAAAACCGGGTCCCCGCCGCCCACCCGGCGGATACGGTCATCGACCGCATGCTCGCCCTGGGCCGCGCCGGCAAAGCCGCGGGCGGCGGTTTTTATGATTACCCAGAGGATCGCAAGAAATGTCTGTGGCCGGCCCTGCGCAGAGAGTTTCCCCCGAGTGATGAACAGCCGCCACTGCGGGATCTGCAGGAGCGACTGCTGTTCACCATGGTCCTGGAAACCCTGCGCTGCTATGACGAAGGGGTGCTGCGCAGTGTGCGCGATGCCAATATCGGCTCCATTTTCGGTATTGGTTTCCCGCCCTGGACAGGTGGCGCACTGCAGTATATCAATCAATACGGCCCCGAGGCTTTCTGCCGCCGCGCCCTGGCGCTCAGCGAAGTTTACGGCCAGCGGCTGCAGCCGACGGAATCACTGCGGATTCTGGCCGCAAAAAGGCAACAATTGAGAGATGAACCGCAATAAATTCGGAGACCCGCCATGATCCCCCGAACCGTATTCACCCAAGAACATGAGCAGTTTCGCGATACAGTGCGCAAGTTTCTGCAAAATGAAGCGGTGCCCCACCATCCCCAATGGGAAAAGGACGGACAGGTGGACCGCGCCCTGTGGAACAAGGCCGGTGAAATGGGCTTCCTGTGCCCCCAGGCTCCCGAGGCCTACGGCGGGCTGGAACTGGACTTCGGCTACAACGCCATCATCGGCGAGGAGATCTCGCATCTGGGTCTCACCGGCATCGGCTGGGGGCTGCATTCCGATATCGCCGTACCCTACATCGCCAATTACGGCTCCGACGATCAGAAACAGAATTACCTGCCCAGGTGCATCAGTGGTGAGATAGTCACCGCCATCGCCATGACCGAGCCGGGTGCCGGCTCCGACTTACAGGGCGTGCGCACCACCGCCGTCCGGCGCGGCGATCACTATGTGTTGAACGGCTCCAAGACCTTTATCACCAACGGTCAGATGGCCGACCTGGTAGTGGTGGTGGCCAAGACCGATCCGGGCGAAGGCGCCTCCGGCATCAGCCTGTTGTTGGTGGAAGCGGATCTGCCCGGATTCAGAAGGGGCACCAACCTGGAAAAAATCGGCATGAAGGCCCAGGACACTTCCGAGCTTTTCTTCGACGACGTCGAGGTACCGGCGGAAAATCTGCTTGGGGCCGAGGGGAAAGGATTTGTCTACCTCATGCAGGAACTGCCGCAGGAGCGGCTCAGCGTGGCCATCGGTGCCATAGCCAACTCTGCGGCCGCTCTCCAGTGGACCATCGACTATGTGCGCGAACGCAAGGCGTTTGGCAAACCCATCTCCGCCTTCCAAAACACCCAGTTCAAGCTGGCGGAGTTGTCCAGCGAGCTGACCGCACTCAGGGTTTTTGTCGACCGCTGCCTGGAATTGCACTATGCGCGCAAGCTCGACGTGGCCACCGCGGCCAAAGCCAAGCTGTTGACCACCGACTTCCAGTGCAAACTGCTGGACGAATGTGTGCAGTTGCACGGGGGCTTCGGCTACATGTGGGAATACCCTATCGCCCGCGCCTGGGCGGATGCGCGGGTGCAGCGTATTTACGCCGGCAGCAACGAGATTATGAAGGTGATTATCTCCCGGGAGTTGCTCAAGGACTGACATCGGGGGCGGCACTCGGGTGACGAAACGACCATGAGGGAAATCCAGGGCCCACTGAACGGCCTTAAAATACTCGACTTCTCCACCCTGTTGCCGGGCCCCTACGCCAGCATGCTGCTGGCGGATATGGGGGCCACAGTGCTGCGCATCGAATCCCCCACGCGTCCGGACCTGCTGCGCAGCCTGCCCCCCAAGGTTGGCGCCGCGTCGGCGGCCCACGCCACCATCAATCGCAACAAGAAATCTCTCGCACTGAACCTGAAAGACCCCTGCGCCATAGAAATAATACGGCGCCTGCTAAGCGAGTACGACATAGTGTTGGCGCAGTTCCGCCCCGGGGTGATGGCCAAACTGGGCCTGGATTACGCCGCTCTGCAACAGGTCCGCGAAGACCTGATCTATTGCTCCATCTCCGGCTATGGCCACAGCGGCCCCCTGCGGGCCCGCGCCGGGCACGACATCAATTACCTGGCTCTGTCCGGCCTGGCCAGCTATTCGGGCCGGCGCGACGGCGGCCCCAGTCTCAGCGGCACCCAGGTAGCGGATATCGCCGGCGGCGCCCACCATGCGGTCATGGGTATTCTCGCCGCCGTGTACCGGCGCCAGTGCACTGGCCGCGGTGGACATATCGACCTCAGCATTACCGACTGCGCCTTTGCCCTCAACGCCATCTGCGGCGCCAACGCACTGGCCGGCGCCGGGGAACCAAAGCTGGAACAGGAGCTGCTGAACGGCGGCAGCCACTACGATTACTATGCCACCGCCGACGCCCGCCACCTGGCCGTGGGCGGGCTGGAACCACAGTTTGCCGGGCGCTTTTTTCAACTGCTGGGGCACCCGGACTGGCAGCAGCGCCTGCTGGACCCGGAGCAACAGCCATCCCTCAAACGGGACATCGCCGCAGTCATAGCCACGCGCAGTCTCGATCACTGGCTGCGGGACCTGGCACCGCTGGATGCCTGCGTGGAGCCGGTGCTGACTTTTTCCGAAGCCGCGCAGAGCGACCTGATCAAGGCGCGGCGAATGCTGTGCCAGGCCAGCTTGCCCGGAGGCGGCGAGCAGACACAAATCAACACCCCCCTGAACTTTGGCCCCGACAAACCCATGCGCCACAGTGCCGGCGTACAGCCCGGTACACACTCCGATGAGATTTTGCGCACGCTGGGTTACAGCGCGGAACAAATCCAACAGTTCCAGACCCAGGGGATAATTGCCTAGGGCCTGTTGACACTAAGACAAGGCTCTTGCGATACCGCTTCTGAACTAACCTCTATCAGAATGTTGAAAAAGCCTTCCCAGGCTTTCCTCAATCGGGTTTGCCGCGTATGTCCGCAAAGCCTCCAGGACAAATCAAGCAGTTACGAACCGGATTTGCGACCCGAAGAGCCCTGTTCGGGACAACAGGCCCGGGCACTGGTATCGGCCGGCGACACCGCAACTGAGCGCTGCCGGCGCTGCGGCCGCGCAACCTCAAAACGGACATCGTTTGTGAAAACTCTGCGCCTGATCCTCGGCGACCAGCTCAACCACAGGCACAGCTGGTATCGCAACGACCATAAAGACACCCTGTACTTTATCGCCGAGATGCGCCAGGAGACCGACTACGCCAGGCACCACATCCAGAAACTGGTGGCCTTCTTCGAGGCCATGCAGGCCTTCGCCCGCTGGCTGGAATCCCGCGGCAAAAGGGTCATTCACTACCCACTGGATCACCCCCACAATACCCAGCGGCTGGAGCAGAATATCCGCAATCTGATCCGCAAGCATGGCATCGGCAGGTTCGAATACCAGTTGCCGGACGAATACCGGCTCGAACAGCAGCTCCGGCAGCTGAGCGAGGATCTCGATATTGAATGCGAAGCCGTCGACAGTGAGCACTTCCTCACCACACGCACCGAGCTGGCGGAATACTTCCAGGGCAAAAAGACCCTGCTGATGGAAAGTTTTTATCGCCAGCTGCGCCGCAAGCACAAGATCCTCATGACCGGCGACGGCAAACCGGAGGGCGGACAGTGGAACTACGACCAGAGCAACCGCAAAAAGTGGCGGGGCCAGCCCGCGGTTCCCCGCGGGGTTGGTTTTCGCAAGGATGTTCGCGCCACCCTGGAGCGCATTACCGCCGCTGGCGTCGCCACTGTGGGCGATATAGATCCACTGCACTTCAACTGGCCCAGCACCCGCGCCGATTGTCTGAAGCTCCTGCGCCACTTCTGCCGGCAACTGTTGGTGCACTTCGGCGACTACCAGGACGCCATGGATCCCGGTGAGGACTTCCTGTTTCACAGCCGCCTCAGCTTCGCCCTGAACAGCAAACTGCTGCACCCGGGCGAGGTGATTGAGGCAGTGCTCGCCCACTGGCGGGCCCACAAACGCCAGATCCATATCAGTCAGGTGGAGGGGTTCGTACGGCAGATCCTCGGCTGGCGCGAGTATATGCGCGGCGTCTACTGGCGGGAAATGCCCGGCTATGCAAACTGCAACCGCCTTCGCAACCGGCGGCTCCTGCCGGACTTCTACTGGACCGGCCACACCCGCATGAACTGCCTGCACCACGCCATCAGGAACAGTCTGGAACACGCCTATGCCCACCACATACAGCGGCTGATGATCACCGGCAACTTCGCCCTGTTGACCCAGGTACACCCGGATCAGGTGGACGCCTGGTATCTGGGCATCTATACAGACGCCGTACAGTGGGTACAGCTGCCCAACACCCGCGGCATGAGCCAGTTTGCCGACGGCGGCCTTGTGGCCACCAAGCCCTATGTGAGTAGCGGCAGCTATATCCACAAAATGAGCAACTACTGTGAGGACTGCCACTACCGGGTCACAGAGAAGACCGGGGACAGTGCCTGTCCCTTCAACAGCCTCTACTGGAACTTCCTGGCGGAGAAACGCGCACACTTCCAGGGCAATCCCCGCATGGCGATGATGCTGAGCCTGCTGGACAAGATGGACCCCCGGGAACTGGGGGCACTGAAATCCAGGGCGCAGCAGATCATTCGCAACCCGGACAGTTTTTAGCCGGGTGCGCAGCTCCTGCCAAAACCGGGTGGGGACCTCCGGCGCCCGGGGTTTCGGCTGCGGTATTTATCCCTTGTGGACAAACCCAACAACAGGGCGCCGGGCGCAGCGGCGGCGCTTTCATCAGGGGAGGCTTTCCTCTAAACTCGCTACAGAAAAAATATAAGCCCACAGTCCCTATGCCCGATAAACGAGACGCACCCAAAACCTCTGACAGCGGGTTCCACCCCAAAAAACTGTCCGACGAGGACCAGGCCCGGGTGGACAAATTCCTGCATACCGGTGTCAACGATGTGGAGCGCAAACCGTTTCGACCATGGCTGCTGCTGGCGGTGATAGTCGGTGTCCTCACCCTGCTTTCCCTGCTGAGCCTGATGATCGCGCGCACCAAGGGCGTCGTGTGAAATGCTGTACCGGAGTCCCCATGAGTGAAAGCAAAAATTTCCAGCCGCTGGAATTCGAACATCTCGATGAAGCGGAAATGCGCAAGCGCGGGCGCGACTTCTATGAACAGATGCGGGCGCGCCGCAGTGTGCGTGATTTTTCCGCCGCCCCGGTACCGCGCGGGGTGATCGAGGACGCGATTCGCACCGCTGGCAGCGCGCCCAGCGGCGCCAATATGCAACCCTGGCACTTCGCGGTGGTGCAGAGCGAGGAGATCAAGCGCCGGATCAGACTGGCGGCGGAGGAGGAGGAGCGCGAGTTCTACCAGCGCCGCGCCTCCACCGAATGGCTCAACGCACTGGAGCCTTTGGGCACCGATGCGCACAAACCCTTTCTGCAGACAGCGCCCTACCTGATCGTGATTTTCCTGAAAAAATTCAGCAGCGGTGACGCCGGTGAAAAGCTAAAAAACTATTACACCGCCGAATCCGTGGGTATCGCCACCGGCATGCTGATAGCGGCGCTGCACAATGCCGGTGTGGCAACGCTGACCCACACTCCCAGCCCGATGAAATTCCTCAACGAGATCCTCGGTCGTCCGGCCACCGAAAAACCCTATATGATCCTGGTGGCGGGCATGCCGGCGGAGGGGGCGCTGGTGCCGGCTATCGAGAAAAAACCACTGGATGAGATAGCGGAATTCCTGTGACGCCGGCGGCTAGTGACCGCCCAGGTCCAGAATTCTCTGCCATTCCCGCGCCGTCACCGGTTGAACAGACAGCCGCCCCTGCCGCACCAGCACCATCTCCGCCAGCTCCGGATCCCGCTTGATTGCGGCCAGCGGCACCGGCCGGGCGAACTGGCTGCCCCAGCGGATGTCCACACAGTACCAGCGCGGTTTGGCCGCGGAAGACCTGGGATCGAAGTATTTGCTGCCCGGGTCGAACTGGGCCGGGTCCGCATAGGCGGCCCGCACCACCTCCGCCGTACCCACCACCGCGGGCACCCGGCAGGCGCTGTGGTAGAAGAGCACCCCGTCCCCCACCTGTACCTGATCGCGCAGGAAGTTGCGCGCCTGATAATTCCGAATACCATCCCAGCGCCCCGTCCTGCCGGGCTCCGCCGCCAGATCGGTGATTCCGTACACGTCCGGTTCCGATTTAAACAGCCAGTAGTTCATCCACATCCTCGATCCACAGTCCCCCCACCGGGTTCCTTAACCCCTTGCCGGGTCAATAGTGCCGCACCGACACACGCCAATGCGGCAACCTGTGACAATGCTGCGCCCGGTGGCATTCCGCCATTGCCCCGGCCCATTTAGTATGAAGGCTTGTAGAAGTGTCAACTCGCTACCCGCGGCGGCGGTTAGCGGCAACTGTGGGGCTTTATGGGCAACAGAGCAATTGAATGGCTGTGGCAGCGGCTGGGTTCACACCGGTGGCGCTACTGGGCACTGCAGCTTTCCGGCTGGGGCGGCTATACCCTCCTGACCTTCGTGGGCAGCTTCTTCTGGGTGAAAAACCACTGGCTCCACACCGGCTATATTGCCGCGGCCACCGCCTCGGGAATCGCCCTGTCCGAACTCATGCGTCGCGGCTTTCGCAAACTCTGGGACAAGGGACCCCTGGAGCGTTTGTTCGGCTCCTTCGGCGTTGTCATAGCGGCGGCGTTGGTGTGGGCGGCCTTCAAATGGGGGGGATCGGTGTGGCTCTACGGTATAAAGAACGACGAGCACCCGATGGTATTGGCGATCTACTGGTTCTCCTACTCGTTTCTGATCTTTTTGACCTGGGGCGCGCTCTACTATGGAATCAAATACTACGAGGCCTCCCTGACCCAGCAGGAAAGGACTCTGCGCGCCGAATCCATGGCACACCAGGCGCAGCTGAAAATGCTGCGCTACCAGCTCAATCCGCACTTCCTGTTCAATACCCTGAACGCCATTTCGACCCTGATCCTGGACCAGGATGGGCGCACCGCCAACACCATGGTCACACGCCTGTCGCAGTTTCTGCGCCACTCCCTGGACAATGACCCCATGCTGAAGGTGACCCTGGCGAAGGAAGTGGAGGCGCTGATGTTGTACCTGGACATTGAGAAGGTGCGCTTCGCCGACCGATTGCAGGTGGACATCGATCTGCAAGGGGATTCACCCCAGGCGCTGGTCCCGGGGCTGCTGCTACAGCCACTGGTGGAAAACGCGGTAAAATACGGCATTTCCCAGCGCGAAATGGGAGGAAAGATTACCATTGGCGCACGCACCTTTGCCGGCGAACTGTTACTGGAGGTCAGTGACAATGGCCCCGGGGTTGCGGAAGCGGAACTGGCGCAACTGGGCTCCGGCCGCGGCGTGGGCATACGCAATACCTGCGACCGACTGCGCTCGCTTTACGGAGTTGAACAAAAGGTCCGATTCCGCAACCAGCCGGCGGGCGGCCTGGCAGTACACATCAGAATTCCGTTCGAAAAGGAATAGCGCATGAGCGACAGCACGACAAAACTCTCCGCCGTCATAGTGGATGACGAACCGCTGGCCCGGCGGGGTCTGCGTTTACGCCTGGAAAAACTCCGCGATGTGGACATAGTGGCGGAATGCACCAACGGTCGCGAAGCGCGCGAGCGGATACTGGAACTGCAGCCGGATGTGGCCTTCATCGATATTCAGATGCCCGGTATCAGCGGTCTCGAACTGGTGCGCGACCTGCCCCCGGAACAGCTGCCGCAGATTGTGTTCGTCACCGCCTACGACCAGTATGCGGTGGAGGCGTTTGAGATCAACGCCGTGGACTATGTCCTAAAACCCATTGAAGAGGAGCGGCTGGCAGCGGCACTGGCGCGGGTGCGTGAAAAACGCGCCAGCGCGGATATCGCCAATCAGCGCGAGCAGCTGTTGGAAGCGGTGGCCGGCCTGACCAACGAATCGCCCCTGGAACTCGAGCAGCGACTTGCTGCCGGAGATCTCGGCGGCAGCCAGTATCCGGAAAAAATCGCCATCAAGGACG
Source organism: Microbulbifer sp. TYP-18 (assembly GCF_040932045.1). NCBI lineage: Bacteria > Pseudomonadati > Pseudomonadota > Gammaproteobacteria > Cellvibrionales > Microbulbiferaceae > Microbulbifer > Microbulbifer sp. TYP-18. Next base: position 270,356 of record NZ_JBFRBC010000002.1, read on the forward strand.
CCGGTAAAATCACCCTGGTACCAGCCCGGGAAATCGACTGGATAGACGCCGCCGGCGACTATATGTGCGTACATGCGGAAGGTGAAACTCACGTCATGCGCATTACCATGAAGGAGCTGGAACAACAGCTGGATCCCAAAGCCTTCCAGCGCATTCACCGCTCCACCATCGTCAACCTGGAGCGGGTGCGGGAAATCTGTGCCCATATCAACGGTGAATACTATCTGGTGCTCAACAATGGCGAGCGCCTGAAAATGAGCCGTAGTTACAAGAATAAAGTGCAGCACTTCCTGTAACTATTCACATCCGATAGATGATCCTTCATGGATTGGATTGTCGCCCTTAAAAAGCGGCGCAATTACGCAGAATTAATTGCTTCCCAACGGCTTGCGGCGGCACATCCCTGTACCGCATTAACCCGCGCCAAAATCCCATCCTGGAATTGGTCCGAAAAAACCGGCGACTGAACGCAAGGGTATTGCCCGGACCGGCCGAACAGCTAATCTGCCAGACAATAAAAACCAATATGGAATTGGGGTATGGCCCTCACTGCCACCGCACTGAAAAACCCCGCCGCCGCCGCCGTCGCGGTCGTCATGGCGGTTCTGCTGGGACTCTTTCTCGCCAGTCAGCTTCCGGTCCAGTTGTTTCCGGACATCGACAACCCGCGCATTACCATTCAGGCCGGCTGGCGCGCCGCTTCGCCGAAAGAAATCGAAGCGGAAATCGTCGAGCCGATCGAATCGGTTTTACAGGGCCTCACAGGTCTGGAGCAGATGCAGGTCAACGCCGGCCGCGGAGGCGCCTGGGTAAATCTGGAATTCGCCATGAGCACCGACATGGACAAGGTGCTGATCGATGTCATCAGCCGTATGGGCAGCCTGCCGCCCCTGCCCCGGGATGCGGAACCGCCCAGGGTGATGCTGGGGGGATGGGGCGGCGGCACCCCGGCCCTCACCTATTTCTTTCTGCAGCAACTGCCGGGCAATCCAAACAGCCTGAATGACTACACCGGCCTGATCGACGATGTCATCCGCCCAACGCTGGAAGCCGTGCCCGGAGTCGCCAGTGTCGAGGCGCAGAACGGTGCCTCCGCCCGCGAAGAGCTGCAGGTGGTTTTCGACCCCTGGAAAGCCGCCGAGCTGGGTATCCAGCTGCCTGCCGTCACCCGGCAGCTGGCCTCAGCGCGGGATGTTTCCGGCGGCTTTACCGATGTCGGAAGGCGACGCTACACACTGCGCTTCGCCGGCGAATACCATCCCGATGACCTGGCGCAGCTGGTGCTGGAATGGCGCGACGGCCGCCCGGTCCGCCTCGGCGACATTGCCGAAGTTCGCGTGGCGCCCTCCGACGCCAATGGTCTCGCCACGCAAAATGGCAATCCGGCGGTATCCCTGCGAATCAACCGCGCCAACGACGCCAACATGCTCGCCACCCTGGAGCGGGTAAAAGCTGAAGTGGAAGCGTTGAACCGGACAACCCTGGGGCCGGAACAGCTGACCCTGGTGCAGTCCTTCGACGCATCGGTATTCGTCTATCGGGCACTCAATCTACTGGGTGGCAACCTGATACTGGGCATTCTGCTGGCGGTGGGAATCCTGTGGTGGTTCGTGCGCCGCATGCGCGCCACCCTGATTGTCGCCGCGGCCATTCCTATCTCCCTGTGTGCCACTTTCGTGGTGCTCTCGGCGGCCGGGCGCAGCCTGAACGTCATCTCCCTGGCGGGGCTGGCGTTTGCCACCGGCATGGTGCTGGATGCGGCCATAGTGGTGCTGGAAAACATACTGCGCTTGCGCGAGAGCGGCCGCCGGCCGGAAGACGCCAGTCTCGAGGGCGCCCGTCAGGTTTGGGGTGCACTGCTGGCCAGCACCGCCACCACTGTGGCGATTTTCCTCCCGGTATTTTTCCTCGACAGTGTGGAGGGGCAGGTATTCGGCGACCTGGCGCTGACCATCGCCGTGGCTGTCGTATTCTCACTGCTGGTGGCGGTGGCAGTGGTGCCGGTGGCCGCCAGGTTGTGGTTGCCGGACCTCTCCAGCCGCGACCGCCTGGCACCCGCCTGGGGAAAACTCACCGGGGGGGTCATGCGCCTGACCCGCACATCCGGGCGCCGCTGGCGCGTGATCTGCACACTGCTGCTGTTGCCCGTAGGGGCCAGTTACCTGCTGCTGCCCAAGCTCGACTATCTGCCGCCGGTAAAACGCGACGCCGTGGACGTGTGGCTGAATTTTCCCGCCGCCACCAACACCGGCACTATTTCGCGGGAGATAATCGCCGAGCTGGACCACCGCATGGGGCCCTACATGCGGGGCGAGCGGGAACCGGCACTGAAAAACTACTATATCCTCGCCTGGCCCAATGGCGGCACCATGGGCGTGCGGGTCAAGGACATGGACCAGGCCGGGGAAATGGAGCGTATTCTGCGCGAGGAAGTGCTGGTGGATATCCCGGACCTGCGGGGCTTCGCCGCGCGCGGCAACCTGTTCGGCCAGTTCGGCGGCGACCGCCAGATCACTTTGCACCTGCAGTCCCGTGACGCCGACGGACTGATGCAGGCGGCGGCGCGCGGGGTCGAGGTCATCGAGGAAGTGATGCCCGGGGTACCGGTGCAGCCGAATCCGGGACTTGCTCTGTCGGAGCCGGAACTCACGGTACACCCCCACGACCGCGCCATGCACGAGCAGGGCTGGAACCGCCAGGATCTGGGCGGGCTGATCCGCGCCCTCGGCAACGGTCTCTATGTGGGCGAATACTTCAACGGCGAAAAACGTCTCGACGTCATCTTCAAAGCCCGCCAGTGGAATACCCCGGAGCAATTGCAGAATACCCCACTGGCAACCCCCAGCGGCGAGGTAGTGCCCCTCAACCAGCTGGCCCGCATAGAGCGCAACGTCGGCCCCGGCAGTCTGCGCCGGGTGGATGGGCGCCGCACCATCACACTGAATATAGTGCCGCCAGACAACGTCTCCCTGGAGGAAGTGCGGGCGCAAATCGATACCGAAATACTGCCCCAGATAGAGGCGGTGATGCCCGCCGACGGCAACATCCTGGTGGGCGGCAATGCCAGCGACCTGGACCAGGCACTGCGCGCCCTGGCGCAGAACTTTGTCCTCGCACTGGTTATCCTGTTCCTGCTGTTGAGCGGCCTGTTCCGCTCATTGCGGGACGCGGGGCTGGTACTGCTCACAGTGCCACTGGCGACTGTGGGCGGGGTGCTGGCCCTGCGGCTGCTGAACCTGATCGGCTTTCAGCCCCTGGATCTCCTCACCATGATCGGCTTCGTTATTCTGCTGGGACTGGTGGTGAACAACGCCATACTGCTGGTTCACCAGACCCGCACCGCCGAGCGGGAAGGGGCGACGCGCACAGCGGCGGTGGAACAGGCTCTGCGTCTGCGCCTGCGGCCCATCTTTATGAGCACCCTCACCAGCGTGTTCGGCATGCTGCCACTACTGCTCGCACCGGGTGAAGGCAGCGTCATCTACCGCGGCATGGCCGCAGTGATCGTCGGCGGCATGGCCGTCAGCACCTTCTTCACCCTGATTCTACTGCCGGCCCTGTTGCAGACCGACGGTTTCTCCCTGCCGAGGTTTGCGGGCTGGCGCGGCCGGACGGCCATAAGGAATACACCATGAAAAAGACGATACCGGCCTGGGCGCTCCTCCTGTTCGCGAGTGCAGCCATGCCGGCCCTGGCCCAACCCGGGCCGGCCGCCGTGGCTGTGGACAGCGCCGAGGTGCGAAACATAGCCCCGAGCCAGTGGTCGCCGGGCCGGGTGGTCAGCCGCAGGGACATCAGAATCGCCGCCGAACTGGAAGGTGCGCTGGAGTTTGTCGCCGAGCCCGGCAGCATCATCAAAAAGGGGGAGCGCCTGGCACAGCTGGACGCCACCCGCTGGCGCCTGCAATTGCGCAGCGCCGAGAGCCGCATACGCCAGCTGCAGGCGCGCCTCACCTACCTGGATACCCAGTTGGAGCGCCTGCGCAAGCTCAGCGAAACCAACAGTACCTCCCGCGCGGCACTGGATGAACAGCAGGCGGAACGCGAGGCCATGGCGGAAGATCTGCAGACGGCGCGGATTGAGCGCGACCGCATCGCCTATGAGCTGGCCAAGGCCGACATCCGCGCGCCCTTCGACGCATTGGTAGTGAGCCGCGAGCGCCAGGCCGGCGAGTATGTGCGTTCCGGCGAGCAGCTGCTGCGGGCGTTGGATATGTCGCAGCTGGAGGTGGAGGCGGACATTCCCATTGTCTCCCTGCCGCTGCTGCAAAGCGGGGATTTGATTACCTTGCGCAGCGATGCAGTTTCACAGCCGGAGACCGACAGTCTTCCCGGACAGGGACTTTTGCAGGGGCGGGTACGCCAGTCGGTGCCGGTGACCAACGACAATTCACGCCGCGTGAAACTGATGGTAAGCCTGCCGCAGCAGTCCGGCTGGATAGTGGGTATGCCGGTTCAGGTGGCAGTGCCCGTCGCCCCCAGCCAGCAGAGGGTCGCAGTGCCGCGGGACGCGCTGGTACTGCGCGAGGGCAGCGCCTTTGTATTCCGCGTATCCGATGACGCCACCGCCGAACGGCTGGCGGTGCAAACCGGCAATGGGGATGGCGACTGGATCGGGGTCAGCGGCGGCATCCTGGCCGGAGACAAAGTCATAGTGCGGGGTGCCGAGCGGCTGCAACCGGGGCAAAAGGTCAAGGTACTGCCGGAAGTCGCCGGGCGCGAAACCGCGGATACCGAACCCCAGTCCACTCTGTAACCCCACTGGGCCGCCCCCGGCTGGGTGGCCTATAGGTCACCGACTACACTTTGGACAATCCGGTGGTTGTGGGATTGTCTGTTATGGGACTGATCTCTGTATTGGTTGTCACCGCCGCCCTGGGGGCGGTTTTCCATACAGACAGGGGCAGGGCACAGGATCTTTTGCCTGTGCTGCCAGGTGACGCGGTAACACTCAGCCACCAGGGACAAACCTATTATTTTTCCAACGGCTATTTTTATCGCAGGGAACAGCGGTACTTTGTGCCCGTAGAAGCGCCGCTGGGAGCGACAGTTCCGCGACTACCATCCCAGGGCACCTTCTTTTCCATCGACGGCAAACACTATTTTCTCTCCGGTACCGGGACCTTCTTTCTCTACAGCGCCACCCACAGAACCTATACCGTGGCCAGCCCCCCCTATAACTGGCGCAATTACTACCGGGATCCGTTGGCGCCGGAAATTACCGTCTATCCACGCGCCTTCCCCCCCATCCAAACCCGCTCCGATACCGGGGACAGAGACAGCGAAACACTGCGGGCGCCCTATTGGGAAGACCGTGTGGATCGGGAAAGCTATTGCCGCTTTATCGCCACCGATGCCGGTCGCCGCAGGCACACTGCCAATCGGGAAGACCGACGCCGGTTTGACCCGGGCAGAAGCAACCGGCTGGTCTATCAGCGCTGCCTGCGCCAGTACCGGCGCGACCACAACAACTGACGCCAACCCCCGAACAGGCACAGCGGTCACGGGCAGTCCGGCGCCTCGGCTACACTTTTACCAGGGCTGTACCTTGCAGCCATTAACCCGGCAACTCCATAAACTGCCGGGGCAATTTATGCCGAATGTCGGCTCAACAGTGCCAGGGAAACAGGCCGGCTATGGTGGGCACCAGCCATCTCTTCTCTCCCCCCCCCGCACAACGGTGGCGCCGCCTGCTCCGTCGCTGCGCTTTTGCGTGGCTTGGATTCACCTTCACCCTGTTCAGCACCCTCGCCATAGCGCAGCTGCCGGGCCTGGACAAGCCAACACAGTTTCAGCCGGAGGTGCCCGACTTCAGCGCGCCCGCCGCCGACTGGTGGACCCAGTGGCCGGAGCTGTCTCTGCAGGAGCGACAGCAGTGGCTCCAGGCACTGGAGGAGGGCTGGCGCGAGTGGAGTAAGCGGTTACCCCCCTCTGCACCCCTGCAGGAGCTGGCGCAGGAGATCGACAACAGCTTTACCAACATTCAGGCCACCTGGGACAAAGCCCAGGAATATCAGCAAATAGCCCTGCTGCCGGGCATCGAGTTTCCGGAAAATCCCAATGTGGACCAGTGGGCGCAAGCCGACGCAATTCTGGCGCGGGCACGCAAACGCTCGCTCAGTGTAAAGCTGGAGACCCGCAAACTGGACCAGGCTACCAAGCAGTCACTGGGCAAGCTGCGCCAACAGGTCACTGTGTTCCGCGGAGTGGGTGACGACGAGGGAGAGGCCATGGTCGCCGGCCTGACACTCTTCCTGGCGGAGATGCAACACCTGAACACCATCGAGCGCCTTGCCGTCACCACCCAACAGCTGGAGGCGTGGCAGGAGGAAATCGAGCTGGCCAATGTACAGTTGACGCGCATGCTGGCGGAACTGACTTTCAGCGCCGCCAGCGGCGATCGGCTGGAGAGGGAGATCGAAACCCGGGACGGGGAAATCGGCACATTGGTGGAGCGGCGCAACAAGTTGCAGAGCGCCGTACTCCTATCCAGCGACTCGGCGGCGGCGGCGGAAAATGAATTGGCGGCGCTGGAGCTGGAGGTACAGGAGACCGAACTGCGGCTGGAAAAACGCAAACGGGAGATACTCCTGTCTATCAATTCGGCCCTGGATCCCGAGACCGGGGACCAATCACTGGTGCCAATTCGCGACCTGGTGGCAGCGGCCCGTACAGTGGTGGACCAAACCCTGCGGGAGCTGAACCTGCGCCAGCGCCAGATCGCCAGCTGGGCCAGCGAAGAACCCCGGGCCATGAGTCGCTGGTGGGAGTATTTTGAAAAGGTGAGCGGCGGCATCGCCCGTATCGACGACCTGATAAAAGATCTGGAGCGGTACCAAACCGCGCAGCTCGCGGTATTCAAACAGCGCAAAGGGTGGTGGGCAACGGTTCGGGAGCGGGCCGCATACTTTTCCAATGTCGCCTATTCGCGCTGGCGCCGCCTGGCGGATTATCAGTTGTTTACGATTTCGCAGACCCCCATCACCCTGCGGGTGGTGGCAAGAATCCTGTTTGTGCTGATCTCCGCCTGGCTGCTTTCCAACCTGATCCGCCGCTTCCTCAACCGTCTGGTGCGCAGGAAAAAAGCTGCCGAATCCTCCATGTACAATCTGGGGCGGGTACTCCACTACAGCATCATCGCCATAGCCCTGCTGGTCGCGCTTATCATGCTGGGGCTGGACACCTCCAAGCTGGCGCTGGTGGCAGGGGCCCTGTCGGTGGGCATCGGCTTCGGCCTGCAGGCGATCTTTTCCAATTTCATTTCCGGGCTGATCCTGCTGTTTGAACAACCCCTGCGGGTAGGGGATCTGGTGGAGCTGGAATCGGGCGTCTTCGGCCGTATCCGCGACATCAATGTCCGCTCGACCCGCATCACCACCCGCGACAACATCGACATTCTGGTGCCCAACTCAGAACTGGTGGCCAATCAGGTCATCAACCACACCCTCGATGATCCGGTGCGGCGCATCCATGTACCCTTCGGGGTCGGCTATGATTCCGACCCAGACCTAGTGCGGGAGGCCGCCATCCAGGCCGCCGAGCGGGTGCCCATCACCCACACCGACTGGCGTCGCAAAACCGAAGTCTGGCTGATGGAGTTTGGCGACAGCGCCCTCAACTTCGAGCTGGTGGTGTGGATCAACAGCAACATGGTCTCCCCCCTGGGTGATCCGCGGGCACTCTACAACCTGGAGCTGCTGCGGGCATTCGGTGAGCACGGCATCGAAGTGCCCTTCCCCCAACGGGATCTCCACTTGCGCAGCTGGGACACGCCCCTGGTGGTGACCCGCCAGGTAAAGAAATAGCCAATCCCCCGCAATCACCATCGCCCGCGCGGCGGACCCCAGCACCAGGGGGGCGGTTTGTTTCGCCAGCCCCCGGCCTGTATTCTGGTGCCCAGACCTTTCACTCACTGCCCCGGGACACCGCAGCCTGTGCTGACCACCCCCGCCCACAACAGGTCCGGCCGGCCCGGGCTGCCGCTCATATGCGTTGCTCTCATCGCGTTGAACCTGCTGGTTTTCGTCTTCTACCAGAGCGGTGACGAAAAGCGCTGGCAGAAGGCCGAGGACTATTACTTTTCCAGCGAACTGCCCCTGCTGGAGGAACAGTGGTTTCTGATCTACGTCAACGAGAGACACCCGGAGTGGCGCTCTCAGCTGGACGCCCAGGGGCAGGACTTCGTCTACCGGGAGTTGATGGCCAACCGCGAATTCCACCGCTGGCTGCTGCCCCAGTTACAGGCCGGGGGAGAGGCGGAGTGGCTGGACGCCCGGCGTGAGTTCGCCACCCTGCGCGACAGGCTCAGCAGCTTTGCCCTCGGGCTGGTGCCGTCCGACCCCGGAATTTCCCCCTGGCTCGCGCATATGTTCCTGCATGGGAGCTGGGATCACCTGATCGGCAATATGATCTTCCTGCTTTTGTTTGGCCTGTCGGTGGAACTGGCCCTCGGACACCTGAGATTTCTGGCCCTGTACCTGTTCGGCGGTCTCGCCGCTGCCGGCCTGCACCTGGTGGCCGACGCCGGCAGCCCCATGCCTATGGTCGGCGCATCCGGAGCCGTTTCCGCAGTCATGGGCGCATGCGTAGCCATTTACGGCTTGGCCCGGCTGCACGCATTGGGCAGGAGCGGCTCTTTGCTGGGAAAATTCAGCGCACCCGCGCTGCTGATACTGCCACTGTGGCTGGCCAAGGAACTGCTCGGCTACTTCTATGGCGACGCCGGCGTCGCCTACTGGGCACACGCCGGCGGCCTGCTGGCGGGTTTTGTCCTGGCGCTGCTGATGCTCTACCGGCGCCCACCGGCGGGGGCCACAGAGGCAACAGCAGATCCGTCGACAATATAAGCGACAACGGAGCGGGGAACATGAGTGAATACATCCTGAAAAAAGCGCAGATTGTGGCAATGGAAGGCGAGCACAAGGTGCACTTCCTCAACCCCAACGCCGTGCGTCGCAATAAATCCCTGGGCGATCTCACCGGAATATCCGGTTTTGGGTTCCATATCATCGAACTGGAACCGGGACGGGAATCCACCGAATATCACTGCCACCGGTTTGAAGATGAATGCGTATACATTCTTCAGGGAGAGGCCCAAGTCCAGATCGGCGAGGAGATCCACACAGTGACCGCCGGGGACTTTATCGGCTATCCCGCAGGCGGTCCGCCCCACACCATGCGCAATACGGGCAGAGAACTTCTGCGGTGTATCGTGGTGGGCCAGCGCCTGGATCACGACGTAGCCGACTACCCCAACAAAAACAAACGAATCTACCGCAACCGGGGCCTGCCCTGGGAGCTGGTCAATCACAGCGATATAGCCCACCCCAAATAGTGGCCGGTCGGCGTGCATTGACCAGCCCAGATCCCGGTCAACCATATCCTCCGCAGCCGGAAGCTTGGACGGGATACACCACTTTGGGTTAATTTCACCGCCCGACAACTGACCGACAACAGGAAACCCTATGACCGACACTATGCAGGTTCAACTGGTACAAACCCCGGCGCCGGAGATTTGGGGCCAAAACGCGCTGCTGAGTTTTTCCGCCCAGGGCGCCACTGTGCACGCCAGCGAAGCGACCGGCGGCGCTTCGGTCGCGGCGCAGCGCGCAGCGCGCCGCCTCGACGGCATGGGCGTGCCGGCGGTCAGTCTGAGCGGGGACGGCTGGGATATGGAGAGCCGCTGGGCATTCTGGTGTGGTTACTACAACCCCAGGCGCGACAACCAACTGGACTGGGGGAACGGGGACAGGGCCCAACTGGAGGAACTGCAGGCGCGGGAGCAGACCCTGCGCTGGGTGCGCGAAATCACCAACGGTTCCCCCGAAGAAGTGTCACCGCGGGTTCTGGCCGAAAGCGCCGCGTCTATGCTGCACAAGCTGGCCCCGGACCAGGTGCGCTATCAAATCATTGCCGGCGAGGAGCTGCAGCAGCAGGGCTTCGCCGGCATTTACCAGGTGGGGCGCGGCAGTGAACGCGAGCCGGCCATGTTGCAACTGGATTACAACCCCGGGGACGACGACAGTGCACCGGTGGACTTCTGCCTGGTGGGCAAAGGCATCACCTTCGACTCCGGCGGCTACAGCATCAAGCCTTCGGACAATATGGCCACCATGAAATCCGATATGGGTGGCGCCGCCATGGTCAGCGGGGGCCTTGCGCTCGCCATAGCCCGCGGGCTCCGCAAGCGGGTGAAGCTGTACCTGTGCTGCGCGGAGAATCTGGTCTCCGGCCACGCCTTCAAGCTGGGGGACATCATCCACTACAAGAATGGCGTAACCGCGGAAGTACTCAATACCGACGCGGAGGGCCGGCTGGTGCTGGCGGACGGCCTGATCGCCGCCTCGGCGGAGGAGCCGCGCTGGATTCTCGACGCCGCCACCCTTACCGGCGCCGCCAAAATCGCCGTGGGGCGGGATTACAATTGCGTGCTGAGCCTGGAGGACGACTCGGCCCGGCGGATACTGGATGCCGCCGCCCATGAACATGAAAAAACCTGGCGCCTGCCCCTGGAAAAATTCCACCTGGAGCAGATCCCTTCGGGCTTTGCGGACATCGCCAATGTGGGTGCCCCGGGCAGCCCGGGAGCCACCACCGCAGCGGCCTTCCTGGCGCGGTTTGTGCGCGACCAGGGTCGGGGCTGGGCGCACCTGGACCTGTCCGGCTCCTACCAGCCCAGCGCAACCGATCTCTGGGCCCAGGGCGCCAAGGGGCAGGGCGTGCGCACCATCGCCCGTTTTCTGCAGGACAACTGACCCCACTGGGGGAGGTCGCCAACAGCATCAACCCGGTAATCCAATTGACGACCCCTCATCGATTGGATTATCGCCCTTGAGAAGCTGCGCAATTAGGTGCAATAGCTGGCTTTTCAGGGGTTTGCACAGACTTCCGCCCGGCGGTAGTACATCCTTGTATTACCTTCATCCGGCAACTTATTGAGTTGTCGGATTTCAATGGCACTCTCGGGGAAGGTTTGAACACTCCAGGCGCCCTGAATGCCTGTTCAATCAATTTTTGGAATTCAATAGTAGGATCCCCTAAAGGGCACATTCTGGCGATATCCGTCCAGGCGTTCCGATATCAGCGGAATACTCCAACCGAGACTGCTGGCAAGTTTTTGTGCTTTCTTCTGCCATTTGATGGCCGCTTTAAAGTTACCAGATTCCGCGTAAGCCGCCGCCCTGGTTTCCATGATTCTCACTTCATCAAAATAATTATCGGCCTTGGATTCAAGCAACCTCAGGGCCTCCTCTCCATTTCTGAGTTCACTGAAATTGGAAGTTGAGAGTTCCCAGGCCAACAATAACCTTGCTGTAAAGTTATTGGACTGCACAGAATTCCTCAGCCAAGCAATGGCAGCGCGTGATTTTGCAGGCAAATTATCCTGCTCAGAAAGTGCAGACTGGGCCAGGGTATTTTGCGCTGGCGAGTAACCACCGATAGCCGCCGCATTAATCCATTTATAGCCATTAACAACATCTACCTCACACCCTCTACCTGCAAGCATATTGCGCCCAATTTCATACTGGGCATTGGGAAGGCCACTTTTGGCGGACTTAGTGAACCAAGCGTTAGCAGTTTTATACTGCAGATCAACTTTTTCCAAGTAACGTTTAAAATATCGGAAGGTGTTAAGACGAGAACCATAGATATATTGGGCCACTGCATCGCCACTATCCGCAGCCGCTGCAAGTTCATTTAACTCCTTAGTAAGCTGCTTGGTTCTGACTTTAACGCTAGCCCCCTCTAGCTTATAGGTGTATATAGTTCTATGGTTATAAATCGGCTTTCCATCCGCTGGTCGTTTATATAAATCGCGCTTAATGGCTTTTACGCTTGCTTTTGTGAAGTCTTTACTTGTGGATCTGGTTGCAATAATATCGCGGGGGTAGCCTTCAGGAGAAATGGTAAATTCCATATGAACGAGCCCCATTCGACCAGAGCTGAGCTCAGATGAAGGATATCGTGGTGTAGTTTTTTTGATAGGAGTGGTTTCCGGGACACAATCTGCATCACTTAGGGGTTTGGGAAAGATATTATTTTCAATCTCGGAAACATTATAGATAGTATTTAATTCGACAAATAATTGCTCAGCCTCAATTCTCTGAGCTTCATCAAACTTTGCAAATATAGATTTGGCAACATGCGAAAAATTTTCGTCACCAACTCCATCGTTCGCGATTCGCATCAGAACATAGGCTTTAACCGGATTTTTTACCACAGATTCCCCGCGGTAATACATAACACCAAGGTTAAATAAAGAGGATCTGTCTCCAATAGCAGCAAGTGCTTCGAAGGCTGTTTTTGCCTCATAAAATTTCCCAGTATTATATATCTCCATGGCTTTATCAAAGTTGGCATGAAGTAAAGGCGAGAAAAATAAAATTTTCAGCAGTAGTATAAAATAAATAAGTGGCTTAAACATCTAACAAAAACTCCCCCTTATTTTGATTACAGCTTCTTTAACCAATGCGCTGAAGTGAAATTTAATCTTGAAGTAATCCTTATACAGGTAGCGTTTCAAATACTCGCCCACGGAGTGGATCGCCACCTTGATAATAGCCTCATATTCAGCCAACTCCATGAATAGCTTTGCGGACCAAAAGTACAAAACTTTTTTCACCTGACCCGCGCTTTTTCTGGACGCAACTCCTTTAACAGGCTCCGCTCCCACTGAATGAGTTCACCCGCATATCTGGGAGGGGAAGGGTCAAAGCTTGGAGTCAAACACCACAAGATTGAAGTGATTGTCACGAAGTTATGGCAGCTTGCGTGAGAGCCTGTGCGGGCAGCAGCTACTACCGAGCATACAATGAAATATCCGCCATGTCACTCTTAGCAAGGTCAAGCCCAGCAAAATCGGTATTAACAACCTGGCAACTTATCTTAGTTGCCAGGTTGTTACTGCCAGGCGTTCTCCCGGGCGGTGCCTAGAACCGATTGCTGCGTCGCAGTCAGGCTGATCACACCACTGGTTGGCACGCCCATCGCCGTCATCAGGTCCGCAAGGGCGGGGATATTGGCGATTGGCAGCCGGGCTCCCGATGCCGTGGCAATGGTTTCAATGGCATTCTCGCTTGACTGCCAGTCGCGCACCTGAATTTTTTCCGTGCCGGCAAGCAGATAGATATCCAGGTGATTGCCGTTGATGACCAACCAGAGATCCTCCGGTGCTATTGCACCCTCAAGCAATAAAATATCCGCGGGGCTATTGCCGCTATCTGCGATGACATCCAGGCCATCGCCGCGGGCAAACAGATAGTTGTCATCGCCGGCGCCCCCCCTGAGGGTGTCACTGCCCTCGCCGCCGCGGATAGTGTCCCCAGCATTGGAACCTATAATGGTGTCATTGCCTTTTTCCCCACTGATTTCCTCTATGGAATCCAGCAGAGTGGTGGAGAAATCCAGGCTATTGTTGCCTGTAGTGCCCTGGATTTTATCCACACCCCCAAAGCCGCGAATGGCTTCCACGATGGCAGTTCCCGAATAGGCGGACAGGCGGATCAGGTCATCGGCGGCGGTCCCACGCACTTCATCGCTACCCGCGCCACCGGAATAGCGGTCGTAGCCGGTGTCTCCCGGGGTTACCAGGAAAATATCATCGCCACTCTCTCCGTAGAGGTTGTCGCTACCGATGCCGCCCTCGATGACGTCATTCCCCGCGGAGCCGTAGATGGTGTCGTTGCCGGAAGCGCCCTTGATCGCCGCAATATTGATCAGGTTGGTATGGCGGAAGTCCAGGGTGTTGTTGGCGGTGCTGCCAATAATGGTGTTCACGCCCGCCTTTCCGTCGATCACCTCAACAGTGGCGCTGCCGGAGAAAACACTAAAACGGAATGCATCATCCGTATCTCCACCCCGCAGGGTGTCGACACCGTCTCCCCCTTCATAGCGGTCGTAACCGCTATCGCCCGCGGTGAGCAGAAAAATGTCATCACCACCATTGCCGTACAGCGTATCGCTGCCCATACCTCCGGCGAGCAGATCGCCGCTGGCGGAGCCCTTTAGGGTATCGTTGCCTGCGCCCCCGTCAATCAGCGCAATACCATTCAACTGTGTCGCGCTGAAGTCCAGAGAGTTGTTGGCACTGGTACCGAGAATGCGATCTTCACCACTGCCGCCATCTATCTCCTCCAGAATATTGGCACCGGTAAAGTTGCTGAAAATAAAATCATCATCTCCATCCGTACCCAGCAAACGATCGTGACCCTGACCACCACTATAGGTATCCGCCCCCCTGTCCCCTTGGGTAAATACAAAGGTATCGTCGCCGTCGCCACCGGACAGGTAATCGCTTCCCGGGCCGCCGATAATGGTATCCGCCCCGCTGGTACCGTAAACGGCATCGTTGCCGGCGGCACCATCAATCCGGGCGATCCCCACCAACTCGGTGGCAGAAAAATCCAGGGTGTTATTGGCATTGGTGCCCACTATCCTGTCGCTGCCACCCCGGCCGTCGATCACCTCCACCCTGGCATCTCCGGCAAACACGCTGAAGGTGAAAATATCATCGGATGCGGTACCCATCAGGGTATCGCGCCCCTCGCCACCACGATAGGTATCAGCGCCGGTATCCCCGGGGGTAAGCCGGAAAATATCATCGCCACCCTCACCGTAGAGATTATCGCTGCCAAGGCCACCCTCGATCACGTCGGCACCAGAGGAACCGTAAATCAAATCATTGCCGGCAGCGCCGTCGATCAATGCAATCCGGGTCAGCTCGGTGCTGCGAAAATCCAGGCTATTGTTTGCACTGGTGCCCTGAAGTGTATTGGTGCCGGCGCCACCATCAATTAACTCCACGGTGGCCGAACCGCTGAATACAGAAAATTTGATCTGGTCGTCGGTGTCACCCGCCAGCAGCCTATCGAAACCCGCGCCCCCATCGACGCGGTTAACGCCTGTATCCCCCTCACCCAGAACAAAGGTATCGTCACCGCCACTGCCGTAGAGGTTATCGGAACCGGCGCTCACCATAATCCGATCCGCCTGCTGGCTGCCGTATACCGTATCGTTGCCGGCACCGGCATCGATCGCAAAAATATTGTCCAGCTGCGTATCGGAAAAATCCAGAGTGTTATTGGCGGAGGAACCGAGAATCCGGTTGTTGCCACCGGCACCGTCGATAATTTCCACCCGCGCATCACCGCTGAATACACTCAGGCGGATTTCGTTATCCCCAGAGCCACCCAGAATCCGGTCGCTGCCCTCGCCGCCGCGATACTGGTCAAATCCGGTATCACCCGCGGTCAGCAGAAAGACATCCGCACCGCCGTTACCGTACAGCACGTCGGAACCGACACCGCCTTCAATCCTGTCCACCGCGGCGGAACCGTAAACAGTGTCATTGCCCGCAGCAGCATCGATGCGTTCGATGGACAGCAAGCGGGTGTTGGTAAAATCCAGGGTGTTATTGGCGGAGCTGCCAATGATCCGGTTGTCGCCACCATCCCCATCGATCACTTCCACCGTCGCTGCACCGGAAAAAACGCTCAAGCGGAAGATATCATCGCCGGGGCTGCCCAGCAGCCAGTCGTCCCCTTCACCGCCACTGTACACATCAAAACCGGTATCACCGCCGGTCAGCAGAAAACGGTCATCGCCCCCTTCACCATACAACCTGTCGCTGCCCAAACCACCGACAATTTCATCCGCGATACTGGAGCCATAGAGAGTGTCGTTGCCCTCCGCCGCATCCAGACGCGCAATATTCAGCAGGCTGACACCGCGAAAATCCAGGGTATTGTTGGCCGAAGTGCCAATGATCCAGTTGCTACCATCACCACCGTCTATGGCTTCCACCCGCGAATCACCGCTGAATACACTAAAGCGGAACCAGTCGTCCCCCTCGGCACCGATCACCCGGTCGAAACCGGTCCCGCCGTTGACACGGTCTGCGCCCGAATCCAGACCGCTGATATAAAAAATATCGTCGCCCGCATTACCGTAGAGGTTGTCGCTGCCGCTGTTGCCAATAATCTTATCGCTGCCGGGACTGCCATAGATGGTGTCATTGCCTCCCAGGCCATCGATAAAGGCGATATTCAGCAGTTCGGTGTTGGAGAAATCCAGGGTGTTGTTGGCACTGGTTCCGTAAATGGCATTGTAGCCGCCGGCACCATCGATACGCTCCACCGTGGCACTGCCACTGAACACACTGATACGGATACTATCGTCGCCGCTGCCCCCCAGTATCTGGTCGAACCCCTCACCGCCGTCGAAGCGGTCAGCGCTGCCGTCATTGCCCTCCACAATAAAGGTATCGTTACCGCCCTGGCCATAGAGCGCGTCGGCACCGCTGCCGCCGATAATGACATCATCGCCGTCTCCGGCATAAATGGTATCGTTACCGCCCTTGCCATCGATGGTATCCGCGCTCTCTGTCCCCTGCAGGGTATTATTGCTGTTATTGCCCTCCACATTGGTCATGGAGTCCCCCGGCTCTATGCTCCAGGAGAATTTGGCAAAATCCAGCGGCTGCCCGGCGGGATGGCGGATCACCAGCTGCTCGTTGCTAAAAGCACTGCCCTGCGCTGAAATACCGGTAAACGTCAGACTGCCGCCACTGACAACAGTGGCGGAATAGTTCAAGTCCGGTGAAGGCAACAGAGTGAGGCTTGCGCTGGCATCCACCAGGCCCGGACCGCGGTTGTCTAAACCTACCCGGTAGCTGGATTCCAGCTCCGCACCGCCGTTGACCACCACCTGGTCCACCGGGGAATACTCACAGATAAACAACAGCTGGCCAGTGGTTTCATTGTCCCGGTTGATCAGGCCGACACTATCCAACAGCTGTCCGCTGTAGGCTGGATCATCGCTCTGGGACGGCTGGAATATCAGGCTGTAACCACTATCCCCATCCACCAGGCAATCATCCAGACCCAATAACTGAATGGTCTGCGGGGTCTGCCAGTTATCTGCGGTAAACTGCAGATAGGGGTCGCCGAGAAGCTGCGCTTCGGTGCTGTCCGACACCGACATATTCAGGGTCAGGCTGGTGCCCGCCTGCAGGGCCTGTTCCAGGCTGACTTCCAGTGCGACCACACCGGTACCCGCTTCATCGGTCTCCAGCGCCGTGAGCGCCTGCACGCGAATGGGGTTGCTCCGCTCGGGCACCTCGATGATGCAGCAGCCACTGGCGGTTACGGTAGTTTCCCCATCGCTGATTTCCACCTCCAGGGTGTAGTTGCCGGCGAGCAGACCGGATACATCCCAGCGGTACTGGTCCGCGGTGCCGTCCTCGTCTTCGGCAATACCTCCGGCAATCAGGGTTCTGCTTCCGCCCTCGTACAAATAGTAAAGGGAGATACTGGCATTGCTGTCCGGATCGCTGTCCTGCCACTGAATCAGCAATTCCGCTTCACTGACGGTAACCGCGCTATCGGGCAATACCAGGGTGATCTGCGGCGCATCGTCAATGCCATCTTCATTGATAAAGAATCCATTGACGGCACTCCAGCCGCTGACACCCCCCCTGGCATCCTCGGCGCGGGCACGCCAGAAGTAATGACTGTTGTCGTTAAAATCGAACGCCGGAGTCCACTGGGTACCTGCCTGTACCTGGCTCGCCACCAGCAGGGTCAAATCCCCATCGGAAAACACCTCGAAACGGTACTGCACCGTATCCCCGTCGGGGTCGGTGACCGGGTTCACTTCAAACAGCGGGCGCAGGCTTTGCACCACAGCCCCGGATCCAGGGTTTTGCAGACTGGGCAGCGGCGGCGCTGTGTTGTCCGTATCCACGGTAAAGCTGGCGGCGACCCACTGGCTCTCCACTTCGCCATCACTGACCTTGGCGCGCCAGTAATAGGGAGTGTCCTCCTGCAAGCCCTCCGCGATCCAGCGGGTCTCATCCTGCCCTTCGCTGACCGGGCCGGAAACCAGTTTGTTGTCGCCGTCGAAGCCGGCCCGGGTATCCAGCTCAAAGTAATAGGTGAGGGGCTGCTGCTCCGGGTCGGCGCCGTTGGACAGGCGCAATTCCACTCCGTTATTGGCCAGCCAGGCGGACACAGTACCAGTGGGGAACAGCACAGAGGGCGCCGCGGGTGCGTGATTCAGACCACTGACCAGGAAAGAGCCCAGGGCACTCTCGGTCCGCGATCCGTGTTCATCCTGCACCCAGGCCTTCCACAGGTAGGCACTGTCTTCCGCCAGGGGATTCGGCACCTGCCAGCGGACCTGGAAATTGCCGCCGGGAAGAAGACCGGAAACCTGGGCGCTGGGATTGTCCAGATCGGATTCGTGGAACAGCTCGAAACCATAGGTGAGCGCATCCCGGTCCACATCGAAGGCGTGGGCCACAATCAATTCCGGGCGGGTATCCGCCACTATGGCGTCCCGCTGGGGAGCTTGGATCGCGGGCGCGCTGGGGGCGTCGTTGGCGGTATTGATAAAGAAGCGGCTGGTCTCCCAACGGGAGGCCACAGGGACATCGCCGCTGCCGGCTTCCACCCGCGTAATCGCGCGGGCGCGCCAGTAATAGAGGCTGTTATCCTCAAATGCCCGACCGGGCAAAAGGTCATCAGCGACCACCGCCCAGAGGGTGGAATCAGCCCCCTCCTCGACGGTTGAGCTGGCGACCGGTGTCAGCATGGCCTCGTCGGCATAGACTTCGAATTCATAGGCGACAGACAAATCCGCGGCGTGCGCGCCGTTGGTCACCGTGAGTTGCGGCAGCAGTTCCACGGCACCCGCGAGTATTTCCCCATCGAACAGCGGGCTGGTCAGCTGCGGCGCCCCTGGGGCCACCTCCGGCACCGTGGGATCGCTACCGGCCTCCTCCTCCTCGGCATCGGTGCGGCCATCCTCGTCATAATCACCGCTGCCATCGCGGTCCAGGTTGCCGAAATGTTCCATTTCCCAGGCGTCGTCGAGGCCATCACCATCGATATCCGAGGCGGGATTGATCGTCAGATTGACGCTGCGACTACCGGAAAGAACGCCATCGCTGGCGGTAAAGGAAACCACATAATCGCCCGCCTGACCGATGGACGGCGCCCAGCGGAAAATTCCAGTACCGTCACCGCCGTCGGCAAAAACGGCCCCGGAGGGCAGGCTGCTGGCGGCCAGTTGCGGCACGGTCCCGTTGGGATCCGAGGACTGCACCAAAAAGCCAACCTGGCCGCCTTCATGGCCGGTGCGGTCCAGAATCGCCTGGATTACCGGTGCCTGGGGCACTGCCACCGAATCGACAAACTGCAACGTATAACTGTCGCTGCCGTTGAAATCGAAAACATTGATAAAATAATCAAAATCCACCTTATTGGCGGCGCGTTTTTTCGACAGCCAATAGTTATTGCTATTCAGTACACGGCCATCATCCCCTGTCACCCCCTGTAATACTTTTGCACCGGCATAGGGGTCGCTGACCTGGATATAACCAAAACCCTCTGCAGCGCTGCCACTCAGGGTCCGGGCACCGCCGCTTCCAGAACCCAGGGAATAGGACAGGGTGGTTACCTCCGCACAGCTGCGGCACAGGGCCAGGTCCGCACCGGTATTTTCACTTTCGTAGAGGGTCAGATTACCGTCACCGCCATAGGCGAGATAGTCCAATACCGAATCCCGCCCCGGCAGATCCACCTGCACATCCCCGACCAGCAGGTGGGCATGGGTGGCATCGATTAGTGAGGTCAGTTCACCGCCCAACTCATCGGCGTGGGTAAAGCTGGCGGCGAAATCGGTAAACTGCCCGGACAGGGTGGATTCCATCACCCAGCGCCCCGCCTTCATGGCCTGGGGCGCTATATCGCCGAAATTGATCAACAGGCTTGGGCTTGCGGGCTGATTTTCCACAAAGCTGCTGGTGATGGCGAAGTCGATCGCAAGGCCCTGCTCATTGTCCACTATCCGCGGCTGGGCGGATTCGATATTCACCGAGCGCGCAGTGCCGTAGCCGTTATTATCGATACGCACACCCAACGTATAGGGCTCCGGGGGTTCGATTTCTGTAGTGAAGGCATCGTCCCCCACCACCTGTTCGGTGAGGAAATAATCCAGGGTCAGCAACGGCTGGGGTTTGACCACAATGGAGTCCGGCGCCACCTGCACCACTTCCTCCTTGCCCCCATAGGCATAAGACAGGGTGGCCCCGACAAAAAACAGCTGGCCATTGTCGGTCTGCCCGGCGGCATTGGCGGTGGGTACGATCAGCCAGCGGAATTCCCCCACCTTGCCGGCGGGGATTTCGCCATCGGTCACAGCGCCGTCCTCGCCGATTACCAGGGCACCGATATTACGGGTGTCATCGATACGGATAAAGAATTCCGCATCGCTGGCGGAGCTGTCGGAAGTGGCAGTGACCCGGTTGCCCTCGGCATCGGTAAAATCCACCGTAATAGCGACATCCTCGATGGCAAAGGTATCCAGGCTGTTGGTGATACGCATGATGGCCTCAAAGCCCTGGCGCTCCAGTGTCAGCTCCTGCAGTATCTCGATCCGCACTTCCGCGCAGAGAGCCTCTTCCTGAGCTGTAGCGATAGCAGGCACACCCAGTGCGCAGATCCAAAATGCCGTCAGTATTCCCCAACGCTGCAACATGTTTTCTGTTCCTAATTGTCGTAATGCTTTCGTTTAATTATTTGTTCGCCAGGCTGCCGTAGCAGCCCGACGTCAATCTATTTCCATTTGCAGTCTGCCGGGCCGGCGATGTTCAATCCTAAACCCTACCCTGCGTTCGATCTCATCTGCAAACCAGCGGTTGCCAGTAAGCTGGTTGCGAGACCAGACCCCATTCAAGAAAACCAGTTCGTCAGACGACACGCCGGCTTTCACAAATTCTTTATACGCTGCCAACCGCTCGGCACCAGTGCGCCCGAGCCTCTACAGCTCTGGGCGGCTGTCGAGTAAACAGCTCAAATCGGGCCCAACCCGTTCGCGCTAGCTGGACCAATTATATTGCCGTGGCCCGCGCGCCATCCCGGCGCGCACCGGGTTTAGTTCGATATACCGGCAACAAGCCAGAAAGTACGACTCCGCCTGAACCACACTCGCCTTGAAGCGCCCTTCCCACAGAGACCCCCGACGACCCTCCAGCTTGTTCACATAAGCCGCCTGCCGACCGGCAATCCGCTTCATCAACAATGAAATCGATTCCGCCCGATCCCCCGGCCCCACTAGCAGATGAACATGGTTGGTCATCAAACACCAGGCATACAACTTGATTTCCAACTTATCCTTCCATTCGAACAAGTTGTCCCGGTAATACTGATAATCCTCATCCGCGAGACTACTTAGTTATTTTGGCGCCTCACGATTGTGCCCACGCTGCACAACGTGATGTGGCATATTCGCCACCAATATTCGAGCCTTACTTGGCATAGCTCTTCTCGATCCTTCCCGGCGTCACTCCCTGCCTTGTTTATTTGGGCGTCTTAAATAGATTTTTCCCCTTTATTCAGTCCCTTTATTCTTATTCTTTTGAATACCCGCGAAGATTGCCGCAAAGATCCTTAACAGATTTGAACTTATCTAACCGCCGGGCGATAGAATCATCAACCTCCAAGTTTCGATCAAACAATCCATTTTCCTCGACAAACTTTGAGACCTTCCGCTTGGAGGCATTAAAGTCTAAATCAGCAACAAACTGGATATCGAACAATACCCAAATCACTCTTTCTGAAGACGGGCGACTAAACAGTGTTTGTATATCAACTAAAAAATTGTCACACGTGGAGAAAAAATTCTTAGTCGAGATTACCCGATTCACCTTATAAAGAGCTCCATTAGAATCCAGAATTTCAGCCCCCTCATACGTTCCCACCTCATAACTACCGACGGTCCTCAAACAAAGTTGCCTCTCTGAATAAATAGCTCCCTGTAAAAAATTACGGGAGAACAAGAGAACAGGAAAAGATAGATTTTTTGTCAGCACCCGCAAACTCCTCCTGCCAAACCGCCTGCAGCACCGCCAGCAACTTGCCCCTGCTTATACCAATTTGGTGATCCATGCCACATTTTCTCTATCGGCGTGTACTCACGCATCCCATTGTATGATCCATGCATCCTCCGATGCTTATCTTTGGGCATAGGATGCAAGTTCGCTGGATGATTTTTCCACGTAGGCCCTTTTTCACCACCACGGGGAAATTTCCAATGATGAGCTTCCCAGGGCCCATCAGGTGCATTTCCATGTCGCTCTTGATACTTCCTATACCTGGGTGAAACGTCACCCCACTTCTTACTTGCTTTTGACCACTTCTTTCCTTTTAAAGAATGGCCGAATGCCTTCGTAGCGGCACCTCTTGCTGCTGATGCACCTATTCCACCCACGAAACCTAACGCAGCATCTGTCACAGCATCTTCCCAGCTATAATCACATCCCATCAACGCACTTGTTAGCCAACCGACTGCAACACCTATAATTGCTCCCGGCAGACCAATTTCACCTGTTGGATCAATATACTTTCTTGGATTGGCCATCCCATATGCATAAAAATTGAGTCCACCATTTAGGCCAATGGGATCTTCTTGAAGGTACCTCCCCCAAATAACGTCATAATCACGAAAATAATTCTGATTTAGTCCTGACTCCCCATCAAAATACTGCCCCGGAAACCTCAATTCATTCCCAATAACCTCAACCAGCACCTCAGCCTTACCAAAAGCCTCATACCTCGCCTCCCAAACCACAGCCCCAGACTTATCCACCATCCGCTGCGGCGTACCCAAATGATCATTCTGGTAGTAATAAACCTCCCCGGAAGCCACCCGCTGGAACAGGGGCTCAGTCATCCACGGCATACCCGGCTTGAAGTGGTACTCCTTAACTAGATTCCCACCCGCATCATATTCCGCAGCCATCCCCTCTTCGGTATAGAGGAAGTAAGTTGCACTATCGGTCTGCTTGCGAATCCGCTGGCCGTAAGGGTTGTACTGATACTCCCCTACCGTCTGGGTATTCTTATCGACAGCAATCAAACGCTCTTCATGGTTGTAGCGATAATCCCAGGTAACCCCACCCTGCACCTTCTGCGTGGTGTGACCATTGTCGTTGTACTGGAAGCTTGCCGGATCCTCCCCGGTGATTCCCGTCAGTTGGTTGTGATCGTTGTATTCCAACACCTCAGAGGAGGACGGAATAAATTCCGTCCCCGCAACCTCACCGGCCGCATAATCGGTTCGGTTGCCCACCCCGTCATACCCAAACTGCTCATCGTTTGCCGCATTGTCTAGCGGGTAATCTGCCTCAGTAAGTCGGTACAAATCGTCATAATCAAACGCATAAGCCCCATGCTCGGTGTTGATACTCTTGATATTGCTCTCTAGGTCATACTCGTACACCGCAGTGGCCTTATCGTTACCGGCAGAGTCTTCCAGAATCCGCTCTTTCACCCGCAGGAAGTCGTCATAGGTCAAAGTGATCTTATTACCACCGGACAACAACAAGGTCTGCGGAGTCAGCCAGTTGAAATTGGTCCACGCCAGCTGCCCCTCCCCGGGCACATGCACTGCCGCCAGCTGGTTGTTCTTGTTGTAGTAGTAGGTATAGGTAATACCTTCCGGATTGGAATAGGTCTTCTTCAGGCCATTGCCGTAGTAGCTGTAGCTGTAACCTTTGGAGAACGTAATTTCCGCAGCCTGCGCACCTTCTCCGTAATAATCCACCCGCACGGATTCGAGACGATTGAGTGCATCGTAGGTATAGGCTTCCCCGTGATGAACAATATCCGCGGTCGCATTGGCAGTATCGGCACCGGGCTGCTGGGTATAACCGGTGTACTGGGCCTTGGTGTTGTAGTGGTAATCCACCACCTTGACCGGTTGCGCGTTATCTTTGTGCGCAAAGACAGCCAGTTTGCGCAGGCGGTTGGCATCGTCATAGGTGTAGCCGCGCTTTTCCTGCTGGGGGTTGATGACCTCAACCTGGTTGCCATTGGCATCGTAGTGATAGACACGCTGCTTGTTGGTACCGATAAAGTCGTGCTTGGTTTCCGTTTTCAGGCGGTCGGCTTTGTCGTAGGTGTAAACCGTCAAGCGCCCTTCCGGGTCTTCCACCTGCAGCAGGTTGTCGCGGGCATCGTAGCTAAACCGGGTTTTCTTTTCCTCGCCATTGACCGGATCGATAATCGCCACCAGCCTGTTCAGCGCGTCGTACTGGTATTGTTCGGTGTTCGCCAGGGCATCGGTGTCGCTGGTCAGGTTTTGCCCCAGGTCATAACCATAGGTGCGCAGGTACTCCAGATTGTTGGCGTTCTGCTTGCTCTGCTCGATACGATTGCGCTTGTCGTAGCCCAGCCCTTCGGCGTAGGTGGGGTACTGGATTTTAGAAAGTAGATTCTGCTGGTAGGTGTACTGGGTGCGGTTCTGCTCGCCATCCACCAGGGCCTGCAAGCGGTTCTGGCCGTCGTATTCCAACCCGATGCTCGCTCCCTCGGCATCGGTGACAGTGACCAGTCGATTGCCCTTGTCATACGCCAGAGCCAGTTGATTGCCATTGTCGTCGGTCACACTGCGCGGCAGGCCGGCGGCATTATTGACGATATGCAGGCTGCTGCCGCTGGCATCGGTGACTTTAACCAGGTCCCCGGCGGCATCGTATTGGTAACGGTAGCCCTGACCGTAGGGATTTAATCCCGACAACTGGTTGCCCACCGCATCGAAGTCGCTGGCCCAGGTTTTCAGGCGCGCGTCCACCAGGGTATGGGCATCGCCATTTGCGTCGTAGTCTCTGTATTCGGTTACTTCCTGCTCGGGGCTGACCATCCTGGTGACGTTTCCGTGGGCGTCGTATTCCCAAGTGGTAGTAGCCAGGGCGGTATTGCCAGCGGTGGATTCACCGGTGATCTGGCTGAGTACCTGTCCGTACTGGTCGTAGGTATAACGGGTGATTCGCTGTTCTGAGGTGCCCACGGCTTCGGTCAATGTCAATAGATTGCCGCGCTCATCGTATTCGTATTCGGTAATCACACCCCGGTGATCTTTTTCGCGCAGGGGCAGGGTCAGCCTGGTATTCCACTCTGTCGTGGTATCGCTGCCATCGGCATATTCGGTGCGGGTGACATTGCGAAAGGTATCGTAATAGCGCTTGGTTTGCAGACCACGGGCGTCGGTGGTGATACTGCTGACCAACCTCACCGGGTCATTATTGGCACTGAAGGAGCCACTCCCACCACCACTGCGAGCTGCGCCTGTGAAACTATAACGGTCGGCCAGGGACGCGGCGGTATTATTGCCCGAATACTGATATTCAATCGTATATTGCAGTTCGCCGCCAATGGACTGTTTGATGGGCATGCCGGCTGCATCATGCCAGGTTTCGGTAATTACGCCGGATTTGTCGCGCCTGGTAAATGTATAGATTTCCGCCTGGCGGTCGTAACTGTGGCTATAACTGATACCGGCTCCGTCGGCATTTTCATAGCCACTGATATCGCCATCGGCATTGGTGGAGTAAGTAATAATACGGCCATTGGGATCGGTCAGGCTTTTCAGGGTGCGTTCACCATCCGAAAGGGTGCGGTACTGGTAGGTCCAGTTATGGCCGCGCACATCGGTTACAGCAACCAACTGGCGGTAGTTGAGGCTGTCCGCACTGTCTTCGCCGTAGTGATAGGTCACTGTGCGGCCGGTGTAGTCTTCCAGTTTTTCCAGCACATAGGTGGAGGCGGTTTCCCCATCCACCTGATCCTGTAATTCGCGCCAGTGGTAGCTAATTACGGTATTGCCGTGATGGTCTTTAACGGACTTAACCCGTCCGCCCTCATATTCCAGTGAGACGCGAACACCATTTCTGTCCTCGTAATGAGCCAGGCTGCCCGCTTCATAAAAAGTCAGGTTGCCCCTTCTGTCCCGCCAGGTGTAGTTGTTATCCTGTTTGGTAATGGTAAACAGCAGCTGCGCGTGATACTCATCGCCAACGGGTGTGGGACAGCCAAAACCAGCGAGAAACTCTTCCGGGCGATAGGACTGACCATTGCGAAACAGGTAGTGCTCATAGGGCAGCTTGCAGCTTTCTGTAGGAACACTCTGCCGGGCGGCCAGGCCAAAGCGCCCACCTCCGCCACCACCGGACCTGAAGGCGCCTTTGCCGAAGTGCCGCAGGGCAGCTATGCGGGCCTCGCTTTCGGCGGTATTCAAATCGGCCTGTTGCCGGGCATCCAGCTGGGATTTGTATTCGCTGTAGGTAAGAATCGGGTTCCAGCGGCTGTTCCACTCCCAACCACTGCGGGTCCAGCGGCGGGTCATGCGCACATCGCCACCGAGCACTTTTACCCGCATATCCTCCATGTCTTCCCGATTGGCGGAATTCACCGCCCTCGGTGCGGCGCCATCGCTGTTGATTCCCGGCCTGGCCACAGCCTGGGGAGTGCCCAGTAAGATGCAGAGGCAAAGTGTCGCTGCCAGAGCCGGGGGGATTGGTATTGCGCCGCCCTTGCCCTTCAAGCCTGCCGCTAATGCCTGTGCGGATGCCCCGGTAAAAAATTGCATGGTAGTTTCCTGGTCTTTACTAAGGGCGAATGCTCCACATCCACCAACAAGTTCTGTTCTGTTCTGTTCTGTTTTGTTTTGTTTTGTTTTTTAAGGGCGATGCTCCCGCAATGAATGAGGATGCACCGCGCACGGGTTATTGGGGACTGCTGTTGTCCTTGTTACAGGGGCCGTCACAGGCCGGGTCCGGCGCACAGCGCAGAGTGTCGTCATCACTGATGGGCGAGTAGCCGCCACCATAGCTGGTGCCACCGCCACCACCGCCACCATAGTAGTAGCCGCCGCCACCGCCACCGCCGCCACTACCGCCGCCACAGGAACCGCGCGAGGCGGTGGCCCAGTAGGTGGAGGTGCCACCGGGTACAATTTGCCCATTGGCACACTGGCTCTGGTAGCCCACCTGGTACTGGTAGTTATAGGTACCGCAGCCGGCACCGCTGGCCTCACCCTCCTCATTGGGATTGAAGTCGCGCAGGGCGGTGATGCGGTAGGGGATATACACCACCTCCCCGGCCTCCAGGGTTTGCGGCACCTGGGCGAGAAACTCGAAAGAAACTACATCATTGCCGGTGGGCAGTCGGCCGCTGACCTCTTCCGCGCGGATCAGGCCATAGTTGGTCAGGCTCAGTTCCCCGGTAAACACATCGCCCTTGCGCATATCCGGCAGGGTGACGCTGATGGGATCCAGCATCACCACGGCGACCGGGACCTGGGTTTCGAAGGTGGCTTCCAGTTTGATTTCGTAGCGATCCTCCAGGTTGATTTCATTCACCTGCCATTCCACGCTGACTATCTGGTTCATCAGGAATACATCCTCCGCAATCGTGGCCCCGGGTTTCACCCACAGGCGGCCCGAGACGCTTTCATGATCGAAGGCGGTGACACGGTAGGCATAGCGACCCGCCGGCAGGTCCTGCAGGAAGGCTTCGCCATTGGCATCGCTGTCGATGGTGCGGGTTTCCGACAGAACCTGTTCGTTTTGCAGTTCGACTCTGGCGCCGGCCAGCCCCGGAATCAGCTTATTGTCTTCATCCAGGGTGGCGGTGTAGATATCGCTGATATGGAAGAAGGCATTGCCGACCTCCGAGGTCACTACTGCCACAAACAGCGGCAGGGCAAAACTGTGGCCACCGTCCCCCTGCACCAACAGGTGAAACTCATAATTCCCCTGCTGCACAGTGTTATCCGGGCTGAAACTGATATTGACATCGCGGCTGTCGCCAATGGCCAATTCCCCCAAAGTGGCGGTGCCATCAATACGTACCCAGGCGGGTGCGGGATTTTGCTCGCTGTCCACCAGGGTGAGGGTGGTGTTGCGCAGCGCATCGAAGCCGGTGTTTTTTACCCTCAGGGTTTCTGTGGTGGTACCGTTGAGGGCGACGCCCGTATCCAGAAAGGACGGCGTGGACTGAATCGCCGGGCGGCTTTCCGACAGGCGGTATTCCAGCGAGAGTTTTTCCAGTACCAGCTCGACCCCGTTGACCGAAGCCAGCACCTGGAAGTAGAGATAGCCCTGTTCCGGCGCCAGGTTGTCGCCGGACAGGGAGAGGTTGATCACCCCTTTCTCCTGTTCGGCAAGTGCGATCGTGGAACCGAGATCCAGGTGCAATCCACCGGGAATCTGCAACTGCTCCTCATCGGGCGCGGCCACCGATACCAGGCGCACATCCGTCAGCTCTGTGCCGTGGCCGGCGGTAATGGTGATCGGCATTTTCTGGGTGTAGTTGCGCGGAATATTCACATCCAGTTGCCGGGGCGTTACCGAGGAAGTCAGCACGGCGAACCCGCCCTGGGCCGGGCGGCCGAGGCTGTCCGGGTGGATCACGGAAACCCGCCAGTTACCGCTCTGCCCCTGCGGGTCAAAGCTGTAGGAGAAGTTGCCGGAGCCATCGGTAATGACCGAGGCATTGCGCTCGAAACCGCGCAGTTCCATGACCAGCGAGAGGGGGACATTGCCCATAGGAGCGGCGCTTTGACGATCCACCGCACGCCCGGTGATGGTGACTGCGTCCCCGGAATTGTATACCTGTGCCGGGGTTACACTTTCCAGCTCACCCAGGTAGGCAGTTTCCTGCAGGGAGGCCTGGGTGCGGGTGCCATTGCCCTCGATCACCACCTGGGTAGCTTTGCCGGTATGGTAACGGAAATGATCGATTTCCAGCGCAACCGTCACATCATCCGGGGCGGCGGCGGGCACCGGCACCTCAACCCAGTCGGACACGAAGGTCTGGCCGGGTTGCAACCGGGCGACTGTTTCTCCACTGGCCACAGTAATCACGTCGCCGGTAAACTGCTGCACCGGCTGCAGGGCGAGCAGGTTGCCATCCACGTCCTCAATGCGCACCCGCACTTCGTCGGAGGCGGCGCTGCCATTGCTGCGCGCTACCAGTACTTCGGTTTCCACCGTGGAAGTGTTTTCCATGGTGAAGCGCACTCTGCCGACGCCCCCGCGATAGAGGGCGTCTGTTTCCAGCTCCAGGCGCAGCGCGGCATCACCCACCAGTGCCTGATCTTCGGTATGAATAAATATCGCCTCACCAGGCAGGGGGGACTGCTCCAGGCGCAGCTGGATATCACTCAAGATGTCCAGCTTTTTATAGCCACCGATAATGATCGGGACTTCCACCAGGTCGCCGGCGGCAACACTGAAGGGTATCGACTGGTGCTGGCGGTCAGTGCCATTGTCACTGACAGTGGCAAACAGTTTGACCCCACTGACATCACTACTGCCACGATTCTGCATGCGGAAACGCACTTCATTCATCACGCCGCGGCTAATGGCAGCCTCACCCTCCGGTGCATCCACCACTTCCACTGACAGTGCCGGCAGCAACAGGCTGTGGCCGATACTGGCAGCCCCCTGGCTGTCTTCCGCAACGACGGTGTAGCGGCGCTCGGTGTTTACCCCCTGCCCGGCAGCACTGTAGTCACTATCCACAAAAGTCGTGGGATTGCCGCTGTGGGGAATCACGGCACTGGTAATTTCCTGCAGGCTGCCGTCTTCCCCCACATAGACCCGGTAACCTGCGATGGCGGTGCCACTGTGGTTCCACTGCAGTCGCGGGCTGCCGCTGCTATCCACCTGGATACTCAGGTCGGACACCGGCAGCAGGCCGAAATTGAGGTAGGCGGTGACGCTGGGCAGGGACTCATTACCGGCTTCATCCAGCGCGGTAACTACGTAGGCGTGCGCGTTTTCGCTGGGCTTGGCATCCAGGGCAATGGTGTCCGGGATGCCGGTTTGCAGCGGCACAATTCCCTGCAGGGTTTCCGCAGTTGCATTTTCCCCTTGCGCCAGATCCAGGCGGTAGAGGTTGTAACTGAGCCCGTCCACCATCTCGGGATTACCCTGGGCATCGGCACTGGGTGCCTGCCAGGTGGCGACGATGCCGGCCCCATTTAATTCCAGCGCCAGTTCGGTGGGTTTGGCCGGCGCTATGCTGTCGGCGCCCACTTTGACCGGCGCGCTCATGGCACTGACTGCAATCTGGTCGTTGCTGCGGCGCTCGCTGGCAATACCGTAATAGTAATCGCCATCGCTGGGCAGGTTATCCTGGGCACTGGTCTCAGACAGGCGCAGAATTTCAGTAAATTCCCCATCGTTTTCCGCCCTGCGGTAAACCACATAGCGGGCGTCCTCCACTGCCTCCCACTGCAGCGTCACTTCGGCGCCGGGCTGTGCAGTGGCGCGCAGGTTTCGGGGAATTGCCAGGGGCGGCAGATCGCCCTGGTACACCTGGAAACTATTCGCCACGCGGATTTTATCGCCCAGATTCTCCAGGTCATCCAGCGCCTGGAAATCAAAACGTAGGTTTTCCACGGTGGGGTTGCCGCTTTCATCCTGTCCGGCGGCAGTTGGCAGGGTAAAGCTGCCCACCCATAAAGGCTGGCCCTGGGTGGACTGGGAATCCCGGCTAAGTACTATGCCGTCCTCCAGGCCGCTCACTGTAGCGTTACCCACCAGTGGCACCAATCTGGGCATGTCGCCGGGTTTTACCTCATCACTCAACTGCAGCACCACCTCCACAAGCAGACCGTCCTGCTCGTGCACTTTTAGTGGCGCGCCGGGATTTAGCGTAAGCGCGATCACCTCCGGCCCCCGGGCATCGATCAACAGGCTGGTGCCCTGTTCCACAATCGTGCCGCGGTTGCCGACCTGGTCATGGGCTGACATCACCGCATAGGCTGTGCCGGAGAGTGTACCCGGCTCAATCACAAAACTGCCGGTATAGAGGGTGTCATCACTGTAGTCCTTAGTGAGTTCCACCGCGACAGGCACGCCGCCCTCCGGTGCCATGGCGAAATAGGGTTTGTTGCGCAATGGCTCATCAAACTGCACCGCCACTTCTACCCTGCCCGGCCCGTGGCGGCCCGTGGTGCTGTCCACGACACCGTCAGACTGATAACTCACCTGCAGGGCACGGGGCCCCTCGCTGTCCGCTTCGGCTTCCACCAGCCTGGACAGGCTGCCTTCGGTAGCGGCCCTATTCACCGCCGTTACCCCGTAGAAGTAGTGGCCGTCGTCCGCGGGCAGGTCGTTGTATTTCAGTTCCGTCAACAGTTGCCCGTTGATCCGCTGTGCCTCCACTACCGAACTGAATAGGGCACCGGCGCGGTAGACGTTATAGCCGGCGATCTGGTTGTCGCTGTCATCGCTGGTGACCGCATCCCAGGACAGGGAAATCTGCCCCAGCTCCCGTTCGATCACGGCGACATTTGCGGGCGCATCGGGAATGGCGGTATTCAGGCTGATGCTGCGCACCGCACTCTGGGCGCCGAAGCCACTGCGGCCGGGGTATTCCGCCGCCGCTGTAATCTGGTTGTCCCCCTCTTCCAGGGAGATTTCCACCTGGAACCTGCCATAGCTGTCCACGGCATCCGGATTGGCTACAGGCGCACCGTTGCGGTAAACCTGGACCCGGGTTTGTTTTTCCGCCGTGCCGGCAATGGTGACCAGTGCCTTATTGGTCAGCCACCCCTCCACCGGACTGGTAATTTGCGGTGCAAGAGGCGAGGCCAGGGCCACGCTAAAGGAGTATTGCGCGATGGTCACGTTTTCCCAGACATCGTAGACTTTCACCGTCAGGGTGTGATCCCCATCGGCAACACCCAGCAGGGCAATATCATGGGCAAAGGCATCCCCCCTGGGAGCGTATTTAGTACCCAGTAACTGGCCGTCCAGATAAAATTCCACACGGGCAACGCCGGAATCATCAGTTGCAGTGATATTGAAATCACCATCCTGAGACAATTCGGGGACAATACTGAGATCCAGCAATTGGCTGTCCTGCCGGTATTGCGCTGCGGTAATTTGCGGGCCTTCGGAATCCGCCACCGGGGTTACCGCCACCGGTGTCACTAGCTGTTCAGAGCCCCCGGAATTGTTGACTGATACCACAGCGACATAATATGTCCTGTCGTTTTCCAGGCCCGCCAGGGACCAGTTGTGCTCGGCATCCGACTCATTCCCCTTACTGCGCAGCGACTTATATTGCAGACCGGTAATACTGCTGAAATTACTTTCCTGGACATAGACCGCATAATTTTTAAGCAGCGCATAAGGAACAACGCTGGACCAGCGAATATCAATACGGCTGCTTCCGGCCTCCGCAATTACAGAGGTAGGATTTGACAGAAGAGTGGTTCCGGAATCCGCAATGCCATTGGAGGTATTGCCGTCATTATCGTAAGCAGAAACCCGTAACGGGTAGGCGGTGGCTGGACTCAAATCCGTTACTTGATACTCTACCATCGCCCGGGGGTCGGCCAGGGATGTCAAAGGAATATCATCCACCCGGCCCGCTGGATCCTGCGTAAAGACTACCCGGTAGCCCGCCAGATCATCGGCAGAATCTGCAGATGGACTCCAGCGCAATACCAGATTATCCGCTCCGGAAGTCACCACCAGGTTGCTTACTTCGTCCGGTGCTTCGGTATCCACCGGCGTCGCCGCTGTGGAATTGACTGAGGGATTAAATAATCCCTGGGAATCGTAGGCCACCACCGCAAAGTGCATCAATGCACCGCGGGGCAACCCTTCCAATCGATACTGCTTGCTTCCCTGAGGCACAACTGCCACGGGAGCCTTGCCGGCGATATCGGAAAAACCGGTGGCACTCTGATAGATGCGATACTCCGCAATATCATTGCCATTGTCGAACTCGCTATAGCTACTCCAGTCCAGAATCAACTCAGTGCCACTACCATTGGGGTTGATGGACAGATCTACGACACCTGGTGGCGTATTGTCATAGTGAATCTGTGCTACCGCGGCATCACTCACATTTCCCGCCGCATCACGCACGGTGAATGAAATAGTGTTATCCCCCTGCAGCAACGCCACCTGGATACTCCAATCGGTATCGGATGAATTCAATACCGCCAGGCTGCCATTCACCAATACCGCACCGCCGGCTTCCTTGGTACCGCCGAAGACCTGGGCGTTAACCGTGGTAACCTGTGGGTAAGGGTTTAAAACCGGTGCAGCTGGCGGCGTGTAATCCAGGGTAAAGGTGTAAGTGCGTTTTGAGGAAAGATTACCCAACGTATCTGCGATCTGCGCAACGATTTCATAATTACCATCCAGGAATGGTGCTTCGGGGGTGAACTGTACCTGGCCCTCGAACAATGCAATCGTACCGGATAGGGGGACGCTGTTGCGCTTAACTATCAGTTGGCTATTCTCCAGATCAACACCGCTACCTTCTTCCGTGACCACCAGGGTTACAAAAGGAGGCGCAATATTAATACTGCCGGTAGGGTTGGCAGCGGATATGCTCGGTGCCTTACTGTCTATATTAAAAATCAGCAGTACCGGGTCAGACAGGTTTCCACTGAGGTCCCGGGCAACGACTTCTACTGTGGATTGCCCCTCGGATACATAGTAGTTCCCAGACCAGCTTCCCGAACCCGCGGCAACAATCTCACTGCCATTTACAACAATTGAAGTGTTGTCTTCCCTATTCCCAGACAGGGTCACCCATCTACTATTGGAACTGATCACTGCCGGGGCAAGCGGCTGGTTCAGTGTGAGAGACTGGGGAGGGGTGACATCAAGAATAATTGTGGTTACAAAGCGATCGTCTTCGACTTCCTGCTCGATCCCATCCTCATCTTGGTCCATGCCCAGTCCATTGGCGCCAAAAATATCCGGCCCAATAGACAATATGTATGAGCCCTCGGGCAAGATTTTCTCAAAGTCAACTTGATAGCGAATATCATCAATAGACGTAACGGCAATGACTGCAACCGGCCCGTTCTCTTCATCCAATAATTGGAAATCGTTTATATCCAAAGAATCAGTGCTTACGCCCACATTGAACTGCACAATGACACCGGAAATAAGCTCCCCATGGTTACCATCCGGGGTGACCGAACGAACCCTTAAAGCGGCAGTTTTTTGTGCAACGTGAACTGTACCTGGCTCACCCGCAACGGCGGAACCACTCCGTCCACCGCTATTAGCCCGCGTTTTCGATGAAATATTTCCATCCAAGGATTCATAATATACCGCTATGCGACCGCCTCCACCGGGCCCCGCATAGCGTCCATAACCACCATCGGCATGAATATACCCATAGCTGCCAATAATCAACTCGCCGATGTCTAACCAAATCGAACCTCCGCTGCCTCCACCCCGATAGCTATAGTTGCCAGCTCCCGACGAATAGATATAGCCATAGTGCTGTAGCCTTTCCGCCACTATTTTTATTGCACCGCCACCACGAGAACCCGACTGGCTATCGTCCCTATAGCGACCACCGGTGCCGAAATCGCTTGGCGCGACGGCGCTGCCGTAGATTGGATTGGTCTCGTTACCATCTACCAGGCCGCCCAGACCTCCATAACTACCACCGGATAAATAGCCAACCTCTTCACTTGGCGGGAATCCCTTACCGCTGACATCAACATAGGAATTAGGACTAATATAAAAATCGGACGCACTCAGAGTAACGCCAGAAGTAAAGGTATCGGAAGCCACGGGTGTGGTAATTTTGCCACTGTTTTGCACCCTTATGTTCTCAAAACTGTAGTCCTGGGGTAGTTCCAGTGTAAAACCATCCACAATTAGAGCATCGTCGGCGGCAGTAAAATCCCCTTCAGCCTTAACATATACAGAGGAATAAGTTTCACCCCTTATAGCCGCATTAAGTTGAGCACCCGCCTCGATAGTCAGCCTTACATCTTCAAGGTACAACGGAATATCAAGGTTTCCGGAAATAATATAGGGTTCATACAGACTACTGTTACTTCGATTGATAACTTGGATATGGGCGTTATTTGCCGGCAATGATTTATCATAAAGATAGACGGTTCCCGCACCACCATAGGCCGTTACAGAGGAATAATTACTTCCGGAGCGGGAAAAAATTTCATGCTGAGGATTAAACCCAGTTAAGGATTCATAGTAGATTGCTATACGGCCACCGCCACCGGCAGCAGCCTGATACCCCTTTCCGCCGGAGGCTTCTATCAGGGTATTACTGTTGCCAATAAGCTCTTTGGTCTCAATCCAAATGGAACCACCACTGCCCGCGCCAATGCGATAAGGGCGATCTTGACCATGCGCTAAGATATCTCCATAAACTTCAAATCGATTCGAGGCCACCAGCTTAATCGCTCCACCACCACGACTCCCTTCAACGGTTTCATCAATCCCGTAACCACCCCGACCAAAATCCACTGGCGCATCGATAGACCCAAAGATAGGATCAGAAGTACCTGTCAGGGGATCCCGCCCCCCCAAACCGCCATAGCTGCCCCCGGATTTCCAGTGTTGCCCGTCGAGGGGGCCAAGCCCCTTGGCACTTACATCAATAAAAGAATTGGAACTGATATAAAAATCGGTTGCGCTCAGAGTAATACCTGAGGTGAATGTATCGGAGGCCAGGGGAGTTGTGATCTTGCCGCTGTTTTGCACCCTTATGGTCTCAAAACTGTAATCCTGCGGTAGCTCTAACGTAAAACCATCCACAAATAAAGCGTTGTTGGCGACCGTGAAGTCGCCCAATGCCTTTACATAGGTATTGCTATAGCCAGAACCGGAAATTGAAGCAGCTAAATGTGCTCCAGTCTCAATTATCGCTCGAACATTCAAAAAATATAACGGCTTATCAACTTGCCCACTCAATCTATATGGCTCATATGAACTTGAAGAGCTATGGTTCTTGATTTGAATTAATTCATTCTTAGAAGCAAGAGAGCGATCATAGAGGTAGACAGACCCAGGACCTCCATAGGCCGTTACTGTCCCCCAATGACTGCCCGATCTGGTTAAAATTTGTGAGACTGTATCGATCCCCGAAATGATATCGAAGTAGACTGCGATCCTACCCCCGCCCCCGGTCGCAGAAGAGTGCCCATCTCCCCCTTCAGCGCGTATTTTTGTGTTTGTTCCACCTATAAACTCTCTAGCCTCAATCCAAATTGAACCACCACTACCACCTCCCTTCAAATAATCTTGTGAACCATCACTAAGTATACTTCCATATACTTCGAAACGATTACTAGCGGCCAATTTTATGGCCCCACCACCTCGACTGCCTTCAACGGTTTCATCAATTCCGTAACCACCCCGACCAAAATCCACTGGCGCCTCGATAGATCCAAAGGTGGGATCAGAAGTACCTGTCAGGGGATCCCGTCCCCCCAAGCCGCCATAGCTGCCCCCGGATTTCCAGTGTTGCCCATCGAGGGGGCCAAGCCCCTTGGCACTCACATCAATGAAGGAATTGGAGCTGATATAAAAATCGGTCGCGCTCAGGGTAATACCTGAGGTAAATGTATCGGAAGCCAGGGGAGTTGCGATCTTGCCACTGTTTTCCACCCTTATGGTCTCAAAACTGTAATCTTGCGGCAGCTCTAACGTAAAACCATCCACAACTAAAGCGTTATTGGCAACCGTGAAGTCGCCCACTGCCTTTACATAGGAATTGCCATAGCCAGAACCGGAAATTGAAGCACCTAAATGTGCTCCAGCGTCAATCTCTACATTCGTATTATAAAAATTCAGAGGTGTGATCATCTGCCCTGTAATTCGAAAGGGCTCGTAATTACCGGAGACCCCCCTGTTGGTTATCAGCAGCTTACCATTATTAGCTGATAAGGATCGGTCATACAAATAAACCGTCCCTGGCCCACCATAAGCAGTTGCCGCTGAATAATTATAGCCTGCCATGGCTAATACTTTATCTCGAGGTGCAAAGCCCGATAGCGAATCATAATAAATGGCGATCCGCCCACCACCACCAGTACCAGCCTGATACCCTCTTCCGCCGGAGGCTTCTATTAGGGTATTACTGTTACCAATAAGCTCTTTAGCCTCAATCCAGATAGAACCACCGCTTCCCGCGCCAATGCGATAAGGGCGACCCTGACCATGTGCTAGGATATCTCCATAAACTTCAAATCGGTTGGAGGCCACCAGCTTAATCGCTCCACCACCACGACTCCCTTCAACGGTATCATCAATACCGTAGCCACCCCGACCAAAATCCACTGGCGCCTCGATAGATCCAAAGATGGGATCAGAATTTCCTGTCAGTGGATCCCGCCCTCCCAAACCACCATAGCTGCCTCCGGATTTCCAGTGCTGCCCATCGAGAGGGCCAAGTCCCTTGGCACTCACATCAATGAAGGAGTTGGAACTGATATAAAAATCGGTCGCGCTCAAAGTAATACCTGAAGTAAAATTCTCCGATACTGCCGGGGTTGTAATCTTTCCACTATTGCGAATGGAGATATTTTCAAAGTTGTAATCCTGAGGCAGCTCTAAGCTAAAACCATCAACTACAAGCTCGCCATTGGCAACGGAGAAATCCCCCTCTGCCTTAATATAGGTATTATTAAATCCATAGCCATAAATTGGGTTTGCAAGATGCGCGCCATCGACTATTTCCGCGTAAATATATGCTAGCTGTATCGGGCTATCTATCAATCCATCGATCAGAAACGGTGTATATACACTGGATGTGGATTCATTCAGAATTTGCAACAGCCCAGGGTTGCTAACCTGGGAGCGGTCATGAAGATAAATACTACCTGCGCCACCTCGCGCAGTTGCAGAGCCTCCAATGCCTGGCCTGGCGTATATATAGCTTCTGGGACTTGTCTTTGGATCGAAGCCGGAGAGAACATCATAATAAATCGCAATTCGTCCACCACCACCCGATGCCGAATAATAGCCGTTTCCACCATAGGCCTGAATTGTGGTATAGCTACCTCCTACTAGTTCACCAGCTTCAATCCAGATGGAACCTCCACTACCACCACCTATATAGGCCTTATATTCACCATTTGCATAAATATCACCATAGAGTTCAAATCTTTCAGTAGCAATAAGTTTGATCGCCCCACCGCCACGGGTTCCTTCTACGGACATATCGGAGCCATAGCCCCCTACGCCGAATTCGCCAGGAAGCTTGTAGTCACCAAAGGTCGAATTGGTGGATCCGGAAGCGGGATCTATACCTCCGGGGCCGCCGTGACTTCCTCCAGATTTCCAATGCTCTCCTTCTATCGGCTTCCTTCCTTTCGAATTCACATCAATATAAGAATTGGAACTGATATAAAAGTTGGTAGTGCTTAAGGTGATTCCGGATGTAAAGCTATCAGAGGCTTCTGGTGTTGTAATCTTGCCACTGTTCTGCACTCTAATGGAGTCGAAATTATAGTCCTGCGGCATCTCCAGGGTGTACCCGTCTACGACCAGCTCAGCATCCTTTACTGTAAAATCACCTTCTGCAGTAATATATACTGAGCCATATCCGGAACCGGAAATAGGGCTTCCCAGGTGCACACCATCTTTCAGTAATACCTTTGAATCTTTGAAGTTTAGGGGTGCAGACAGATCAATATTTTGGTCGATTGTTACCTGTATATCTTCAAAATAAATAGGGATATCGACAGCGCCCGTCAATATATATGGATTGTAAACGTCCCCAGTTCCCTGATTGATAATTTGCATACGTGCATTATTTTCAGACAAGGTGCGGTCATACAGATAAACTGTTCCCGGGGCACCATACCCAGTAGCGGAAGAGTAATTTCTTCCGGCTCTGGAAAATACAGAGTGTCTGGTATTAAAACCGGAAATAGACTCGTAGTAGATCGCTATACGGCCACCACCGCCGGTTCCTGCCTGATATCCATTTCCGCCCGAGGATTCAATCAAGGTATAACTATTGCCGATTAATGTCTTCGCTTCGATCCAAATAGACCCGCCACTGCCCGCGCCCACCTGATAGACCCCACTTTGACCATTGGCCAAAATATCACCGTAGACTTCAAGTCTATTACTGGCCACCAGCTTGATAGCACCACCCCCACGGCTGCCCTGGATTGTTTCATCTGCACCATAACCACCCACGCCAAAATCTGCAGGGGCTTCCAGGCTACCAAAGGTAGAGGAAACCGTACCAGAAACCGGGTCAACTCCTCCTAAACCGCCATAGCTCCCGCCGGACTTCCAGTGTTCACCGGAATCCGGGAAACGACCCTTATTGCTTACATCAATATAGGAATTGGAACTTATATAGAAGTCGGTAGCACTCAAAGTTATGCCAGCAGAAAAATCTTCCGAAGCAACTGCAGTTGTGATTTTTCCGGCGTTCTGTATGGTAATCGTTTCAAAACTATAGTCCTGCGATAACTCCAGAGTAAATCCATCAACAGTCAGGCTATCATCATTAGTGGTGAATTCACCGTTTACCGCAATAAATACCTGCCCATGGTCGCTTCCAGAAATAGGTGCAGCTAGGTGCACAGCTTCTTCGATGACTACCCGAACATCATCAAAATAATGTGGAATATTGACCTCACCGGAAAGCATATATGGCTCATAGCTTTGACTGGTACCACGATTATTAATCTGTAGACGGCCAGGATTTATCTCCGCAGATCGATCAAACAAATAAATTGTTCCGGGGCCACCATGGGCCGTCGCATAACTGCCGGAGCCTGCTGGCGCAAATATTTCATTTCTGGGGTTAAAGCCTGAAATCGAGTCATAATAAATGGCAATCCGGCCCCCACCTCCAGTTGCGGCACCGGAGGCGGAACCACCATTTGCTTCTATATGTAAGGAACTGCTTCCCACAAGTTCACCGGCCTCAATCCAAATGGAGCCGCCACTTCCGCCCCCGATATTGCTCAGTGATTCACCGTTGGCTCTCAGTCCCCCATAAGCTTCCAATTTTTGACGCGCAACCAGCTTGACTGCACCGCCACCCCGCGTCTCTTCATCGCTGGCGTTAGCACCGTAGCCACCGACTCCAAATTCAAACGGCGATTTAAAATTACCAAATATGGGACTAGCCGGGTTCCCATCTGAGCCCCTGCCGCCCAGACCTCCGTAGCTACCGCCCGACAAAAATGAGCCTCCGCCCAAAGGAAATCTCCCTTTGGCACTGACATCTACGATAGAGTTATTCGATATGAATATATTTTCTG
The DNA here is from genome assembly GCF_040932045.1 of Microbulbifer sp. TYP-18. NCBI lineage: Bacteria > Pseudomonadati > Pseudomonadota > Gammaproteobacteria > Cellvibrionales > Microbulbiferaceae > Microbulbifer > Microbulbifer sp. TYP-18. Next base: position 310,232 of record NZ_JBFRBC010000002.1, read on the forward strand.
CCAGAATCTCCAATGGCTTGTCGGTTTCCCCGTATACCACGCTAGTTAATTCAGCTCTATTCACCAGTGCCAGCATACCCTGCAGGTTATTTGACCCTACGGCAACGAGCTTATAGCCATCTATAACTATATCCTCTTCTGCCTGTTCAATTTCACCTGGAAGTTTGACCACCGCGTTGTGATTGCCGCGCACCCTAAACTTCGAAAAATTAACCTCAGCCGCAATATCTACTGAAGCATCTCTCAATAGTATTTCAGTTACTTCGTTGTGATCCAGAAAGAAAGATTCCACACTCCCATTCGAAGCTCTATTGTCTATGAGCAGGATTCCAGCAAAATCCTCTTCAGCTAGAGGGTCGTGCCCAGCCATATTAATTTTTACATCGAGATTATCAAAATATGCACTACTGCCCTTGCCATCTTGACGTGAAGCTTTAACCAATAAATCTACCGATCTCGATCCCGCGGGAATTTTTGTTGAAAAATATCTTTGCTCCCATACTCGGTTGGCAGTACTCGCAAGGCCGCTGTAGCTTTCGGAAATGACATCACCATTTTCATCCAGAAAGCGAAAAGCCAACTCACCTTCATCTTCCGTGTAATATGAAGATTGCAACCAGTCTACGGAGATTTCTACTTCACCCTCTAATAAATCACTATCGGAAAACTCAACCCTCTCAAGACTAATGTTCTGTGAAATTATGGAGCTTCCACTACTGGAGTAACCATTCAAATAGTAAACACCACCGAAGCTTGGTGGATATGGATAGCCACTTCCAACACTTGGAGTACCCTCTTCAATTTGCCAGTGCTTTAAATTACCAAACTCTCCCCCGGCATTTTCGATAGTTAGATTGGCAATAGCTCCATCGTGAAAAAACACACTTCCAGGGCCCCCGTAGACTTTACCCCAACCTCCTTTAGCTGCGACTCTGCTCCAGAAATCGAACTTATTGCCGGAATTTATATAAATCGCAATCCGCCCACCGGATCCACCATTGGAATATGAACCATTTCCTGAACCACCGTTTGCCCTAACGTCGCCATTTCCTTCTATACTCTCGGCCACTAGAAATATGGAGCCACCAGCCCCTGCACCAGAGTAACCGCCATCGACATAACCTGTCCGGGATTCACCGTTAGCCAATATATCCCCATTTAAAAGGATTTTTTTGGCGCTTAGGTAAATACGACCACCGCCTCTAGTACCGTCTGCACCAGACAAAGAATGTGATCCACCCATACCCAGATCGATAGGCTTTTTATAGTCGCCATAAGGATCCTCCCCCTGCCCCCCTCCAAAACTCGCATAAGCCCCGCCACAGCCTGCACAATTTGTTGATGACGCCAAATTACCCAATTCGCTTACATCGATCTTTGAGCCATCTTGTATTGCTAAATTTCCCTCAATTGTTAGCGACAACAATTCCGGCGAGTCGATTGAATGAGTTAGGCTTGCATTGTTTTCCAGAACCAGGCTCGAGAAAACATGAGAACCGTCCACCGTCAGCACAGATCCATCAATTAGAATATGCTTATTATCAAAGGTATGATTATCTGCAGCTATATAAGTATCGTTACTTATGATAACGGTATCTGATTGTTGGAGGGTTAAATCTGGAATATCGCTTGCATAGGCGGGACTCGCAAAAGTGGCCACTAATGCGGCCAATACAAATAAAATGTTCTTCACAGCTCCCCCTAAAAGATTCGACAAATCAAGCCGAATATAAACGATATTCCAGTTTTACATCAGGTACGAAAAACTTATATATACCCTTTATTGGCACCTGAGCATTTAATTCATTTGCACACTCAATCGCCTATCATAGGCGAGAAATCGCTGGCTATTTTCAAGACGTGAGTGTTGGTCAAAGTTATAAAAAGCAATATAGGACCCATAATTCGAATCGAAATTATTATTTTGTGGGTCCGCGATATTCCAGCGTTTATGCCGCCGAAATTCCGCCCAATTATGATAGTTTTCCGCCCGCAGGCGACCCGAATGGCTGACGGTAAAGCCGCCAATCATTCTAGCGGGGATATTTGAAGCACGGGCCAGAGCGACAAAGGCCGAAGCGAACTCAGTGCAGTCCCCCCGCTTTTCCGTCACCGCATAGCGGGCACCTCTGTCTTCCATCACATAGCCGATATCAGTAATATTGCTGTACAGCCAGCTGTTAATTTGCTCCGGGTGGCCGGCGAGCCTTTCCGCCAACACATTGATTTCCGGCGCGCTGGTTTCAATACCCTCTTCTTCCCCCAACAATGAATCTGGGTTCGGCCCAAAGGGCTGCGGTGTACTGGCCAGATTTACCCGAGCCGTGATGTTCACTACCTGACTCGCAAAGGGAGCGAGATTCTTTAATTCGAATACCAGCGCCTGGTTACCGGACTGGTCTGCGTCCAATGTAAAAGGCAGGTTTGCCCTTAGCATCCCTGTCATTTGGAAGGCATTCTGCTTTACCGGGGCAAATACGCTGAAACTCGCGGCATCAATATGTTGACTGGAGTTATTGGTTACCTGGAAACTATAGCGAATGGTCTTCGCGATATCGTAATTTCCCTTTACCTCTGGAACCGGCCCAAATAGCCACACAGCTCCAACAATCAGCAACAGCATGGCAACTGTGGATACTGCTAGCTGAGAAATGAGCCTTTTCTTAACCGGCACAGGCAGGCATCTCCTCAGGGCTCATTCGTTTAACAGCACCAGCCGCGCCATTCTTAAGTGCACTTCTGATGGCACTGACTCCACCGGCCACTACAAAGGCTTCATTAGGTAGGGCTTGTTGCAATTGGGATTGTACCCCCTGCTCCCGAGCGGATTCGGTCACCAAAAAAACCGGCAAATAGCCATTTAGGGAATGGTTGGTATGGGCACTGCGCGCCATCATTGCCTCATTCGAATTGCTGTCACCCTGAATGGCGGGGATACCAAGCTCGGCCAGCGCTTGTGCAATTTCCTCATTAGAAGCGATGGTTATGGCCCCAAAATGGCTCAGCTCCACTAGAAAGTCTTCTGCTTTAACAGGGGCATGATCAACTTGTGCAAATCGACTGGGGCGCTCGCCGATCAATATTTTGGGCAGTTCGAATCCTTCGCGGATTAATTCATGACAAAGCTGTGCCAATGCGTATCGCTCGTGAGGAGCCGAAAAGATCAGCAGCGGCCTTTGCTTGAGGAACTGCTTGGTTTTCAACTGCTGGCGGGGGATATTCAGTATGCGTTGCTCATGCCCATTACGTACCGGAACCGCTGAAATGTTCACGGGGATTATTTTCGCTAATCCAGCGGACAACTCGTTGAAGCGAGTGAAGCAAAGCTCAGAGGTATTTTCCGTTGCACCCCCTGTAAGGGTGAGTCCACTTTTTGATTCCTGCGCCATGCAGTATCCAGCATCAGCGGTGATTGTCTGGGAGCTTAGTGTATTCTGGCTAAGGCAAAAAAGTACCAGTAATCCACTCAGGCCGAGTATTGATTTAGGAATCCGTGCCAAGGTCAATGACTCTTTTTACTTTTTGAAACTGGAGGGCGCACTTGTAAGTAACCCCACCAGTGCAAAGCGACGCATTTAATTATTCGATTCTTCCAAGGGATAAAACGGCGAATATTCGATTAATTCAAACTGTTTAGAAGGAACTTACACACCCGGGAAGGGTACAAGTAAAGGTGCGCCACGTCACCCTATTGGAGGAACTCTGTAGCATAATTGGCGCCTAAAATATCTTTTTAGTTGAATAGACACTATGTCGGTGGCCCCTGCCCTCCGCCGCTAGAGGTTTTGGCTAGGACCTGTTGACATTAACCGAGCTGGTCCTAGTCCAGAACAACCCCGAACTTCGCGACTCCTTGTTGGCACGGCAGTTCAGATGCCCGGCTGGGCGCCATTAGAAGTTCGCATCGGGCAGTAAGCTGTCTTGCAGTATTTCCAGGTTTTCGGCCACTTCGTGGGGCTCGTGAAAGTAGGCGATGTGGTACATGGCCTCACCCTCCTGGACCAGGGGTATAGTCTGCCGCCCGATAATGATGCCATCGGTGTTGCAGACAACCCGGTTGATTTCCTGGCCGTAGAGATTGGTGATGGTAGCCAATAGCTCACCCCGGATAACATGATCCCCGAGTGCTTTCCGGTGTTTGACGATGCCGCTGTCGGTGGCGCGCAACCAGCCACTGCTCCGGGCGGCGAAGGGTTCGACGACGCGCTTGCCGCGCCCCTGGGGCAGCATGTCCAAATGCCGCAGCACATTCATTATCCCCTTGACGCCGGCGCGGATACTCAATTCGTCGAAGCGCAGTGCTTCGCCGGCTTCGTACAGCAGGATACAGGTACCCAGGTCGGCCGCGGCCTGTCGCAGGGAGCCATCGCGCAAAGTGGAGTTGAGCAGTACCGGTACGCCGAACGCGCGCGCCATGGCATTGGTTTTTTCATCGTCGAGATTGGCGCGGATCTGCGGCAGGTTGCTGCGGTGCTCAGCACCTGTGTGCAGGTCGATACCATAGTCACACTTGGACACTATCTCCTGCAGGAATACGTGGGCCATACGCGCCGCCAGGGAGCCTTTGGCCGAACCGGGAAAGGAGCGATTCAGGTCGCGACGGTCGGGCAGATAGCGGGACTGCTCCAACACGCCGTAGACATTGACCACTGGCACGGCAATCAGGGTGCCGCGCAGCGATTTCAAACCGCGGCTGCCGATCAACCGGCTGACTATTTCGATGCCGTTGAGTTCATCGCCGTGAAGGGCGGCGCAGACAAAAATTGTCGGCCCGGGCTTCTTTCCCCGCTGCACGTAAACCGGGATGGCCATTCCGGTACCGGTATACAGGTGCACCACCGGCAGGTCTATTTGTCGGCTCTCACCGGGTGCGACGGCAATACCGCCGATTACAAGCTCTGTGTTCATAATGCGGATCAAACTTGATGCGCAAGCAGTTTAGCCTCTGGACACGTCGATGACTAAAAAAGGACAGTGGTTTTTTGGAGGCAGGAGGGAGAAAGGAACGCCTGTGCTTGACCGACTGCCGAGATTCAGCCCAGCGGCGCCCGAAAGGGTTCGATAGAGACAATTTCGCCGGCTTCCGCACTGCCGCTGTCCCGGCCCAGCACGATAAAGCAGTTGGCGGCGGCCAGCCCCGAGAGTATATGGCTGCCCTGGGTAGCCACCGGCTCCACCAGCAGGCTTCCGCAGGCGTCACTGTGAAAGCTGCCGCGCTGGAAGTCCGTGCGCCCGGGCTTTTTCTTCAGCGGCTTGAGCAATTTGGCGGCCAGGGTTGTGGGACCCGTCCAGCGGCCACCCTGCATCAGGGTCATGGCGGGCACAACCAGTTGGTAAAAGGTGACCAGCGCCGATACGGGATTGCCCGGCAAGCCGAACAGGGGCTTGCCCATCAGGCGCCCGAAGGCAAAGGGTTTGCCGGGTTTCATCGCCACTTTCCAGAAATCGATCTGGCCCAGCTCCTGCAACAGTTCCCGGGTATAGTCCGCCTGGCCCACGGATACACCGCCGGAGGTGATGACGGCGTCGGCCTCCCGCGCCGCGCGCTCCAAGGCGGCGCCTATGGCCGGCCTGTCGTCCGGCACTATACCCAGGTCCAGAACCTCCAGACCCATTTCCGCCAGCGCCGCCCGCAGAGCAACACGGTTGCTGTCGTAAATATGCCCCTCAGCCAGGGTTTCTCCCGGTTGACACAACTCATCGCCGGTGGAGAGGAGGGCGATTACCGGCCTGCGCTTTACCTCGACGGCGCCGATACCGGCGGCGGCCAGCAGGGCGACATCGGCTACGGATATGCGTGTGCCGGCGGCCAGTAGTTCCTGGCCCCTACCCACATCCTCGCCGCGGCGACGGATGTGATCGCCCTGGCGAACCTCACCGCTCACAAAAATCGATTCGGCGTCAGTCTCCACCTGTTCCTGCATCACAATGGTATCGGCGCCAGCCGGCACCAGCGCGCCGGTCATGATGCGCACACAGGTACCGGGGTTGACCCTGCCGGCATAGGGTTCACCGGCAAAAGCGCGGCCGATCAGCTCCAGGGGTTTGCGATGGCTCAGATCCGTATACCGCACCGCATAGCCGTCCATCGCCGAGTTGTCACCGGGAGGCAGGTCGACGGCAGACTGAATGGATCGGGTCAGGATACGGCCCGAAGCTCTGTCCAGCGGCACCGATTCAGTCCCGTCAACAGCAGTCAGCGAGTCCAGCAATTTGGCGCGGGCCAATTCAATCGGCACCAGGCCCGTTTGGCTACAGCAGTCTGCCATCGGTTACTCCCCGGTCAATCGGATTCGGGCCGTTTCTGGTTGACCATCCATACGGCCGCTTCCACCCGGGAGCGCATACCGAGTTTTTTCAACAGGTGTTTTACGTGTACTTTCACAGTGGCGTCGCTGATGCCCAGCTCGCGGGCGATCAATTTGTTGCTGAGACCATCGGCAATTAATTGCAGTATCTGGTATTCGCGGCTGGTGAGGGTGGAAAGGGCATCGGCACCGGAGTTATCCGGCTTGCGCAGCGCCGAGGCCAGAATTTCAGTGAGCCTTTGGCTGATGGCGAGCCTGCCGTGGGTGGCCTCTATGACCTGGTCGAGAATGTCCTCGGGTTCCATGTCCTTGAGCAGATAGCCATCGGCACCGGCGCGGATACAGGACACCACATCGGCATTGTTGTCGGACACAGTCAGCATGACTATGCGCGAGGTGATGTCGGCGGCGCGCATGGCGCGGAGTGTGTCCAGACCATCCATACCGCGCATGTTCAGATCCAGCAGGATGATGTCGGGCTCGTAGCGCCCGGCCAGCTCCAGCGCCTCTTCGCCACTACTGGCCTCCGCGACCAGTTCCAGGCAGGGCTCCATGGCGAACAATTGCTTCAGACCTTTGCGAAACAGCGGATGGTCATCAACCATCATAACAGTTGCGGCTTGGGACATAGCGGTACCTGCAAAACCTGTGCTGGTAACCCGGCAGTTGATTCGGGTGCCGGATTAATCGATTCGACTGATGACTTTACCACAGGCAACCCGTATTCATGCCTACCCACAAAGGGTTAAGCCGCGGTCGATGGGGGCAAAAGGGGTTACTTACTGAGGGTAATTGAGGGGTGGCCGAAGGCGGATCATAGTGGCAGCACAAAAAACTTTCGACAGGAGTGGCCACTGTGTCCGACATATACGAATGGAGCCCTGAAGACAGCCGCTTCTGGCAGTCCAGGGGCAAAAAGATCGCTAACCGAAACCTGTGGATCTCTATTCCCAGCCTGCTGTGCGGCTTCGCCGTATGGCTTTACTGGGGCATTATCACGGTCCAGATGCTGAACCTCGGCTTTCCCTTCGCCAAGGCAGACCTGTTCACACTGATGGCAATTGCCGGCCTGACCGGCGCGACACTGCGTATTCCCAGCAGTTTTTTCATTCGCCTGTTCGGCGGCCGCAACACCATCGTATTCACCACCGCGCTGCTGATGATTCCCGCTCTGGGCGCCGGTATTGCGCTGCAAAACAAAGAGACTCCGCTGTGGGTTTTCCAACTGCTGGCGCTGCTGTCCGGTATCGGCGGCGGCAACTTCGCCAGCTCCATGTCCAACATCAGTTTCTTTTTTCCCAAGGAAAAACAGGGGCTGGCGCTTGGTCTGAATGCGGGTCTGGGCAACTTCGGCGTAACCACCATGCAGATCCTGGTACCTCTGTTTATGACCTTCGGTGCCTTTGGCGCGGCCGGCGGTGACCCCATGACTCTGGTGAGCAGTTCCGGCTCCCTGATCGGCAAGGTGCCGGCGGGCTCCGATGCCTGGATTCAGAACGCCGGTTTTGTATGGCTGCTGTTGCTTGTCCCGCTGGCGGTGGTGGGCTGGCTGGGGATGAACAATCTGCGCACCGAGGAAGTCTCCCCGGACGTGGGCAATGCGCTGATGTCCATGGTCAAGATGACCCTGATGCTGGGTATTGGCTTCGTCACCGCTATTGCCGGTTTGTGGCTGTTGCTGCCGCAGGCGGCCAACGGTTCCGGCTGGGGAGTGCCCAAGGAAATCGTACTGGTGCTGGTGATAGCGGCCACAGTATTCGGCCTCAAGCTGATCCCCGGCGACATCCGGTCCAGCCTCAATCGCCAGTACCGTATTTTCAACAATAAACACACCTGGGCCATGAGCGTCATCTACACCATGACTTTCGGCAGCTTCATCGGCTTCGCGGCGGCTTTCCCGCTGGCCATCAAGGTGATCTTCGGATACAGCCACGTGATGGTGGATGGAGTCATGACCCACGACACCATCAACGACAATGGTCCCAGCGCGCTGATGTACGCCTGGATGGGCCCCTTTATCGGCGCCCTCATCCGCCCGGTAGGTGGCTGGATCGCCGACCGCATCGGCGGCGCCCTGGTCACCCAGGTATGCGCCATAACCATGGTGGTGAGCGCCCTGGCTGCGGCCTACTACATGAAGGCGGCTTACAACTCGGCCACCCCGGAAGAGTTTTTCCTGCCCTTCTTCCTGCTGTTCCTGGTGCTGTTCGCGGCCACTGGTATCGGCAACGGCTCGACTTTCCGCACCATCGCCATGGTCTTTCCGAAGGAACAGGCGGGCCCGGTACTGGGGTGGACCTCCGCGGTGGCCGCCTATGGTGCCTTTTACATCCCCAAGGTGTTCGGCGAGCAGATCAAGGCCACTACCCCCGAGTATGCGCTGGTGGGATTTGCGGTCTTTTACGCTCTGTGCCTGGTGATCAACTACTGGTACTACCTGCGCCGCAACGGGGAATTCTACAACCCGTGACCGGTGCAGCTTGCACCCCAGTACGTTTTCGGAGAGGCTCTGCCTCTCCGTTTGTTTTTCCGGGCCAGAGAGAGGACAGGAATGAAGCAAATCCTTGATCGCGGTCACGAGGAGGCCATAACGCCGATCTGGCGTATGCCGTTTAGACCGTTTTTCTGGGGTGCCGCCGCGTGGAGTATCTTCGCGCTGGTCGTGTGGCAGGCACAACTCTCCGGCTGGCATCTGCTGGCACTGCGCGGCGGTATCACATGGCACGCCCACGAAATGCTGTTCGGCTTTGCCGCCGCAGTGGTGGTGGGTTTTCTCGGCACCGCCATGCAGACGTGGACCAGTATTCCCTCCCCCCGGGGCACCCAGCTGATACTGCTGGTGGCTCTGTGGCTGCTGGCGCGGCTCGGCTACCTGTTTGCACCAGTGCCCATCTGGCTGCCGGTGGTGGCGGAGAGCACGTTCTTCCTACTTGCGGCGGTCATGCTGGGAGGGCGGGTGTTGCGCGCCAGACAGTGGCGCAACCTGTTTGTGCTGCCGGCCCTGCTGGCCTTTGCCGGACTGGCCGCCTACCACTGGCTGCTGCCGGCCCGGCAGGGGCACGCGGCCCTGTTGACCCTGCTGCTGGTGACGGGAATTATCCTGGTGATCGGGGGGCGGGTGATCCCCTTCTTTACCGCGCGGCGCTTCCAAGTGGTGCAGGCGGACAGGCTGGCGGTGGTCGAGACGGGCACACAGTTGGCAATGGTGCTCCTGCTAGTTGCGGTGGCAGGCGGTCTGCCCAAGCCAGTCTGGGCGCTGCTGGCATTGGTGCTGGGGCTACTGCAACTGGTGCGCGCATATCGCTGGTATTGCCGCGAGATCTGGCGCGAACCACTGGTGTGGTCACTGCAGGTCAGTTACTGGCTGGTGATACTGGGCTTTTTTCTCGCCGCTTCGGCCTGGAGCGGGGTGGGGCCCGGTACCCAGAGTGCCGCAATACACGCTTTCGCAGTGGGTGGCATCGGCGGCCTGATTCTGTCCATGATCAGCCGCGTCAGCCTGGGCCATACAGGCCACAAGCTGTCGGCACCGGCCCTGATGCCGGTTGCATTCGCCGCCCTGGTGATCTCGGCCCTGGCGCGCGTCTTCTGGGCCCCGGTACCCTCGGGTTTCCTTCTGGCGGTGGCGGCCTGGGTGCTGGGTTACGCCCTGTTTCTGCGCTATTACACCCCGATGCTGTTTCGGGCGCGCCCGGACGGCCATCCGGGCTGAGCTTTGACCTGAGCGGTCAGCCGGCCGCCACATTTTCACCGGCCCCAGGTGCCAGTGTCAGCAGACCGTTCGCCGCCAGCGCCGCCTGAACACGGCGGCAGCACTTGCCCAGCGCGGCCAGGTCACCGAAGCTCGGCACCTCGCCCGCAGCCAGGCGCTGCTCCCACTGCCACAGCTCCAGATCGATAAATTCCAGCAGTTTTTTCGCACAGCCGCGGCAGGGACCGGCGCACAGCTGTGCTGCGGGGAGGGAGAAGGGGAAGCTACTGCGGGCCCTGCCGATAAGGGCGCGCATGGCGCTGACCCTGTCCGGTTTGCGCCTGCGCAACGGCCTGGCCATAGCGACGCTTCAGCTAAACGGCCAGGGCGATTTGGTTATTGCCGCCCCCAGCATATACAGGAAGCAGCCACAGGCGCCGAGCGCCGCCAGCAGCCGCACCCGGTTATTGGTGGCGGCGCGCAGGGTGATAACCCCAAAGATAATATATCCCACCAATGCGCCCAGCTTTGCCAGCAGCCACGGCTGCTGCAGTGGAAGCCAGTGCAGGCGAGCCAGCAGCGCCAGCGCCGAGATAAAAAGTGCCGTATCCAGCAGGTGGGGCACAGTGCGCGCGAACCGCGCCCGCACCCAGGCAGCCGCTGCCAGCGCGCCACCGGTGCGCAGCAGAAAGCCCGCAAAGGACGCCCCGGCCAGGGTAACGTGCAGTGTTTTCAACCAGTCCAAACGGCTCTCCCCCCCGGTTGCAGCCGAGTCTGCCCAGTGCGGCCAGCGGTTGCCGGCTCGCAAAAAACAACCGCCAATATAAGCGGCCGCCATTACTGCCACAAGCTAGGGGCAGGGATCATTATGGGTAGTCGGGTGGAGTGGCGCTGAGCCGCGAATCAGGGGACCGGGCGTATGGGGCGGGGCACCGCGACTCATTGGTCCCGCCCGGGCCTTTCATCCACACAGCACTCCTCCTGCAGAAACTCAATCAGGCCGAACAGGGCTTGGTACTGGGGCACACAATACAGGGTTCGCCCCTCCCGCCGCTGCTCCACCAGCCCCACAGATACCAGCCGGTTGATATGGTGGGATAGGGTGGAGCCTGGCACGCCCAGGGCCGCCTGAATCTCACCCACGGGTATCCCCTGGTGCCCGCCCCTGACCAGCAAACGGAATATCTCCAGGCGGGTGATATGGCCCAGCTCCGCGAAGCGTGTGGCGACGGTTTCGGCCTGCATAGGGAATCCCCGGTCAATCGGTATATTTCGACATTACCAGAAATATCTTGCATCGACAAAAAGGTTGGGATAAGATATTTCTATTAACCTAGAAATATAGAGGTATTGTTATGTCTCCCGATACCCTAGCGATGTTGCAGGAAGCGCTGGGAATGTTCGCCCTGCTGGGGGTCGAACTGACCGCACTGTTTCTGGTGATCAGCTTTATTGTCGGTGTAATCCAGGACGTGTTGCCCGCGGGTAAAATCCAGTCGATCCTGAGCTCCAAGAACGGCAGGGGCTACTTCTCCGCCGCGCTGCTCGGTGGCGTAACCCCCTTTTGCAGTTGCTCCACCATTCCTATGCTGACCGGCCTGCTGAAGGCCCGCGCCGGATTTGGACCCACGGTCACCTTCCTGTTCACGTCGCCGCTCCTGAACCCCATTATCATCGGGCTGTTCCTGGCCACCTTCGGTCTAAACGTCACGCTGGCTTATGCAGCCATCGCCCTGACGGTTTCCGTAACCGCCGGTTACCTGTTGGAGAAAATGCGCTTCGCCCGCTATATACGCCCGGAGTTATTGAACGGCAAAACTGCCACCGGTTGTGGCGGCGCCAATGGCGCAGGGGATAGTGCCGCACCCGTTTCGAGCTGTGGTAAGGGTAGGGACACAACCGGCTCAGTCACTGCCTGTGGCGGCGGTGCCGCCGCGATCGCCGCGCCGGATAACCGCTGGGCGCGAGTCTGGGCCGAGACCTGGAGCCAGTTCAAGGGAGTAATGCCCTACCTGCTGCTGGGGATTTCCATCGGCGCCTTTACCTACGGTTTTATGCCCGCCGAGCTGATCGCCAAATACGCCGGGGCGGACAACCCGCTGGCGGTGCCCCTGGCCGCGGTGATCGGTGTGCCGCTGTATATACGCGCGGAAGCAGTGATTCCCCTGTCCGCGGCGCTGCTGGCAAAAGGTATGGGGATGGGAGCCGTGATGGCGTTGATCATCGGCAGCGCCGGCGCCAGCCTGACCGAAGTGATTCTGCTGAAGTCGCTGTTCCGCAAACCCATGATCGTGGCCTTCCTGCTGGTGATCTTTGGTATGGCGATTCTCGCCGGCCTGCTATTCAATGTGTTTTTTCACTAACCGGCGCAATCTGGCGGTAGCTGTGAGGTCTACACTGGCTGCCGCCACACCAGCTCCCGCTCGCGGGCATAGTGGGGAATAAAATTGAACCGCACCTCGGTGCCACCCTCGGCGCGCCGGCCGATTTCCAGCTCACCGCTCAGGTTGCTGGCGCGTTCCTGCATGATAGACATGCCGAAGTGGTTACGCTTTTCCGGCGCACTGCTGATACCGATGCCGTTGTCGCGGATGCGAACATTCAGGGACTGGTCTTCGGCCTGGATAAGGCTGATCTGCACCATGTTCCCCTGGGAGTGGTAGACCGCATTTTGCGAGGCCTCGCGCACCAGCTGCAGCAGGTGGATTTCCTCGTGGGGGGTGAGGGGCACTTCGTCCAGGTGATAGTCCAGCAAGATAGTGATCTGCGGATGCTGTTCGCGATAGGCGAGGATGGACTGCTCCAGGATATCGCGCAGGCCACCGGGGCCTACCTGCAGGCGAAAAGTGGTGAGCAGTTCGCGCAGCTGGCGATAGGAGGCATCCAGGCCCTGTTTTAGTTCCGCGATGATTTCCTCCACTGCGGCCCTGTCCACTTGCTCGCGGCGGTTGGCGCGGTTGAGCCGGGTTACCTGGATTTTCAGGTAGGAGAGAGACTGCGCCAGAGAATCGTGCAGTTCCCGCGCGATAATGGCGCGCTCATCCAGCAGGGCAACGCGCCTTTCCTGGGCCTCGCGCTCGTTGATGGCGATGGCGGCGGTAACACTGTCGGCGAAAGTGCCCAGGCGCTGCTGTTGTTCATCGTCCAGACTGTTGCCACTCGGCAGAGTACACATCAACACGCCGTAGTTGCGCCTGTCCACTTCCAGGGGAAAGCGGTAGACGCGGAATTCACCATCATCGGAAGCGCCACAGTGGCTTACACACGAGGTGCAATCACTACCTGTGCACTGGCTGCTGCCGTGCCCCTGCACCAGATGCTCGTAAGGAGACTCGCCCTCCGGGGTCATCAGACACAGGTCCAGGTTGTCCAGATCGGCCACACTCGCGAACTCCTTCAGCCACTGCTCCAATTCCGCCCCGGCCAGGGGCCCTTCGCCGATACGCCGCGCGAGTCGGTACTGGAAGTCCAGCGCCTCGTGGCTCTTTTGCAGTTGCGCGGTCTTCAGTTCGACCCGGTGGGCCAGGTCCCGCTGGGTAGCGTGGATCTCGTCACTCATATAGTTGATGGTGCGTGCCAGCACGCCCAGCTCGTCCTTGCTGTCGATTTCCAACCGGTGCTGATTGAAATCTCCCTGGGCAATGCTTAGGGAGCGGTTGGTGAGTTGCTTGAGGGGCTGTTCCACCGAACGGTGGAGTATATACAGGGACAGGTACACCAATGCCACTATGGCGAATAGAGAAGCCACCTGTACCAGGCGGAGCAAATTGATCTTCTCTTCGGCGATGGTCTGGTAGTCGAACACCAGGGTGTTTACGTCGGCAATAAAGGGTTCCAGGCGGCTGGCCAGTTGCAGGGAACCCATATCGGTGTGGCCACCCGCGACCGAGTGCAGCAGCGGGCGTATCTCTTCCTCCCAGCTGTGCATCACCTTGTTGTAGTGACGTGCCGCGCGCAGATTGTCGCTGGTGCTGAAGTCGGAAATGCTCAGCACCCTTGCCAGGCGCTGTGCCACCTCGTCCGCCAGCTCATCGGTGGCCTGTATGTCGCCGGAGGGTGCGGTAGCTGCAAGCCGGTAGCTCATGGCGCGCAGGGAGCCGGCCAGGTTCACTGCGGCGGCATCATTCCCGGCGGCATCGGAAATAATGTACGAAGCCATCATGGAACTCAGGGCCACCAGTACCGTGAGCAGCATAAGCGTGCCGATGCGGTAGACGATGGATTGTCGGATTCGGTTCAGCATATCCGCTTCGCTCTGCTCCCGGGCGGCTGTGGTCGGAGATTCCTATTGTGCCGCCCACAGCCGTTCAAAGTAGTGAGTACCACCAAAGACCGCCAGTTTCGCACAAAAATCGACCTTTAGGCTGTTTTTTGATCGCCACCCTTGCCAATAGTGGCTCGTCACACAATACCGGTCGTCCACCAGCCCACTTTCCCTACCTCCTCGGGGGTAGTTGACCGCATTTCTACCCCTTTTTGGTCAGGTGATCCTGGCGAAGGGCGCTTTTATATTCCCGCTAAATCTCTGCTTTAACTGCATTTTGATGCCCTGGGAGTACTGCATGAGCCATTTCCTGGACCGACTGAAATACCTGAAAAAAAATAAAGAGCCCTTTTCCGGAGGACACGGGGAGAAAACTGACGACGATCGTAGCTGGGAGGACGGCTACCGTCGCCGCTGGCAGTTTGACAAGATCGTGCGTTCCACCCACGGGGTGAACTGTACCGGCTCCTGCAGCTGGAAAATTTATGTGAAAGACGGCCTGGTCACCTGGGAGACCCAGCAGACCGACTATCCGCGCACCCGCCCGGACCTGCCCAACCACGAGCCTCGCGGCTGCCCGCGCGGTGCCAGCTACTCCTGGTATATGTACTCCGCCAACCGCCTCAAGTACCCGAAGATCCGCAAGCGCCTGGTAAAACTCTGGCGCGAAGCCAAGTTGAAATACAGAGATCCCGTAGAGGCCTGGGCGAGTATTGTGGAGGACCCGGCCAAAGCGAAATCCTACAAAGAGCGCCGGGGAATGGGCGGCTTTGTGCGGATCAAATGGGACGAGGTCAACGAGCTGATTGCCGCCGCCAACGTCTACACCACCAAGCAATACGGACCCGACCGGGTGACCGGCTTCTCGCCGATCCCCGCCATGTCCATGGTGTCCTACGCCGCCGGAGCCCGCTATCTGTCATTGATCGGCGGCAACTGCCTGAGTTTCTACGACTGGTACTGCGACCTGCCGCCCGCCTCCCCGCAGATTTGGGGTGAGCAGACCGACGTGCCCGAGTCCGCCGACTGGTACAACTCCAATTACCTGATCGTGTGGGGCTCCAATGTGCCCCAGACCCGTACCCCGGATGCGCACTTCCTCAGCGAGGTGCGTTACAAGGGTGCCAAGACCTGCGTAATCACCTCCGACTACTCCGAGTGCTCCAAGTTTGGCGATACCTGGCTGGCACCGCGCCAGGGTACCGATGCGGCTCTGGCGATGGCCTTCGGCCACGTGATCCTGAAAGAATTCCATGTGGACAAGCCCAGTGCCTACTTCACCGAATATGTGCGCACCACCACCGATATGCCGATGCTGGTGACCCTGGAAGAGCGCGACGGCAAGCTGGTGCAGGGCCGATTCCTGCGCGCTTCCGACCTGGCGGAAAACCTCGGCCAGGACAACAACCCCGAGTGGAAGACCATCGCCGTCAATTGCGATGGCCAGTTGGTTTCCCCCCAGGGTTCCGTAGGTTACCGCTGGGGAGAGCCCTCAGCGAAGGACGGGCGGGGCAAGTGGAATATCGAGCAGCGCGACGGCCTCACAGGTGAAGAAGTAAAGCTGAAGCTCAGCCTGAAAGACTGCGCCGATGAAATTGCTCAGGTGGCCTTTCCTTACTTCGGTGGCCAGACCCACGAACACGACTACTTCCAGCACACCGACCACAGCGATGTAATCGACTACAAGGTGCCGGTGAAGTTTGTACAGAACAAAGAAGGCGAGGTGATCAAAGTCGCCAGCGTCTACGATCTGACCCTGGCCAACTACGCCGTAGAGCACGGCCTCGACGATCCCAACTGTGCCCACAGCTACGACGAAGACAAGCCCTACACTCCCGCCTGGCAGGAGAAAATCACCGGCTGTCGCCGCGAGAACGTTATCCAGGTAGCGCGCGAGTTCGCCAATACCGCCGACAAGACCCGTGGACGCTCCATGGTGATTGTGGGCGCTGCCCTCAACCACTGGTACCACATGGATATGAACTACCGTGGCCTCATCAATATGTTGATGATGTGCGGTTGTATCGGCCAGAGCGGCGGTGGCTGGGCCCACTATGTGGGGCAGGAAAAACTGCGTCCGCAAACCGGCTGGACCCCCCTCGCTTTCGGTCTCGACTGGCAGCGTCCGCCGCGCCATATGAACGGCACCTCCTTCTTCTACAACCACGCCAGCCAATGGCGCTACGAGAAGTTGGAGATGGACGAAGTGGTTTCGCCATTGGCCGACAAGAGCAAGTGGCAGGCTTCCATTATCGATTACAACAGCCGTGCCGAGCGTATGGGCTGGCTGCCCTCCGCACCGCAGCTGGGTATGAACCCGCTGCAACTGACCAAAGATGCCGCTGCTGCGGGTATGTCCGCCAAGGATTACACCGTGCAGCAGCTCAAGCGTGGCGCGCTCAAGTTCGCCAACCAGGACCCGGATAACCCGCAGAACTTCCCGCGTAACATGTTTATCTGGCGCTCCAACCTACTGGGTTCCTCCGGTAAGGGCCACGAGTACATGCTGCGCCACCTGCTCGGCACCAAGCACGGCCTGATGGGTAAGGACCTGGGCGAAGCCGGCGGCAAGAAGCCGGAAGATGTGGCCTGGCACGATACCCCCAGTGAGGGCAAAGTCGATCTGCTGGTGACACTGGACTTCCGCATGTCCACCACCTGTCTCTATTCCGACATCGTGCTGCCAACGGCCACCTGGTATGAGAAGGACGACCTCAATACCTCCGATATGCACCCCTTTATCCACCCCCTCACCAAAGCGGTGGACCCGGCCTGGGAAGCGCGCAGCGACTGGGACATCTTCAAAGGTGTGGCGAAGAAATTCTCCGAACTGACCGACGGCCACCTGGGGGTGGAGAAGGATCTGGTAACCCTGCCAATCCACCACGATACCCCCACCGAAATCGCCCAGCCCTTTGGGGTGAAGGCCTGGTGGAAGGGTGAGTGTGACCTGATTCCCGGTGTTACCGCGCCGAGCATGATCGAGGTGGAACGCGACTATCCCAACACCTACAACCGCTTTACCTCTATCGGCCCATTACTGGAAAAACTCGGCAACGGTGGTAAGGGCATCAGCTGGAATACCGATGACGAGGTGGACTTCCTCAAGAAGCTCAACCGCACCTGGAAGGATGAAACTGCCCGCGATGGCCGCGCCCGTATCGACAGCGCCGTAGATGCTGCCGAGATGATCCTGTCACTGGCCCCAGAAACCAATGGCCAGGTAGCAGTAAAAGCCTGGGAGGCCCTGGGCAAGATTACCGGTCGCGATCACACCCATCTGGCCAAGCCCAAGGAAGACGAGAAGATCCGCTTCGCCGATATTGTGGCGCAGCCCCGCAAGATTATCTCCTCACCCACCTGGTCCGGCCTGGAAGATGAGCATGTGAGCTACAACGCCGGCTACACCAATGTGCACGAGCTGATTCCCTGGCGCACCATCACCGGCCGCCAGCAGTTCTACCAGGATCACGAGTGGATGCGCGACTTCGGTGAGACCATGTGTGTGTACAAGCCGCCCATCAACCTGAAAACCGTACAGCCGGTGCTGAACCAGAAGCCCAACGGCAACAAGGAAATACTGCTGAACTGGATTACCCCGCACCAGAAGTGGGGCATCCACAGTACCTACTCCGACAACCTGCTGATGCTCACCCTGTCCCGCGGTGGCCCCATTGTGTGGATGAGTGAGAACGACGCCAAGCTGGCGGGTATTGAAGACAACGACTGGATCGAAATCTTCAACGTCAACGGCGCCATTGCCGCTCGCGCGGTGGTGTCCCAGCGGGTGCCGGACGGCATGGCCATGATGTACCACGCCCAGGAGCGCATCGTGAATACACCGGGAGCGGAAACCACCGGCACCCGCGGCGGTATCCACAACTCTGTAACCCGCGCGGTGATGAAACCCACCCATATGATCGGCGGCTACGCCCAGCAGTCCTACGGCTTTAACTACTACGGCACTGTGGGCTGTAACCGGGATGAGTTTGTGGTGGTGAGAAAAATGAACAAGGTCGACTGGCTGGATGGCGAAGACGTCAAAGAGCCGACCCGAGAGGAGGTGTAGCAATGAAAGTTAGAGCCCAGATCGGCATGGTGCTGAACCTCGATAAGTGTATCGGCTGCCACACCTGCTCGGTGACCTGTAAAAATGTCTGGACCTCCCGTGAGGGGGTCGAGTATGCCTGGTTCAATAACGTCGAGACCAAACCCGGTGTCGGCTATCCCAAAGAGTGGGAAAACCAGGACAAGTGGAACGGCGGCTGGACCCGCAAGAAAAACGGCAAGTTGCAGCCCAAGATCGGCAGCAAGCACCGGGTGCTGGCCAACCTGTTTGGCAACCCGGATATGCCGGAAATCGACGACTACTACGAGCCGTTCGACTTCGACTACCAGACCCTGCACAAGGCGCCGGAGCAGAAGCACCAGCCGGTGGCCCGTCCGCGCTCGCTGATCAGCGGCGAGCGCATGGAGAAGATCGAATGGGGTCCCAACTGGGAGGAGATTCTCGGTACCGAATTCGACAAGCGCAAGAAGGACAAGAACTTCGAGCAGGTCCAGGCAGATATCTACGGTGAGTTCGAAAACACCTTTATGATGTACCTGCCGCGCCTGTGTGAGCACTGCCTCAATCCCGCCTGTGTGGCCTCCTGCCCAAGTGGTGCCATCTACAAGCGCGAAGAGGACGGCATCGTCCTGATCGATCAGGACAAATGTCGCGGCTGGCGCATGTGCGTATCCGCCTGCCCCTACAAGAAGATCTACTACAACTGGAAAACCGGTAAATCCGAGAAGTGTATCTTCTGCTACCCGCGTATTGAGGCGGGCCAGCCAACTATCTGTTCCGAGACCTGCGTGGGCCGTATCCGTTACCTGGGGGTGCTGCTCTATGACGCCGACCGCATCGAGGAAGCTGCTGCGGTAGAAGACGAAAAAGCCCTCTACCAGGCCCAGTGCGATATCTTCCTCGACCCCAGCGATCCCAAGGTCCAGGAAGCTGCCCGCGCCGAGGGTATCCCCGAAGCCTGGCTCGAAGCTGCGCAACAATCCCCGGTGTACAAGATGGCCATCGACTGGCAGATCGCCCTGCCGCTGCACCCGGAGTACCGCACCCTGCCCATGGTTTGGTACGTGCCGCCGTTGTCACCGATCCAGAACGCAGTGCAGGCCGGCCAGGTGGAAACCATCACCGTGGGCCGCGGCGCCGAGATCCCGGATCTCTCCACCCTGCGCATCCCGCTGCAATACCTCGCCAACCTGCTTACCGCCGGCGACGAGAAGCCGGTGGCCCGCGCGCTGGAGCGCATGATTGTAATGCGCGCCTATATGCGCGGCATCCATGTGGATGGCATACAGGAGCGCGAACTGTTAGAGGCGGCGGGGTTGAGTGTGGCCCAGGTGGAGGAGATGTACCGCTATATGGCCCTGGCCAACTACGAGGACCGCTTCGTGGTACCCACCAGCCACAAGGCCTACGCCGAAAACGCCTACGATATCAAATCCGCTTGCGGCTTCAGTTTCGGCAACGGCTGCAGCACCGGCAATGACAGCACCAATATCTTTGGTGGCAAAAAGCAGACGGGGCGCGAAGTGATCCCGGCCAAACTAATCGATTGAGGCAGGGGAGAAAACCGATGAAAGTATTAAATGTGATTTCGCGGCTGCTGGACTATCCGTCCGACGAACTGGTGCGCAACCTGAATGAACTCACCAACTGGGTGGCAGAGTCCGACGAACTGGATGCGCCCCTGCGTGACAGGCTGCTGGCTTTTATCTCCCACTATGAGTGTATGGATGCACTGGACTGGCAGAGCGAGTACGACGGCCTGTTCGAGCGTGGACGCGCCGTGTCCCTGCATTTGTTCGAGCATATTCACGGCGAATCCCGCGATCGCGGTCAGGCCATGGTGGATCTGCTGGAACGCTACCGGGCCGCCGGCCTGGCACTGAGCCAGCGCGAGCTGCCGGATTATTTGCCTATCTACCTGGAATTCTGTGCCACCCAGGGCGAAGGCGCCTATGAATGGGTCCACGACATCACCCATGTGATCGCCCTGCTCAGCGCGCGCCTGTCCAAGCGCGAGAGTCCCTATCACCTGCTGATGGATGCACTGCTGCAGATGGCCGGGGTATCTGTCGACTTGTCGGCCCTCCAACAAGAGGTTGCCAATGAGGAGCGCGACGACACCCCACAAGCGCTGGACAAAATCTGGGAGGAAGAGGTGGTCAGCTTTACCGGTAAATGCGACCAGTCGATAGCGCGGCCCAGCGCTGCGCAGCTGCGCGACGGCCAGCCCCTCACCTGGGCCCCCTCCAAAGATACCACGCAGAATCCTGCCCAGCCTGCACCACAGGAGTAACACTATGCATTATTTGAATACGCTGCTCTTCGCCATCTATCCGTTTATCGCCCTCACGGTGTTCCTGGTGGGAAGCCTGATCCGCTACGACCGCGACCAGTACACCTGGCGCACCGGCTCCAGTCAGTTATTGGAGCGCAAACAATTGCGCATCGGCAGTTACCTGTTTCATATCGGGGTGATCGCCATTCTCGCGGGACATTTTGTCGGCCTGCTTACACCCAAAGCGGTGTGGCACTTCCTCGGCATTGAGGCTTCCACCAAGCAGATGATGGCAATGGGGATCGGCGGTTTCTTCGGGGTGATCTGTTTTATCGGCCTCACCATCCTGATCAAACGCCGCCTCACCAACCCACGGGTGCGCGCCACCACGTCCAAAATGGACCTCACCATCCTGCTGATGCTATACGCCCAGTTGATCCTGGGGCTGATCAGCATCCCGGTTTCCGCCGGCCATATGGACGGTGCCGAGATGCTCAAGCTGATGGCCTGGGCCCAGTCCATCGTCACTTTTGACGGTGTCTCCGCTGCCGCAGCCATTGCCGATGTCAATATCATCTACAAGCTGCATATCCTGCTGGGCATGACCCTGTTCCTGCTGTTCCCCTTCAGCCGCCTGGTGCATGTATGGAGCGTCCCTGTGCAGTACTTCCGCCGCAATTACCAGGTGGTGCGCGCGCGCGGAGTCCATTGAGCACCATAATTCCAGAGCCGCATCGGGTCCTAAGCCAGGAGCGGTTGCAACAGTGGCGGGGCTGAGATCCGCTATAAAGAGGTCAGTATGTCTAAAACCGACATCGCCATAGTGGGAGCCGGCCCTGCGGGCCTGGCCTGCGCCGCTTTCGCCGCCCGGCTGGGTTTTCGGGTCAGAGTGCTAGACCGCCAGCCCGGAGAGTGCCTGGCGGTGCCGGAGGACGATGGGCGGGAAATAGCGCTAACCCATAAATCCGTGCGCCTGCTGCAAAGACTGGGCGCCTGGCAGCATTTGAGCACCGGTGAAATCGGTCCTCTCCAGTCCGCTCATGTGACCGACGGGGCTTCACCCTACTGCCTGAAATTCGGTGATGATCGCGGTAGTGCCGACAAACCCCTGGGTTACATTGTCGCCAATTCGGCAATCCGCCGCGCGCTCCACCAGGTGGTGAGCGAGCAGCAGGGCATCCAGATTTGTGCCGACTCCACCGTAACCCATATGGAACTGGATGGGGACTGCCGTCACCTGTCCCTGCAAGACGGGCAAACGGTAACTGCCTCCCTGGTGGTTGCCTCCGACAGCCGCTTCTCCGAAGTCCGCCGTATGGCCGGGATCGGCGCCGAGATGCATGACTTCGGGCGCAGTGCCATCGTCGGACGCATCCACACCAGCCTGCCCCACAAGGGGATCGCACAGGAGTGTTTCGGCTATGGCGCTACCCTGGCACTGTTGCCGTTGGCGCAGCCCCAGGAGTCATCGGCAGTGGTAACAGTAACCAGCGACAGCGCCCAGGGGGTGATGGCATTGTCCGACGAGGAATTTGTCAATTATGTGGCGCGTGCCAGCAGTGGCATTCTGGGCAGTGTAACCAGCGCCAGCCCGCGTTTCTGCTATCCGCTGGTGGCCGTGTACGCCCGGCGCTTTTACGCACAGAGACTGGCATTGGTGGGCGACGCTGCGGTTGGAATGCACCCGGTGACTGCCCACGGCTTTAATTTGGGGATTGCCAGTGCCAACACCTTGGCCGCGCAACTGGCCAGGCTAAGCGGCCTGGTCGATGGAAAACCTCTGAACAAAGCTCTGGGGCTCTTCCAGCTTCAGCACCGCCTCGAGTCACGGCCGATCTACCGTGGCACCAACCTGATCGTGGACCTGTTTACCAATAATCGCGCACCGGCCAAATTACTGCGCAAGGCGGTTTTGCGTATCAGCAACAACTTCAGACCCATCCGTCAGGCAATCAACTACCAGCTGACCCGTTAACAACTCATATTAATTCCACAACAAACTGGTTGTCTGAATGTTGTATCAGAGGCATACACAAGCCCTTGTAATACAGGTATTCAAGAGGAGCCAGCTGTTCACTTGCCGGTTTAATAAAGGGAAATTTTGCGGAAAGGCGAAGTCTAGCAGTCTGTTGAAATTCGAAGAATTTCGACGCCTGCTACTGGAATATGGATCTTCCGGCAAAATCGGCGACGCCTACGTGGTTGATTTTGGGAGAAAAGTGAAAATCACATTCTTCGTTTTTCGTGTTTTGAAACAGGCAGGATGCCTTTTTCAACAACCTGCTAGGGTATCGCCGCTTCTTGGCATTCACTTCGACTTCCACTACAAAAAAGACGGCTGAGCTATAACACCGAATTGGTTGCGGGCAGATTCAAGCCTGTGCTGGCTGATGGGAAAGCACTTCTGTTGTGCCAGATCAGCAGCGGTAGTGCAACCGCCGGCTTGGCACCTCCCTGTGCCCTACAGGTCCCTGGACCTGCTTAGTGGAAGGATCAGCCCAGTGGTATTGGATCACCGGGGGTTATATTGATAGGGCGCGCGCACAAACACATATAGCGTGACCTGGTCTCCACCCAGAGAGCGCGGTGGGCCGCATAACACCTCGGTTCATCATCAAACTGATTGCCATATATCCAGTGCGATGTAATGTCATTAACCGGATCGATGATAATCACGTCATCGTTGGTAATTTTACATACAGCGGCTTCGAAGCTATCGGGATCCACGTTAGTGCTTCTTTCCCGCTCGGCGCGCGTACCAACCCATGCCTCACAGGTTTGCGCACAAGTCAACGGGCCTCCGCCCTGAAAAAAGTTGGGATACCAGCCCGCCCTATAGGCATTCATCGAAAGATCCTGAATAGGATCGGCCACACTGCCCAGTGAAAAAAAAGCCATCGCTGAGGCAATTACTACATTTATTATATATTTCATGGATAAAGTTCCTTTTTTACTGAATAGTAATTGAGGTACCTCAAACAGCCCCACCACCTTACTGAATGGCACAAAGCTAATTCAACAAAAAACTTGCGCAAATATGGGACATTGTTGGCAATCTGGATAAGATTACACAGCCAATTAGTTCTACGCGATTTATTTTAACCAGCGAACAACCAAACAAAATTTATTTATAAAAATATTTTCTAGGCGTGGGATTGTTTATACTGTTTTTTAAAGAAACAGAAGTTTTTCTGATACGATTTAAAATAGCAGTACAAGCTGCCACCTTTATTGACAAACCAGCTTATCAAAGGAATGCCACCTAGATTGACTTTCGTCAAATTTGTGCAAATTATCTTTTTTATTTCACTAGAGTGATCGTTATTTTCTGACTAGCGGATTTCGAAAATCCTGACATATTGATAAAGCTATCGGCGCCATAAGACCAACTGATCATTCACAGGCCAGACTAACTCTCTGGCGCCAATCAGATTCCAGACCGCACTCAAACTTTAACCTGAGCAGATAAATATGCATGAGTATGATCTGGGTACTTTTATGCCAATTGATCAGGCTGGCAACCCAATAAAAGCAAGGTTGCCAGCCTATCCCTATAGTCATCGTTTGATAGATGAATCGACTACACTTAGCCCAATACTACGAACTGAACTTTCGTGTGTTATAGCGGTTGAGGCAATGTACTTGGGCGCACACACAGGCACATATAATATTCACTGCGCTCCACCCAATTGGCCCTATGGGCCACATGACATACCGCCTCAGAATCAAACTGATTGCCATAAATCCAATGGGATGTGGGGTCATTGACACCCTCGACAATAATACTGACATCCCGTGTAATCTTACATACCGCTGCCTGCTGGCTGTCCGGGTCCACGATGCTGCTATTTTCCCGCTCGGGTCGTGAGTTAACCCATATATCGCAGGTTCTCACGCAGGTTAAAGGCCCTATGCCCTGGATAAAATTCGGATACCAACCCGCCTGATACAAATTCATGGATAAATCTTGAATAGGGTCGGCCGAACTCATGGATGAAAAACAAACTGCAGCTGAGGCAAGCAATACTTTTGCTAAGAATTTCATAGTAACACCCCTTTTTAAGTTGAATGGTAGTACCTCAAACAGCATTGCAACCTTATAGGGAATTTTGACTATGGCTCAAATGAAATTTTACTGAATCCTGTTATTAACCTGACTGTAGTGCGCCTACGGCGGTTAAAATCGGCACCTGTTTAATCATATTGCTCCTCCCGAAATTCTTTTTATTAATCGAGATATTTTTTGGTTTATTTATATATGCTTTTTCGTATCCGTACACACAAGTTTTATTTGGCTCGGCAGGCTCACTTTATTTGACGACTAGCAGGCTGTTGAAATTCAAAGAATTTCGACGCCTGGTACCGGAATATGGATGTTCCGGCAAAATCGACGACGCCGAAGTTGTTGATTTTGGGAGAAAAGTGAAGATCACATTCTTCGCTTTTCGTGTTTTGAAACAGGCAGGATGCCTTTTTCAACAACCTGCTAGTGCTTCCCTAAGCATCAACTGGCCGCTCCTTCGCCATACCTGTGGCCACACAATCAATAGCAGAGGTGACGGAAACGATTCCCCCTCGAGTCGACAACAGTGCTATCCCTGAAAAAGGTATTGGGTGTGGCCTCTATGGACGTATTAACCGGGGGTAGACAACCACTGGTCCACAACGACCCAATACTGCCAATCCCAGATCCCACGCAGTAGCCAGGCCTCGCTATACCCCACCCTCTGAACGGCAGGAGCCTCTGTAGGGAATGCCGGACCGGGGGTTGCGGCCGCTTGATGGCGGCATTCCGGAACCCCGATATCTGTCAGCCGTGGTATCCGGCTTCGACAGCAGTATACGAATGTCGCTTTATATCGTAATCTGCCGGCGTTGATTTATTTATTATCGTCCCGGCCGGCGAAAGCCCTGGACCTGCAGCCATCGCCCGCCTGCCCGGTACACCGAAAAAGAATGACGCTGGCCTGAACAGAAGTCGTCTGCGATCTGAATATTATGAAACGAACTTACTGGTATCCCCTGGTTATCCTCACACTCCTCGCCCTGCTGGTGGCCACTTTTGGCGCATTGGTGCTTTCCCGGGCATCCCAGGGCCCGGTTCAGCGGCTGGGAGGGGAGGCTGGTAGCGAGACCTTTAGCTGGAAACTCGTCACTACCTGGCCAAAGAATTTCCCCGGCCTGGGCAGCGCACCTGAGCGTTTCGCGCAAACGGTAGAGGCCATGTCCGGCGGGCGGCTGAAAGTAAAAGTCTACGGCGCCGGGGAGCTGGTTCCCGCGCTGGGCGTATTTGGGGCGGTTTCCGAGGGCGCCGCGCAGATGGGCCACGGCGCCGCCTACTACTGGAAGGGCAAGCTGCCCGCAGCGCAGTTTTTTACCGCCGTACCCTTCGGCCTGAACGCCCAGGAAATGAACGGCTGGCTGCACTATGGTGGGGGGCTGGAGCTGTGGGAGGAAATCTACGCCCCATTCAATCTGATCCCCATGGCCGGCGGGTCCACCGGGGTGCAAATGGCCGGCTGGTTCAACAAGGAGATCAATTCCGTCGAGGACCTGCAGGGCCTCAAGATGCGCATCCCCGGCATCGGCGGCGAGGTTCTGAACCGCGCCGGTGGTACCGCTGTCACCATCCCCGGCGGAGAGCTGTACACCGCCCTGCAAACCGGTGTGATTGACGCCACCGAATGGGTTGGACCCTACAACGACCTGGCGTTCGGCTTTCACCAGATTGCCAAATATTATTACTACCCGGGCTGGCACGAGCCGGGCTCTATCCTCGAATTTATCGTCAATAAAAGCGCCTTTGAAAAGCTGCCGGCGGATCTGCAGGAGATAGTCCGCACTGCGGCCCGGGATGCAAACCAGGATATGCTCGATGAATATACCGCGCGCAACAACCGCGCACTGAGGGAGCTGGTGGAAAAGCACGGAGTGCAGCTACGCCGTCTGCCCGACGATGTGATCGCGCACCTGAAAAGCGTCAATGCCCAGATCCTGGACGAAACTGCGGCGGACGACCCGGAGTTCGCGCGTATCTATAAGGCCCTGCAGGAATTCCAGTCCCAAGTGGTCCCCTACCACCAGATCAGCGAGGAAGCCTATTACCAGGCCCGCGCCATTTCGGAAGAGGACTCAGCGGAGGATTAGCAAACGCAGGGGTCACTGGATAAAGCGGGCGGAAGGGCTGGACGCCATACCGCCCCGAAGCAGAGGCGGGATTAGCTGGGAAGGGGCCGGGTATGGCCATGGTCATCAATAGCCACAAATATAAACTCCCCCTCTGTCACCTTCACCTGCTCACCGGAATCCACCCGGGTCAGCCAGACCTCCACCATGGTGCGGATCGACGAGCGCCCCACTTCCATCGCCTCGGCATAGCAACTGACGGTGGAACCCACCGGCACCGGCCGTAAAAACACCATATTGCCCGTGGCCACCGTGGTCACCCGGCCGCGGGCAATGGTCTGTGCAAGAATGGCACCGGCGAGATCCATCTGCGACATCAGCCAGCCGGCGTAAACATCTCCCTGGGGGTTGGTATCCCCGGGCATGGCCAGAGTCTGCAGGGTCAGGGTGCCGCTGGGCAAAGGTTCTTCATCGATCGGTGACATGAAACACTCGTACATCGTTAGAGTTATTGGTTTTCACCCAGTGGCAGCGGCCCCGGGCGCTGGCGTATTCTAACACAAACTGGGCACTATTTAGCCAACGGGTTCTATTGGTATCGGGTGATTTATCACGCCCAGATAACATCTGCCCGGGTCGCCTTGACTCGCTGACAGGCCAACCATAGACTGCCTTTATGCGTTATCTGGTTGCATTTTTCCTGTTACTGCTTCTCAGCGCCCAGAGTTTGGCTCTGGCTGCGGGGCAATCCTGTGACAGGAATTCCGAACCGGGTGAACCGGTCGCTAGCCATCACCTGACTTCCATGTCGGCCCACGGCGACATGCCCTGCTGCGCCGGGGACGACACTGGCTCAGCTGACATCGCCGCCAGCCTTTGCCAACTGGTCTGCCAGACGGGAAGCTGTTTCTCCGGTGCCTTTGCCCTGGCCCCGGCCCCCACAGGAGCCGACTGGCCCGCTGTTGCATCGACGCTGACCAGCCCCGCTTTTAGCATTGCCACACCCCCTACCTCAGCTCTGTTCCGCCCCCCCATCGCAGGTTAAGTCCCAGCCTTAACGGCGCTCGCCAGGCGCCTGTGTGACTTCAACCTGACAGGAACTGATCCCATGTTTGTCAATTTCCGGGCCCTGTGCCTGGGCGCACTGCTGGCGGCCGGCTATGGCTCGGCCGCGGCGCGGGGCGCCGATCAAAACCCGATGTCCGGCACAGAGACCATCGATCTGGCTCAGGCTGTGGCCTTAGCGGTGCAAAACGATCCAGGCATCGCGGGCTCCCGCCGGGAGGCCGAGGCGCAAAGTGCCGCGGCCATCGCCGACGCCCAGTGGGCCGACCCGACCGTCCGTATCGGCGTCGCCAATCTGCCCACCGACAGCCTCGCCTTCGACCAGCAGCCGATGACACAGAAAGTCATCGGTATTCGCCAGCAGCTCCCCCGCGGGGACTCGGCGCGGCTCGCCGGGGAGCGTGGCGCTCTGCGCGCCGAGTCCGGCTTCGCGCGCTCCGATGACCGCGAGCGCCAGCTGGTGCGCGATGTCTCCCGGACCTTTATGACCCTGGCGGAGCAGTTGCGCACCCGCGACCTGCTGCAGCAAAACCGCGCCCGTTTGGCGGAGCTGGTGTCCTACAACCGCACCCGCCTGGCCGAGACCCAGATACAGTCACAGCAGCTGCTGCAGTCTCAACTGGCCGTGGCGCGCGTGGACGACCGTATCGTCGCCGTGGACGGGGATATCCACACCACCCGCAGTGAACTCAGTCGCTGGCTCGGCGCCGCTGCCTGGCGCCATATCGACAGATCGCTGCCCCACTGGGCGAGACTCGAGCAGTGGCTGACATCTGTGTCGTTACCAATACAGGCGGATGCCATCGCCGGCCACCCGGCGCTGCTGGCGGCGGAGGCCGAGGTCTCTGCGCGGGGAGCGGAAGTGGCCCTGGCGCGGGAGGCCTACAAGCCCCAGTGGAGCCTCGAGGTCTCCTACGGCCAGCGGGAGTTGACGCCACTCAGTGACGGCAGTGACCTGGCCAGTGCCACCGTTTCCTTCGACCTGCCACTGTTTACCGGCAAACGCCAGGACAAGCGCCTGGCCTCGGCCCAGGCACGGGAAGGGGCCGGTATCCTGGCACGCCAGAACCTGCAGCTGGCCCTGCTCGCGGGCCTTAACGCCGCCGCCACCAATGCGCACAGCCTGGCCCAGCGCCGGCAGCTGTATCAGCACTCTCTTCTCGACGAGGCGGAAGCCACCGCCGCCGCGGTGCTGCGCGGCTACGCCAGCGACACCACCGACCTGGACGCAGTAATCGATGCCCGCCTGGATGTTATCGAGGCGCAGATCAATGCGGTGCGACTGGATTACGGCTACTACCGGGCGCTGGCGCAGGTGCGCTACTTCCTGGCGCAGACGCAAGTTCCGGCAAGCAAGTAAACGAATTGATTTGCCGGCCAGACTGGCGCCGGCACTAAGGAATACCGATATGAAAACGAGCCTGTTATCTGCCGTCACAGCACTGTTGGGGCTGGCTGCGGGTTGGTGGATCGCCGGGAGCCGCGACTCCGGCGCACCAGCGGACAGCGGTGAACGCGAAGTGGCCTACTGGGTCGCCCCCATGGATTCCAGTTTTCGCCGCGACGCCCCCGGCAAATCTCCCATGGGTATGGCGCTGGTTCCGGTCTACGAAGACGAGCAGGGGGCCATGGCGGAGGCGCCCGGCACAGTGCGCATACCCCCGCAGGTACAACAGAACCTGGGGGTGCGCACAAACACCGCCACACGGGAACACCTATCACCGCGCCTGCAGGCAGTCGGGCTGGTAGGGCTGGACGAAAAATACATGCAGCAACAGCACAGCCGCCTGAGCGGCTGGGTGCAGCGCACCTGGGTCAAGGCGGCGGGAGACAGGGTGCGCGCCGGCCAGCCGCTGCTGGGGCTCTATTCACCGGAACTGGTCACGGCCCAGAGAGAGCTGGTGGCGGCGGTAGAGAGCGGCAACCGCATCCTGCTGGAAGCCACCCGCGAGCGACTGCGCAACCTGGGCATCCCCCGCGAGCAAATAGAGCGGGTAGAGGCCTCCGGAGAGGTGAGTGACACCCTCACTCTCTATGCGGAGGCCAGCGGCTATGTGGATACCCTGGGCATTCGCGAGGGTATGTATATCACTCCGGCCACCGCCTTGATCTCGGTGGGACCACTCTCCACTGTCTGGGTGGAGGGCCAGGTATTTCCCCGCGAGGGCCAGCAGGTACAGGAGGGTGCCGAAGTTGAGGTCACCGCCGACATAGATCCCGCCAGACGCTGGCAGGGCCGCATCCTGCAGGTACTGCCGGGCCTGGACGAGCAGACCCGCACGCTGACCGTGCGGGTGGCGGTGGACAACCCGGACCAGTTGTTGCGCCCGGGCATGTTCGTGGATCTGCAACTGGACGGCCCGGAGGTGGAGGCGCTCACGGTACCCCGCGCTGCGCTGATCCGCACCGGCACCATGGATCGCGTAGTCATGGCTCTGGGCGGCGGCAATTTCCGCTCCGTGCGGGTGCGCGCGGGACGCGAGTTCGGCGACCGGATTGAAATTCTTCAGGGTCTGCAGAGCGGCGACCGGGTAGTGACCTCGGCGCAGTTCCTGATCGACTCGGAATCCAGCGTCAGCGCCGACCTGGAGCGCATCGCGCAGCCGTCGGATTCGCTTCAGCCCTGGGTCACGGCGCAGGTGTTGAGCATGCCCGACGATAACCACTATGCGCGGCTCGAGCACGGCGCGGTACTGGAGTGGAACTGGACCCCGATGACAATGGGCTTTTTTGTCGCCCAAACGGCCCGTCCGGTGCTGCGACAGGCACTGGAGACCGGCGGCGATGTGATGGTGCAGTTGCGCCGGCGCGACGACGGCAAATATGAAGTGATTTCAGCCCGGAGCGGTGACGGCGCCGGCAGCCCGGCACCGAGTACCGATGACCCGATGATGGGGCCATCCATGTCCGGCGACCCGGGCACTATGCAGGAGCACAGGGACGGGAACCACATGGGGGGCCAGCAGTAATGATCACCCGCATAATTTACTGGTCGCTGGCCAACCGGGCCCTGGTACTGATGGCCGCAGTGGCACTCGCCCTGGGCGGCCTCTACAGTCTGCGGCACACGCCGGTGGACGCATTGCCGGACCTGTCCGACGTGCAGGTCATTATCAAGACCCACTATGCGGGCCAGGCGCCCCAGGTGGTGGAGGACCAGATCACCTATCCACTCACCACCGCCATGCTGTCGGTGCCCGGTGCCGTAACCGTACGCGGCTATTCCTTCTTCGGCGACTCCTACGTCTACATCATTTTCGATGACGACGTGGATCTGTACTGGGCTCGCTCGCGGGTGCTGGAGTACCTGAGCCAGGTGGCGACACAGTTGCCGCCGGGCGCCAACCCGGAGCTGGGCCCGGACGCAACCGGCGTGGGCTGGATCTACAGTTACACCCTGGTGGACCGCAGCGGCCGCCACGATCTGGCCCAGTTGCGCACCCTGCAGGACTGGTTCCTGAAATACGAGTTGCAGACACTGCCCGGCGTGGCGGAAGTGGCGACGGTGGGCGGCATGGTTCGCCAGTACCAGGTACAGGTGGACCCACTGCGGTTGCGGGCCTACAACCTGGACCTGGCCACTATCGAGCGCGCCATCAGCCGGGGTAACCACGAAGCCGGCGCCTCGGTAATCGAGATGGGCGAGGCGGAGTATATGGTGCGCGCCAGCGGCTATCTCCAGGGCATCGACGACCTCAAACAACTACCCCTGGGAGTCAGCGACAGCGGCACCCCCCTGCTGCTGCAGGACGTGGCCGATATCACCACAGGCCCGCAGATGCGCCGCGGTATCTCCGAACTGAACGGCGAAGGCGAGGCAGTGGGCGGCGTGGTGGTGATGCGTTTCGGCGAAAACGCCCGCTCGGTGATCAAGGGCGTCACTGAGCGGCTCGACCAACTGCG
This sequence comes from Microbulbifer sp. TYP-18, assembly GCF_040932045.1. Lineage (NCBI taxonomy): Bacteria > Pseudomonadati > Pseudomonadota > Gammaproteobacteria > Cellvibrionales > Microbulbiferaceae > Microbulbifer > Microbulbifer sp. TYP-18. Next base: position 341,933 of record NZ_JBFRBC010000002.1, read on the forward strand.
CCGCAGTCTGCCGGAAGGGGTGGAGATAGTCCCCACCTACGACCGCAGCAACCTGATTGACAGTGCGGTGGACAACCTCAGCCACAAGCTGCTGGAAGAGTTCATCGTGGTGGCGCTGGTGTGCGCCCTGTTCCTGTTCCACCTGCGGTCGTCCCTGGTGATCGCCATCAGCCTGCCGCTGGGCATTCTCGGCGCCTTCGCAGTGATGCGCCTGCAGGGGATCAACGCCAATATCATGAGTCTGGGGGGCATCGCCATCGCCATCGGCGCCATGGTGGACGGCGCCATCGTCATGATAGAGAACCTGCACCGGCACCTGGAGCGGGACAAACACGCCGGCTCCCTGTCTGAGCAGGCCCACTGGCAACTGGTGGGGCGCGCTGCGGCAGAGGTGGGGCCACCACTCTTCTTCAGCCTGCTGATCATCACCCTGAGCTTCCTGCCGGTATTCGCACTGGAGGGCCAGGAGGGCCGATTGTTTGCGCCATTGGCCTACACCAAGACCTATGCCATGGCGGTAGCCGCCGGTCTCGCCATTACGCTGGTGCCGGTGCTGATGGGCTACTGTGTGCGCGGCCGTATCCGCCCGGAACAGGCCAATCCGGTCAACCGGGGGGTGACATTCCTGTACCGCCCGGTACTGGACCTGGCACTGCGGTTTCCCCGCTCGGTGATCTCCATAGCGCTACTGTTGCTGCTGAGCAGCCTCTACCCTCTGTCCAAGCTCGGCAGTGAATTTATGCCGCCCCTGGACGAGGGCGACCTGATGTATATGCCCAGCACCTATCCGGGGCTCTCCATCGGCAAGGCGCGGGAACTCTTGCAACAGACCGACAAAATGATCAAGGGGGTCCCGGAAGTGGCCCAGGTATGGGGCAAGATAGGCCGGGCCGACACCGCCACCGATCCGGCGCCACTGACGATGATGGAAACCATTGTGCGCTTTAAACCGCGCGACCAGTGGCGCCCGGGTATGACCAAGGAGAAGTTGCGCGCGGAGCTGGATGCCGCAGTGCAGATTCCCGGTGTGGCCAATGTGTGGGTCATGCCCATCAAGACCCGCATCGATATGCTCGCCACCGGGATCAAGACGCCCGTCGGCATCAAAGTGGCCGGCCCGGACCTGCACAAGATAGAGGATATCGGCAAGCGCCTGGAACAGGTGCTGCCCCAGGTGCAGGGTACCGCATCCGTCTACGCCGAACGGGTGGAGGGGGGCCGCTACCTGGATATCGATATTGACCGGGCCCGCGCCGCGCGTTTCGGATTGAATATCGACGACGTACAGGCGGCGATCGAGACTGCGGTGGGCGGCCGGCAGGTCGCCGAAACCGTGGAGGGACTGGAGCGCTACCCGGTCAACCTGCGCTATCCGCAGGACTGGCGCGACTCCCCGGAGCGTCTGCGGACACTGCCGCTGGTGGCCCCCAACGGCAACCACCTGACCCTGGGTGACGTTACCCAAATCTCGGTGCAGGACGGACCGCCGATGATCAAGACCGAGAATGCGCGCCCCAACGGCTGGGTATATATCGATATCGCCGGGCGCGACCTGGGTTCCTGGGTCGCGGAAGCACAGCAACTGGTGGCGGAAAGCGTGACCCTGCCACCGGGATATTCGTTGATCTGGTCGGGCCAATACGAGTATCTGCAGCGGGCGCAGCAGCGACTGGGACTTCTGCTACCACTGACCCTCGCCATCATAGTGCTGCTGCTCTACCTCAGCTTCCGCCGTTTCACCGAGGTACTGGTGATCATGGGCAGCCTGCCGGCGGCGCTGATCGGTGGCCTGTGGCTGCTGCACTGGCAGGGGTACAACCTTTCGGTGGCGGTGGGCGTGGGCTTTATTGCTCTGGCAGGGGTGGCGGTGGAAATCGGCGTGATCATGCTGGTCTACCTGAACCAGGCCTGGGCGGCGGCACAGGCAAGGGCTGCGGAAGCCGGTACCCGCACCAGGCTGGCAGACCTGCGCCAGGCGATCCGTATCGGTGCGGGGCAGCGTATGCGCCCGGTGCTGATGACCACCGCCACGGTATTTATCGGTCTGATTCCGGTAATGCTCGGCGGAGGTGTCGGCTCCGAGGTGATGAAACGCATCGCCGCCCCAGTGGTGGGCGGCATGGTCAGCGCCATGCTGCTGACCCTGCTGCTGTTACCGGCGATTTACTATCTGTGGAAGCGGCGGGGACTGTAGGGTACCCGCCCTGATAATGTGTCTCTGATTTCCGGCAGGCCCTAGGATGACAGCAGTCCCGGCAACCAGGTGGCCAGCGCGGGCCAGTAGGCCAGCAGGCACAACATCAGCAGTTGGATGGCGATAAAAGGCATTACGCCGCGGTAGATGGCACCGGTGGCCACCTCTTGCGGCGCTACCCCGCGCAGGTAGAAAAGCGCAAAACCAAAGGGCGGCGTTAGGAAGGAGGTCTGCAGATTGATCGCGATCATAATGCCCAGCCATACCGGGTCCACGCCCATAGCCAGCAGCACCGGTCCCACTATCGGCACCACGACGAAAGTAATCTCGATAAAATCGAGAATAAACCCCAGCAAAAAGATCGCCAGCATCACCAGCAGGGTGGCACTAAAAACACCGCCCGGTAGACTGGTGAAAAAGCCGGTCACCAGCTCCTCGCCCTGGTAGCCGCGGAACACCAGGGAAAACAGCGAAGCGCCGATAAGGATGGCAAATACCATCGCCGTCACCTGCAGGGTACTGCGCCCCACTTCCCCCGCTCTGGTCCAGTTCAGCGCACCGCGGCTTGCGGCCAGCAGCCCCGCACCCAGGGCGCCCACCGCCGCGGCTTCGGTTGGGGTGGCGGCACCGCTGATAATGGAGCCCAGCACCAGTACCATGAGCGCAATGGGCGGCGCCAGGCTGGCGACAATCCGGTAAAAATCCACCGTCTCCTCGGTGGAACTGGCAACCGCCGGGCGCCCGCGCTGGGCGATCAGCAGCAGGTAGAGAATGTAGCCCAACACCAGCAGCAGGCCCGGCACTATGGCGCCGACGAACAGGTCCCCCACACTTACCGGTTGCGGGTTAAAGATGCCGGCGGACAACTGCGCCTGCTGATAGGCATTGGACAGGGTATCGCCCAACAGCACCAGGGCGATGGAGGGGGGAATAATCTGCCCGAGAGTGCCGGTGGCGCAGATGGTACCGGTGGCCAGGGTGGGCGAATAACCCCGCTTGAGCATGGTGGGCAGCGACATCAACCCCATGGTAACCACGGTGGCGCCGACGATACCGGTACTGGCAGCGAGCAGGGCGCCCACTACCACCACCGAAACCGCCATGCCCGAGGGCACCCGGGAAAATACCCTGGCCAGGTTGACCAGCAGCTCCTCGGCGATCCTGGCCCGCTCCAGCATGACCCCCATCAGCACGAACAGCGGCACCGCCATCAGGGTGCCGTTTTGCATGATGCCGTACAGCCGGTCCGGGAAGGCCCGCAGCAGTTCCGGGTCGAAGACACCGCCGACTATACCCAGCCCCGCTGCCAGCAGTGCCGTACCCCCCAGGGTGAAAGCTACCGGATAACCGAACATCAGCGCCGCGCACACAGCGACAAACATCAGCGCGGGAACCAGCTCCATCATACCCCCGCCTCCTCCACCTGGGTCGCGGCCGGGGACGGCGACCGCCTCTGCGGGGCCTGTTGCAACTCTAACTGCACCAGGGTATTTATCGCCCGCCCCAGCTGCGCCAGTCCCTGCAGTGCCAGGGTCGCCGCCGCCAGTGGCAGCAGGCTCTTCAGCAGATAGACTCCGCCCAGACCATCGGCGCTGGCGCTGGCCTCGTGCACGGCCCAGCTGGCGGTGGCGAACTGCCAGCCGCCAACCAGGATAAAGGCGCACAGCGGCAGCAGGAACACCAGTGTCCCCACCGCATCCACCCAGGCCCTGCCGCGCTCACCCATACGGCGGTAGAAGACGTCCACCCGCACGTGGGCGCCGGTGCGCAGGGCGTAGGCGAGACCCAGCAAGAAGACGGCACCGTGCAGGTAAATGACGGAATCCTGCAGGGCCACGGAGCCGCTGTTGAAACCGTACCGCAGCGCCACAACGGCGCTCTGCAGCAACACCATCGCCAGGGTAAACCAGCCCAGCACAAGGCCGGTGGCGTCCGCCAGCCAGTCGAGGCGGTGTGTCCATCGCAACAGGGGGGAAATGGGAGATTGTCTCATCACATCTTATAGTTTTTTCCAGGACCCAAGCGTACCCGCTGGGACACAGGGGCGCCAGAGGGCATCCGGCGGCGACTGTAATTTTTTTGTCATCTTTCCTTCATAGAATCGTCACCCACTGTTCATAGCATCGCCGCGTGAAACCTATCCAAACACTGGAGCTATCAATGACCAAGCGAATTTTGGCCGCCTCCCTGGCCACTCTGACCATTGCAGCATCTCAGGCGGCCATGGCTGCTCGCGACCATATCAGTATCGTCGGCTCGTCCACCGTATACCCCTTCACCACTACGGTCGCCGAGCGCTTTAGCCGCAGCACCCAGTTCAAGACCCCGGTGGTGGAGTCCACCGGTACCGGCGGCGGCATGAAGCTGTTTTGCCAGGGCGTGGGCGAAACCACCGCCGACGTCACCGGAGCTTCCCGCCGCATCAAGGAATCCGAGCTAAAGACCTGTAACGACAATGGCGTGGATGTGGTGGAAGTGCAAGTGGGCTACGACGGAATAGTACTGGCGAACGCCAAGGGCGCCGACCCGCTGCAACTGACCCGCAAGGACATTTTCCTGGCGCTGGCCAGGGAGGTACCCAACCCCGACGGCTCCAAAACCCTGGTTGCCAACCCCTACAAGACCTGGAAGGACGTCAATCCGGCTCTGCCCGCGATAAAGATCGAAGTTTTGGGCCCACCCCCCACTTCCGGTACCCGCGATGCCTTCGCCGAACTGGCGATGGAGGGTGGCTGTAAGAAATTCGACTGGATTGCGGCGAAAAAGAAACAGGACAAAAACGCCTACAAGGCTATCTGTCACACAGTCCGTGAAGACGGTGCCTATGTAGAAGCCGGCGAGAATGACAATCTGATCGTGAACAAACTGGTGGCCAACCCCGATGCGCTGGGCATCTTCGGTTTCAGCTTCCTGGATCAGAACGCCGACAAGGTACAGGGCTCAGTGATCGAGAATCACAAGCCGACTTTTGAATCCATCGCCGAACAGAGCTACCCGGTATCCCGCCCGCTGTTCATCTATGTGAAGAAAGCCCACATAGACGTGATTCCGGGGATGAAACAGTTCCTGGCCGAGTTCACCAATGAGCGCGCCTGGGGCGAAGACGGTTACCTGGCCGACAAGGGTATGATCCCCCTGTCCACCGCCAGGCGCCAGGAGGTTGCCACCAATGTGCGCAAGATGAATGCCCTGACCAATCTCGCGATCAAGGAATAACAGGGAGAACTGAGTTAAAAGGGTGACAGGCCAAGCCCCTGGGTCTTGGCCTTTTCATTTTGGTTTCACCCAAGACCCGCCGACTCAAACCAGTAAAGCGCCCGCGCGCAAACGCCATTTACCGCTGCAAAGCCTGCAAAAAGTCCGGATAATGCCGGCGGAATATAAAGAGCGCTCTGTCCATGCAAACCCCGACCTTATTTGCCCTGTTGTTGCTGCTGGTCCTGGTGGCCTACGGCACCGGTGTCAGCCGCGCCCTGGCAGCGGCGCGCAGCATGGGTGGTGTGCGCCATCTGGCATCTCTGCCCGGTTACTACGGCACCCACATAGCACTCTGGTGCGGCCTGCCGGCCCTGCTCCTGTTGAGCGCCTGGCTGCTGTTTGACGACGCCATCCTCCGCGCACTGGTAATGCACTCCTTCCCCGACAAACCCGACACTGTCGCCGGGCGCGACCTTCTGTATGCGCAGGTGCAGAACCTGGCGGCGGGAAACCTGTTCGGGCAGGCATCGGCGGAAGTGCAGGCGGCTGCGGCAAAACTCACCAGCCTGCGCGGCACCGCGCAGACACTGCAGACTGTCATAGTGCTGATTTTATCCCTGGGCCTGGGGATTTACGCCCTGCTGCGCTTTTCGCCGGAACTGCGGGCGCGGGAAAAGGTGGAGCGGGTGCTGCGGGTCATACTGGTTGGCTGCGCCTCCGCCGCCATCTTCACCACCGTTGGCATTCTGCTGTCGGTACTGTTCGAGTCCCTGCGCTTCTTCCAGTCGGTGCCGCTGACGGAATTCCTGTTTGGACTGCACTGGAGTCCGCAGATGGCACTGAGGGAGGACCAGGTGGGCTCCAGTGGGGCCTTTGGCGCTGTGCCGCTGTTTACCGGTACCCTGATGGTGTCCGCCATCGCCATGCTGGTGGCGGTTCCCGTCGGCCTGATGTCCGCTATCTTCCTGGCTGAGTACGCCAGCAAGCGGGTGCGCGCGGCGGCCAAACCGGTTCTGGAAATACTCGCCGGTGTTCCCACAGTGGTCTACGGCTTTTTCGCTGCGCTGACGGTGGCGCCCTTTGTGCGGGACCTGGCCACCGCTATGGGCCTGCAGGCCTCCAGCGAAAGCGCGCTGGCGGCGGGCCTGGTAATGGGGGTGATGATTATCCCCTTTGTATCGTCCCTGTCCGACGACGTCATCAACGCCGTACCGCAATCCCTGCGCGACGGTTCCCTGGGCCTCGGCTCCACCCGTTCCGAGATGGTGCGCAAAGTGGTGATTCCAGCCGCACTGCCGGGTATTGTCGGCGGAGTACTGCTGGCGGTCTCCCGCGCCATCGGCGAGACCATGATTGTGGTGATGGCTGCAGGTCTGGCCGCCAACCTCACCGCCAACCCGCTGGAATCGGTCACCACGGTCACGGTACAGATAGTGACCCTGCTGGTGGGGGATCAGGAGTTCGACAGTCCCAAAACCCTGGCCGCATTCGCCCTGGGCCTGATGCTATTCCTGTCCACCCTGGTACTGAACTTTATCGCCCTGCACGTAGTAAAAAAATATCGGGAACAGTATGACTGATCTGACTCAGGCAGAAGTGCGCGCGCGTATCGAGCAACGTCTCGGCAGCCGCCACCGCAAGGAAAAACTGTTTCGCGGCCTGGGAATCGGCAGCATCGCCTTCGGCGTGCTGGCGGTACTGATACTGTTCACCGACATTATCAGCAAGGGCAGTGGCGCCTTTGTGCAGACCGCCATCGAACTGCAAATAAGCTACGATCCCGCAGTTCTGGACATAGACACCGTGGATGACGCCAGCCTCACCGCGGCCAACTTCACCGGCGTGATTCGCCAGTCGCTGCGCCAGCGCTTCCCTGAAGTCACCGGTCGCAGCGACCGGCGCGAACTCTATCGGCTGGTTTCCACCGGTGCCCCCTTTACGCTGCGGGACCGGCTGCGGGCCAACCCGGAACTCCTCGGCCAGACCGAGCGGGTGTGGCTGGCCGCGGACGACGATGTGGACACCTATGTCAAAAGCCTCGCTGAGAGCAGAGAGGGGTTTCGCGGCCGCACCTCCGACCGGATGGCGGACTGGATTGCACAGCTGCGCGACAGCGGTGAGTTGAAAAAACGCTTCAACACCACCTTTTTCACCAACGGCGATTCCCGCGAGCCGGAGCAGGCGGGGATTCGCGCCGCCCTGATGGGGTCCCTGCTGACCCTGCTGGTGACACTGGCGCTGTCCTTCCCGATCGGCGTGGCTGCGGCCATCTACCTGGAGGAGTATGCGCCGAAAAATCGCTGGACCGACCTGATCGAGGTCAACATCAACAATCTCGCCGCCGTGCCTTCCATTGTGTTTGGCCTGCTGGGCCTGGCAATCTTCATCAATTTTTTCGAGCTGCCCCGTTCGGCGCCCCTGGTGGGTGGACTGGTGCTGACGCTGATGACGCTGCCCACCATCATCATCTCCAGCCGCGCGTCGCTGAAGTCGGTGCCCCCGTCCATCCGCGAAGCCGCCATGGGCATGGGGGCGTCCCGTATGCAAGTGGTGTTCCACCATGTGCTGCCGCTGGCCATGCCCGGTATGCTCACCGGTGCCATTATCGGCATGGCCCAGGCCCTGGGCGAGACGGCACCGCTGCTGATGATCGGTATGGTGGCTTTTATCGTCGACGTACCGCACAGTATTACCGATCCCGCCACGGTACTACCGGTGCAGATCTTCCTCTGGGCCGACAGTCCCGAGCGCGCTTTCGTGGAGCGCACCTCCGCCGCCATTATGGTGCTGCTGGGCTTTTTGATCCTAATGAACGCCAGTGCAGTGCTGTTGCGCAAGAAACTCGAGCGCCGCTGGTAACGGCTGATAAACTGGAACTGACCCTATGACTAGTATGATGACTCTGGATGCCGGCCAGGCGGCGCAAGCCAAAACGGTGGAGCGAACAACTACTGTGGACACCAATGCCAGAGTCGGCGAGACAGTCGGCCAACCAATCTGTGACGACGCCAAGCTGCGCATGCGCAAGGTCAATGTCTTCTACGGCGATACCCATGCAATTCACGAAGTGAGCCTGGACATAGGCCGCAACCAGGTGGTGGCCATGATCGGTCCCTCCGGCTGCGGCAAGTCCACCTTTCTGCGCTGTCTCAACCGCATGAACGACACCATCGAAGGCTGTCGCGTCGAGGGGGAGCTGACACTGGACGGAGAACCTATTTACGGTCCCAAAGTCGATGTGGTACCTCTGCGCGCACGGGTCGGCATGGTGTTCCAAAAGCCAAACCCCTTCCCCAAATCCATTTACGACAATGTCGCCTATGGGCCGAAAATCCACGGTATCGCCAACCGCCGCGCGGAACTGGATGAGATTGTCGAGAACAGCCTGCGCCGCGCCGGATTGTGGAACGAGGTCAAGGACCGCCTGGGCAAACCGGGCACAGGCCTGTCCGGCGGCCAGCAGCAGCGACTGTGCATCGCCCGCGCCATCGCCGTGAGCCCCGAGGTCATCCTTATGGACGAACCCTGCTCGGCCCTGGATCCCATCGCCACCGCGCGTATCGAAGAGCTGATCGACGAGTTGCGCAAGAACTACACCATCGGGATAGTCACCCACTCTATGCAACAGGCGGCCCGCGTCAGCCAGCGCACCGCCTACTTCCACCTGGGCCACCTGATCGAAGTCAACGACACCGAGACAGTGTTCACCAATCCACAGCACGAGCTGACCGAAGCCTATATCACCGGCCGTTTCGGTTGATTCCCTGGGCTACACTTGCGCGAACAGAAGCGAACAGACTATGGACATGCATTTCGATCAACATATATCCCGCCAGTTCAACGAGGATCTCGAGAGCATCAAGACCGAGATGCTGGAAATGGGCGGCCAGGTTGCCCGCCAGGTGGCAGACGCGGTCGAATCACTTGCCAATGCGGACAGTGAGCTGGCGGAGCGGGTCCTGCGCATCGAGGAGGAGATCGACTCGCGGGAAATGGCCATCGACGAACACGCCACGCTGATTATCGCCAAGCGCCAGCCCGCCGCTTCCGATCTGCGCATGGTGATGTCAGTTATTCGCATTGCCCGCGACCTGGAGCGTATCGGGGACGAAGCCAGCAAAATCGCCAAACTGGCGATTGCCCTGACGGAAGAGGGCAGCGCGCCGCGCGGTTACACGGAAATCCGCCACATCGCCAATGCGGTGCGCAGGATGCTCAACGACGCGCTCGACGCCTACACGCGTTTCGATGTCCGGGCCGCCATGAGTACTCTGGCAGAGGATGAACAGGTGGATATGGACTACCGCAGTGCCCTGCGCGAGCTGGTCACTTACATGATGGAAGATCCCAGAAGTATTTCCCGCGTGATCAATGTTCTCTGGACTCTGCGCTCACTGGAGCGGATCGGCGATCACGCCAAAAATATCTGCGAGCAGGTGGTCTACCTGGTGGAGGGCGCGGATATTCGCCACGGGCACCGGGAAAACCTGCGCAACCTGTAAACACAGTGCAGCCTGTAACAAGGTCGCCTCGGGCGGCCTTTTTTATGATTACCCCGGCAACTTTTATCCCGACAACCTATTGGATCGCCGAGTCAATAAACAGGTTGCCGGGTTAATATTGGAGCATCCTCTATAAAAACAGGGAGCAGCAGCCGGTGCAATATATCTTCGAGGTCCGAATCAAGGAAGGGCACAGTGCCGAGGAATACGCCGTTATCTGGGTACGAGCGTCCAAACTCATACAGAGGGCACCGGGCGCACTTGGCACGGAACTCAGGCGCTGTGTCGGCGATCCCAACCGGCTGATCGCCATCGCCAGCTGGGAGAGCAAGGCGCACCGGGACGCCATGGAGGCGCAGCACGACCCGCAAATCGATCATATCATTCGCAGTGCCGCCCCCTTTGTGGAAGTGCAGCCCATAGGGGAGTTTGAGCGTCCCGAGTGGCTGGTAAAGCCGTCGGTCAGCGCAAACTGAAAGCAATTCGCCTGCCGGGCCACCCGCTGCATCGGCACCACTCCGTCCATTCATTTCCCATTCAGGAAAAATCCTTACCATCGACCCCTCCAATTGGAACCACGATCTAACAAGGAAATCGCAATGAAGTTCAAAATTGTCGCCCTGCCCCTCATGGTATGTGCCACTTCCGCAGCTGCCGAGAGTTATCAGTCCATCACCAATGCCCAATACACCAACAATGAATTCTCGACTTCCGACCGTAGTGTGGATATTGATGAATTTGATCTGGATACCACTTACTACTTTGCTCCCAGAGAGACCCTGGGCCCGCTGAAGGAGTTCGACTACATCAACAAAATCACCAAGATTTCTGCTGGCTACAGTTATCTGGACTTCCCTGACGACGATGCGAATGCTGTGGGTGTCGGTGGCGAGTACTTTGCAACCAATGGTTTTGTGGTTGGCGGCGGCATCGTGAATATCGACGAAACCAACCTTTACAACGCCTCTGTGGGCTATCTGTTTTCCCCAAACTTCCTGCTGAGCGTGGAGCGCACCCAGTGGGAAGACAATGACGCTGACTATTTGTTCAATGCGCGCTACAACCACCAATTGAGTGACAGCGGCTATATCGGTTTCGACTTCTCAACGGATGACGACTTGGAAAGTCGCACCCTGTCTTCCAAGCTCTTTAAAGATCTGGGCGGCGAAACCTGGATTACTGCCAGTGCCAGCTTTACCAGCCATGATGATTTTGACGACTACTGGAAGCTGGGCACCGAGTACTATTTCAGCAGGGAAACTTCTGTTTTTGCCGACTATGATCGGGGCGAAAATTTCGGAGTCGGGGTTTCCCACTTCTTTAACCGCAATATCTCCGGCAAGCTAGCCTACAACACTGGCAGCGATACTGCCGGCATAGTGAGCTACAACGCCGGTAGCGGTGTCGACACTGATACTTTCCTGCTCGGCCTGACTGTACAACTTTAAGAGCCGCCGTTTACCGGCTATACCCCAGGGCCGCTTAAAGCGGCCCTTTTTACAAGTCCCTGTAAGCTTCGAATCTAACAGGCACTAAGCTACAAAAAGCCCCAAGGCAAACGTTGCTATCCAACCTACACCCAACTGTGGCTCCTCCACCTGGCAAACTCGCTGTCCCATTTCTATATGGACCTCTACAAGCAGTATCCCGTAAGGGTTTGAAGTGTGTCAAAGAGGCCTACTGATGCAATCAAAAGACTAACGGCAATCCTTACTTGGTACCAATACCGTTCTAAATAACGCGAACGAGATGGAACTTATTTCCAACAAGGCCAACTAACCAGGGCGATCGCAATATCTCCACCAGGATAAAGGTCCGGCGTCCAACCTGCAGCAGGGACCCGGAACCACCTGGATGATCTATACAAATAAGGAATAATCGCATGAGATTGAGTTGCCTGATCATTTGTTGCCTGCTTTCCGTATCGGCAGTTGCAGAGCAGTACCAGTCCTTTTCCAGCGCGGGATTTAATCGCAGCCTATCCGACCAGCTGATACATGGCTGGAGCAGGGATCTAGAACGGTATGAGCCCCAGCGACTTCGAAGTAACACAGATTTTTATTCTATCGGCAGTACCTATTTCTTCTCGGATAAGAGTGCACTTGGCCCTTTAAAGGAATTTGACTATATCAATAGCATCAGCAATATCCATGCTGGATATATACGGGCGGAAGGTGAGTTTTCTGATTCCAATTACGGGAATATAGGTGGCGAATATTTCGCCAATAGTTTTCTTATCGGCGGCTCAATTGGCGAATTCAATGGACAGCAGCTGTATACTGCAACGGCAGGCTATTTTTTCACGCCCAACTTTATGGCCAAGGTGAGTGGCCAGAGTCTGGATGGGGATACGAGAACCGTGCTTACAGGGAAGTACCGCCATCCATTTAATGAAACGGATTATATTGGCTTTACGTTTGAGGCATTGGGAATTGATACCGAATCAGTATTTTCCACTAAATATTTCAAGGACCTGGGAGATGAAACCTATTTTACACTTAACGGCTCCTTGTTTAGCAACTCCGGCCTATGGAACCTGGGAGGGGAGTACTATTTCTCCCGCTTCACCTCTATTGGCCTGAGTGCAAGTGAGAACAATCGCTATGGTATAAGTTTTTCGCACTTCTTCACCCCGAATATTCTTGCCGAAGTAGGTTACCAGCATGGTATACAGCAGTTAAATCAATACGATATAGAGTCCAATCAATACACCGTAGATTTATCTTTACAATTCTAATCATCAAGCTGACAGCTCGATAAGTTCCCGGGTTAACCACAGGCTGCTTGATTTTTCGCTAAGGGTCCGGGAATCTGCGCCGCAGACCCGGGATGAAAAACGCCAAAGAGAACTTTTGCAGTCACCTGCCGGGGTCTGTTACGGTAATTGAGCTGGGGCCTTATTCTGGCGACCAATCAAATAATCCTCTCTTTGCCCGGTCGCCAGCCTTGTCGGAGAGCTTTAAATGGAACGCTACAACCCAAGGCTTATATTTTGATTGCGCTTGTGGCGTCCCACCGGCATCCGCTCAGGTGAAATCAGCCCTTTCCGGCCAAAGCCTCTATCCGTGCCTGTGCGGCGCTGCCAATCTGGCCTCCGCCCTTGGCCGCGGTCTGGTAATGACTGTAGGCGGTTTTGAGATCCCCCTGCTTCTCGTTTACCTCTCCCAAATAGTAGTGAGCGTAGGGCGTTTCCAGATAGCGCAGGGAACGGGTCAGATCGCGCTCCGCTTCACTGTAGTTTTTCAGCTGTGCGCTGGCGAGACCGCGCTTGAGCCAGTTGGAGAAGAGTCCGGGGTTTTTCTGCAGCGCCTGGTCGTAGGCATTGTAGGCGGCCCTGTAGCGCTTTTTCTGTGCCAGCAGATCCCCCTCCAGCTGATAAAAGGAGGCCTCCCTGGGCTGTCGCTTCTGGGCCTCGCGCACCAGACTGAGGGCGCGATCATACTGTTTGTCCCTGGCTGCGACTTGGGCCTTGTCATAACGATCATAGGCGTCCGCATCGCGCTTGAGCTGGGCGATGGCCCGCTGATAGCCAATGCGGTTGCTTGTGCCCCCCCTGGGCAGCTTCTGCGCGTGGCGAAGATTGGCATCGACGCGAGCCTGGGACGGCGGATGGCTGGCGAAGAGGGCGTCCAGGCCACCGGCCTGCCGGTTCTTGGATAACTCGACGAACTTGCGCTGCAGTCGCACGGCACCCTGGGGATCGTAGCCGGCGGCGGCCATATATTGCATACCGTACCGATCCGATTCCAACTCGTTGCCGCGCCCGTAACGGGCTATATAGGCGGAGCCCCCCAACTGGCCGCCGAGATTCACCAGATCGCCATAACCGGTTTCCCTGGTGGCGGCACCTAGCACGGCGAGGCCGGCGCCCAATACCTGCTGCTGGGACATGGCCGCGGCGGAGTGGCGCGCGGCGGCGTGGACTATCTCGTGACCCAGCACCGCCGCCAGCTCCGCCTCATCGTCGAGAAGCACCAGCAGGCCCCGGTTAACCGCTATCTTTCCGCCGGGCAGGGCCCAGGCATTGGGTACCGAGTTGTTCAGCACCACGAATTCGTAGGGCAGCTGCGGCTGGTCGGATACCTTTGCCAGCTTACTGCCAACCCGGGCAACGTAATCCTGCAATGCCGGGTCGATCAAATACTGACCACCCTGCTGTTGCTGGTTGATGGGATATTGCTGCGCACCCAGCGCCAGCTCCTGGCCCGGGGAAATCAGTGACAGTTGCCTTTCACCGGTAACCGGATTGACCGCACAGCCGGCCAGCAGTGACGCCGCCAGCAAAATGGCGGTAATAGCGCGCGGAAACATGGCTTCCTCCCTGTATAATGCGAACCTTACTGGCGCATAGTTTACACAGTTCAAGGGGTTGGGTTATGGCGGCACTGCAGACTATCGAACTATTTGCCGGCACCGACCCGGACGGCCAACCGGTAGTGGAAAGATTGCAGGTGAGGGTTAACGAGGACCACAGCTGCCAACTGGTGCGCTCTCCGGCTTTTGTCAAGGGGATCGCCAGCGGCGACACCATCAAGGTCGACAAACACAAGCAGCAGTTCGAACTGGTCAAGCGCTCGGGCAACCTGGCCATCAGGGTACTGTGTCGCGGTGACAGTAGCGCGCTGTCCGACCAGCTGACCCCGCAACTGGAGAAACTCGGCGGCGAACTGGACCTGGAGACGCCCAGGTTGCTGGTCTACAGCATCCACGTGAGTTGCGGCTTTGCGGACATCGAGAAGATTCTCAACCAGGCCTGCGACGGAGCCAATAGCGTCTGGTACTACGGCAACGTATACGACCCGGAGGACGGGCAGACGCCGCTGAACTGGTGGCGGGATATCTTAGCGCCCGAGTAACCTCCGCAACAGCAACCAAGGACAATTATGTTAATCGTCATTTCCCCGGCCAAAACGCTCGACTACGACAGCGATATACCGGCACTGGACTCTACTGAGCCGGAATTCCCCACCGATTCAGCCGCCTTGGTCAAAGAGCTGCGCAAACTGAGCCCTCAGGATATCTCCAGCCTGATGAAAATCTCCGATAAGCTGGGCACCTTGAATTACGACCGCTTCCAGAGCTGGAAGCGAAAATTTACCGAGAAAAACTCCCGCCCCGCGCTGCTCGCTTTCAAAGGCGATGTATATACTGGTCTCGATGCGGAGACCATGGGCAAACGCGACTTCGCCTATGCGCAAAAACACCTGCGTATTCTGTCCGGCCTCTATGGCCTGCTGCGGCCGCTGGATCTGATGCAGCCCTATCGCCTGGAGATGGGCACCAAGTTTGCCAACGCCCGCGGCAACAACCTCTACGATTTTTGGGGTGACAAGATCACCCGGGCATTAAATACACAGCTGGGTGCACTGAAAAGCCGCGAACTGGTCAACCTGGCATCCAATGAGTATTTCAAGTCGGTGCAGCCAAAAGAACTGCAGGCCGAGATTGTCACCCCACATTTTAGGGACCTGAAGAACGGCCAATACAAGATGATCAGTTTTTTCGCCAAGAAAGCGCGCGGCCTGATGAGCCGCTGGGCCATAGACCACCGGGTGACGAAGGCCGCAGAACTGAAAGCCTTCACCGAGGCTGGCTATGCCTTTAACCCCCAGTTGTCGCAGGGCAACGACTGGGTCTTCACCCGGGAGCAGGCGTCATGAATGCGCCCCGCGACGGTCTTCTGCCGGACGCACCCTCCTGCGGGCGCAACCGGGAACCCATACTATCTCACCTAAAGCGCCTGCTGGCGGACCCCCAGTGCCTGCTGGAGATCGGCAGCGGTACCGGCCAGCACGCGGTCTATTTCGCCCCCCGCCTGCCCCATGTACGCTGGCAGACCACCGACCGCGCTGACAAGCTGCCGGGCATCCGCGCCTGGCTGGAAGCGGAACCGGCGACCAACCTGCTGCCGCCCCTGCAGCTGGATGTGAGTGGCGAATGGCCACCGGTTCAAGCCGACACTATTTTTACCGCTAACACCTTTCACATAATGTCCGCGGTAACGGTAGAGGCCCTGTTTCGGCACCTGCCCCTGGCCCTGCGCCCCGGCGGGCGCCTGATCGTGTACGGGCCTGTTAAGATTGGCGGCGAGTTTGTGGGCCAGGGCAATGCCGCTTTCGATCAGAGCCTGCGTCAGGGCGACCCGGACATGGGCATCCGCGACCTGGAGTGGCTCGACAGCCTGGCGGAGGCGGCGGGCCTGCGACGGACGGAACTGAATTACCTACCGGCCAACAACCAGTTGATGGTGTGGCACAAAACAATAGAGGGGAGTTGAGATGCCCGAGTGGTTTGAAATGTCCGTGGTTATCGCCTTCGCCATTGCAGCGGTATTTTTTTTCGCCAAGTACCGGGAGACGGCCACCGCCCTACACGAATGCGAACGCATGAAGAAACGCCTCTCCGGCGATCTGGACCGCTACCGGGATGTGCCTCGCCTGCGCGCCCTGCGCGACGCTCTGATATCCACCGATCAACTGCCTGTGGATGACGACGGGCGCGAACACCTGCTGGTGCGGGACTCTGAACGCCAACTGTACCATGTCACCCTGGGCCACCAGGCGCAGGCCGTCAGCGAAGGCCAGGAGGTGACGTACCGCAGGGACGGTATTGAGCGGCTGCTGCAAGAGCTGGGAGACTAGGGCCTGTTGAGAAAGTATTTTTCAACAGCCTGCTAGGTCTGTTCACACCGAGTAAGTTGGCCCTAACTCAGGCCGCCGTTGCCGAGTCCAGTTTATGGGGTGGGAAATGCAGGGCAAAGGTACTGCCGCAGCCCGGCGTACTTTCTATGGTCATGTCGGCGCCGTGGCGCAGCAGTATATGTTTGACAATGGCAAGGCCGAGGCCGGTGCCGCCACTGTCCCGGGAGCGGCCCGCATCGACACGATAGAAACGCTCGGTGAGGCGCGGAATATGAATGGGCTCTATGCCGATACCACTGTCCCGCACGGAGAAGTGGCCTCCCTGCTCATCCACCCACCAGCGCAGGGCGATGGGACCGCCTTCCGGGCTGTATCTGACTGCATTCAGTACCAGATTGGCAAAGGCGCTGTGTAATTCCGAGGCCTCCCCGGTCAGCACCGCGTCCCCGCTACAATCGATGCTGATCTCATGCTGCCCGCCGCTGAAACTGCGGGCCTCGTGGGCGACCTGCCCGATCAATTCCCTGACCGACACCCTGTCGCTACCATGATCGAGTTCGGACGTCTCCAGCCTCGACAGCAGTAGCAGGTCGTTGACCAGGTCGGTCATACGGTCTGCCTGCTCGCGCATCTGCAGCAGCGGGCGCTGCCAGCCCGCCGGTGCCTGGCCACTGGTTTCCAGGGTTTCCAGATAGCCGGCGATCACCGTCAGGGGTGTGCGCAGCTCGTGGGAGACATTGGCGACGAAATCCCGGCGCATCTGCTCCAGGTTGTGCAGGCGGGTGATATCGCGAACTATCACCAAGGCCTCATCGCGTCCGAAACGGGTGACCTCCAGCTGCAGGGTGCGCGCCTCGTTCCCCGGCGCCGGCATGGTCAGCGGTGTGCCGGCAGATGGCTCCCCAGTGTGCATCAGGCGGACAAAACCCGGATCGCGCACAAAATTCACCAGTGGCTGACCGGTATCCCCGGGCTGCAGCGCCAGCAATTCGCCCCCAGCCGGATTCCACCAGGCCAGATTGCCGCCATCCTCCAGTGCCACAATGCCCTCGCGCAGGGCGCCGGTGCTGTCCTGGACCCGGCGCAACATGGTGTGGAGTTTCTGTTTCTCGCGGCGGTGACGGCGCTGCATCCGGTAAAAATCGTCGAAGATCTCGCCCCAGATACCAAACATGGTGGGCACTGCACCCCGGCGGCCGTTGGCCAGCCACAGGCTAAAGCGACTTTGCTGCCACAGCATCCAGCTCACATAAATGGCAAGCCCCATGGCAATCGCTAACAGCCAGTTCCCAGACGAGAAACCGAAAATAATACAGCCGAGAGCAATGACCAGAAAGCGCGCGAGTTCGCCGATACTGCGTTCCAGCATGGTGGTTGGTTCTCTCCATCATTGGATTCGAGCGGGGGCAGGTCCGTAGCGACCATTCGCTCTGGGCGCCGGCATTTTATTGGTATGGTAATCTTTCGCGCCGGGGCCCGGGTCTGTCCAGCGAACCCCCGATCCCGCGTGGGGGAATTGTCACACTTTTTCCGCAGTTTGCACAGAAAAGCGATAGCCGGTACCGCGCACCGTCTGCACATAGCGCTCGTGGCCGTCCAGGCTCAGCGCCTTGCGCAGACGGCGGATATGCACGTCCACGGTGCGCTCCTCTACATACACATTGCCACCCCAGACATGGTCCAGCAGCTGGGCCCGGGTATAGGCCCGCTCCTGATGGGAGAGGAAGAAAGTCAGCAGGCGAAATTCGGTGGGCCCCATATCCACCGCCCGGCCGTTGATGGTGACCCGGTGGCAGATGGGGTCGAGCACCAGTTTGTCGGCGGTGAGGGGCTCCTCCGGTGAAGACGGCCCGGCGCGGCGCAATACCGCTTTCAGGCGCGCCACCAGCTCCCGGGGGGAGAAAGGTTTGGTGATATAGTCATCGGCGCCGGTTTCCAGCCCCTTGATTTTGTGATCCTCCTCGCCCTTGGCGGTGAGCATGATAATCGGCAGCGAGGCGGTCAACTCGTCCCGCTTGAGACGGCGGGCCAGCTCTACACCGGAAATATCCGGCAGCATCCAGTCCAGCAGCATCAGATCCGGCTTTTCATCGATTGCCAGGGCGTGCGCGGCCTGGGCATTCTCCGCTTCGATACAGCGGTAGTCTGCCATCTCCAACGCCACACGCAGCATTTCCCGCACTGACGCTTCATCATCGACGATTAGAATGGTTTTACTGTGCATCCTGATCCCATAAGTGATGTCCGTTCGACGCACATTTAACGGCAACTCAGTGACAAATATATGACAGCCGGAACGCCCTGCACATTAATTTAATGACCCATGGGTAACGATCACCGGGGCAAAAATTCGGGGGGAAACAATCGCCGGAGCATTGGGGATTTAATCCCAACACTGGCGGGAAATCTGGGCACTGGTTTTATCCATTGATGAACTGGTCCACCAAAATTCCAGCAAAGATCAGTGCGCCGACCCAGTTGTTATTGATAAAAGCCTTGAAACAGGCCTCGCGCCGGCGCTCCCGCACCAGCCACTGCTGGTATACAAACAGGCCCGCGACCGCCGCCAGGCTGACCAAATAGACAGCGCCCAGCTGAAACTGCCGCCCGATCAACAGCAGCGCAAAAATTGTCATTCCCTGCAGGGCACCGGTCATGGCGCGGTCCATTTCCCCGAACAATATGGCGGTGGACTTGACCCCGATACGCAGGTCGTCGTCCCTGTCCACCATCGCGTAAAAGGTATCGTAGGCGACTGTCCACAGCAGGTTGGCGGTGAAGAGCAGCCATGCCTGCGGCGGCACTGCACCGGTGCTGGCGGCAAAGGCCATGGGTATACCCATACTGAAGGCCGCGCCCAGGACCACCTGGGGCAGGTGGGTGTAGCGCTTGGCGAATGGGTAGGCGGCCGCCAGCACCACCGCCAGCAGCGACAGCTTTACCGTCAATGCATTGGTAGTCAGCACCAGCAGGAAGGCCGCCAGGCTCAGGCCGGCAAACAGCCACAGTGCGCCGGCCGCACTGACCGCGCCGGTGGCCAGTGGCCGCGCTGCGGTCCGCTTCACCCGGCCGTCCACATTGCGGTCGGCGAAGTCGTTGACCGCGCAGCCGGCGGCCCGCATCAACAACACTCCCAGGGTAAACACCGCAAACAGGTGCAGTCCGGGCCACCCCGGGGACGCCAGCCACAGCGCCCACCAGGTGGGCCACAGCAGCAGCATCCAGCCAACGGGCCTGTCCATGCGGGCAAGCTGCCAATAGGGCAGTACCGCCGGCCAGCGCTGGGCGATTTGTTGACTGATCACTCTGTCTCCCCGAGCTTTATATCGCTGGGCTGCTGTCCGGCGGCGCCGGTACAGGGCGGTCCCGCGGGGCGAAAGCTACTGAGAAAGGTCTCCGCCACCAACAGGGGCTTGTCGCGCAACCAGAAGGTGGAGCGGCGCCCCCAGGCACTGTCCCCTGCGTCCTCCAGTTCCGCCAGCCGGCAGTCCGGGTTGCGCCGCAACTGGTTGAGCAGAATGGGGCCGCGCCGCATATCCGCCTCGCAGAACAGCAGCTCTCCCAGCGGCCGGTCGTCGAGGCTGCGCAGATAGCGGGACTTGCCCTGCAGACTGCGCATGGGCAGCACGCTGCGCGCGTAAACCCAGGGAACACCGCTGCCACACAACAACACCTCGCGCACCAGGGCGAGCTGGCGCGGTCGCAGGCCCAGTGTGCGGCGCTCCTCCTGCGCCGGTCGCCGCCAGCTTTGGCTGAGCACCCTGACGGCCAGGCACCCGCGGCTCTCTTGCTTCAGTGCCGCGGTCAACGAGCCCGGATACAACAGCCAGGGCCGCAGCCGCGCTGGCGGCTGGCCGTGCACAGCCTCCAGCGGTTCAGCCAGCCAGGCTCCGTGCGGAACATAGGGAGAGTGGTACAACGCTGCCCTCGGTGCAAAATCAAAGCCGCATTGTACCCGCTCGGCGGTGGGGTTGATCAAGCCGCAAGGTTGGACCTTTGCTCAGGGGCGCGGCGACGGATATAGTGCCCTTTCCCACGAGACAATAATGAACCCTTCCGAAGAGTGATATCGCTATGGGCCTCACCACCAAAATCGTAATGGCGATGCTGCTGGGCATAGTCGTCGGCGTTTTGCTGAATTTCCTCAATGCCAGTCAACTGCTGGGCAGCGGCGTGACCGAGTTTATCAACAGCTACCTGACAGAGGGCCTGTTCGACATCATCGGGCGCATATTTATCGCCTCGTTGAAGCTGATGGTGGTACCGCTGGTGCTGGTATCGCTGATCTGCGGCGCCTGCGCCCTGTCCGAGGGCAGCCGCATGGGCATGCTGGCGGGCAAAACCGTGGTGCTCTACCTGGTGACCACCGCTGCAGCGATCACGCTGGCACTGTGCATGGCGCTGCTGTTCCAGCCGGGTATGGGCATGACAGACGTGGTGGCCGATGCGACCTTTCAGCCCAAGCCGGCCCCACCCCTGTCGGAGGTATTGGTGAATATCTTTCCCACCAACCCGGTGGACGCCATGGCCAAGGGCAATATGCTGCAGATTATCGTGTTCGCGCTGTTGATGGGTTATGCCGTAGCCCGCACCGGCGAGGCCGGCCGCCGCGTAGCCGATTTCTTCAGTGACCTCAACGATGTGATTATGCGCATGGTCGGCGTGCTGATGGTATTTGCCCCCTATGGGGTATTCGCCCTGCTGGCGAACAAGATTGCGCAACTGGGTGTCGATGCCATATTCCAGCTGGGCAAGTATTTCCTGGTAGTGCTGGCGACCCTGCTGCTGCACGCGCTGGGTGTCTATTCGATTCTGCTCAAGCTGCTGTCGGGACTGAACCCCCTCGAACTGCTGAAAAAAATGCGTCCGGCCATGGTGTTCGCCTTCAGCACGGCCTCTTCGGCGGCGACGATTCCAGTGACTCTCTCCACGGTGGAAAAGCGCCTGGGGGTGGACAACAAGGTGGCGGCCTTCACTATCCCCCTGGGGGCGACTATCAACATGGACGGCACCGCCATCATGCAGGGTGTAGCCACGGTGTTTATCGCCCAGTTGTACGGTATCGACATAGGCCTGGCGGGCTATCTGACAGTCATTCTCACCGCAACCCTGGCTTCCATTGGAACTGCAGGTGTGCCCGGCGTCGGGCTGATCATGCTGGCCATGGTTCTGCAGCAGGTGGGCCTGCCGCTGGAGGGGATTGCCATAGTGATAGGCGTCGACCGCCTGCTGGACATGGTGCGCACCGCGATCAACATCACCGGGGACTCTGTCATCAGCACCATCGTGGCGAAGAGTGAGGGCGCTTTCGACGAAAGCGTTTTCAATGACCGCAACTACACCGCGATCGACGGTGCCGCTGCGGCCACCGCCGCCCGCTGACTGCGGCGGAATCCCCTGGCAGGGATTTTCGGGATCGCAATTCAGGCCTGGCGGCTCGATTTGTCGTGGAGAGTTTGCGGACATGCGCCGCAAACCCGGGTTTATGGAAGCCGCAAAGGGTTTTTCAGCAACCGGTTAGGGCCTGTTAACCGGTGGCGGGGAGCAGATCGCGCAGTTCGTCGGCCTCCAGGTCGCCGTCTGCGCGACGCACCAACCTCCTCGCCACTTCGCTCAGGACCTCGCTAATAGCGGCATCGGTGGTATCCTGGCTGTTGCTGCCGTCAGCGGCGGACTTCACGGTGTAATCTTTTTTCACCCTCAGCCTGCCGACGTCTATATCGCGACTAAACAGGCTGCGATCGGCGCGATCGCGAACCTCTATGCGCACCGACCCCTCAAGACGTATGGTACCGCGCTCAACTTCATAGCCGTCGCTGCTCTCCAGCGCCACCAGGTTTTTAACCACGGTGAGCTGCGCGATGGTGCGCAACGTCAACAGCGCCTCAGTCTGCGTCAGTGGAACCTCCTCATCGACGAAAAACTCCCGCAAATGCCGTTGCATTTCACTGTCGAATTGCGCGCGGTACCGGGCCAGGGCCGCATTCCGCAACGCGCTGAGTTCCCCTTCGCCACCGGCCTGGGCGAGCAGCTGATAGAGTTTGGCGCCGTTGACCGGCACCGGGATGTTCAGGTGGATCCGAATGGGGTCTATGGTCAGGGTGGGATTGGCCTCATCCGCCCCCAGGCCAAAGAGCCCGCCCTGGGCAGTGGCGCTCTCTGCAGTCAAGAGCAGCGATCCAGAAAGCATTAGGCTGCAGAGCATAGTCGTCATTTTTGTCATTTGTTGCTCTCCCTGGATACAGAAAATGGGCGTTTAACGTCAGGCCTTCATTCGCAGGCGTCTATAAGCACCCCAAGGCTGCCAGCTACCGCGCCAGAGAGCAACCGCCCGTCGCTCAGACTTCGGCAAAACGCGGCTTGTTCTGTAACCAGCGGGCGATCAGCTGCTGGCGCAGCGGGTCGCTGAGCGCCGGGTCAGCAGCGATTTTCTGTATCTGGGGCAACAGGTGCGCATGCCTCTGCAGGTCTGCGATCCGGTGTTCTATTTCGCCGGTCTGCCGGGTTCCCAGTATTTCCCCCGGCCCCCGCAGGCGCAGGTCTTCCTCGGCGATGGCGAAGCCGTCACTGTGCCGCCGCATCGCCTGCAGCCGCGCGCGGCCCGTTTGCGACAGCGGTGTACCGTAGAGGAGTACACAGTGGCTGGCGATGGAGCCCCGACCCACCCGGCCGCGCAGCTGGTGCAGCTGGGCCAGGCCGAGACGCTCCGGGTTCTCGATGATCATCAGGCTGGCATTGGGGACGTCCACCCCCACCTCGATGACCGTGGTCGCCACCAGCAGGTCCAGTTGTCCCGCCTTGAAGGCGGCCATGACAGCCTCTTTCTGCTCCGGTTTCAGGCGGCCGTGCACGAGACCGACACTGAGCCCCGGCAGTGCCGCGGCCAATTCGGCTGCAGTGGACTCCGCCGCCTGGGCCTCCAGAGTTTCGGATTCCTCGATCAGGGTGCACACCCAATAGGCCTGGCGCCCCTCGGCCACGGCCCCCTGCACCCGCTCTATCACCTGGTCGCGGCGCTCATTGGAAATAGCGACAGTATTGATGGGCTGGCGCCCCGGCGGCAGTTCGTCGATCACGGAGCAGTCCAGATCGGCGAAAGCGGACATGGCCAGCGTGCGCGGAATCGGTGTGGCGGTCATGATCAACTGGTGGGGCTGCAGGCGCTGGGTGTCGCCGGCGGCACTGCCCTTGTCCCTCAGTTCGAGGCGCTGGCGCACGCCGAAGCGGTGCTGTTCGTCGATGATCACCAGGGCCAGGTTGGCGAACACCACCTCCGCCTGGAACAGCGCGTGGGTACCGATTACCAGCTGGGTGTCACCGCAGCCGATAGCGGCGAGCTGGCGACGCTTTTCCGCCGCCCTGAGACCACCGGCCAGCCAGGTCACCGAAATTCCCAATGGTTCGAACCAGCTACAGAAGTTGCGCCGGTGCTGATCCGCAAGTATTTCCGTGGGAGCCATTACCGCCACCTGGGCGCCGTTAGCCAGTGCCTGCAGCGCCGCCAGGGCGGCAACCAGTGTCTTGCCGGATCCCACGTCCCCCTGTAACAGGCGCATCATCGGCGCGGCTTTGGCGAGGTCAGTGGCGATCTCCGCACAAACCCGCTCCTGGGCGCCGGTCAGGGCAAAGGGCAGGCGGGCGAGAAAATCGCGTCGCAGCGCGGGGTTTTCCGGCAGTGCCTGGGCACCGATCCTGGACATGCCGCGCCGCAATGCCAGCAAACTCAGGTGGTGTGCCAGCAACTCTTCCAGAGCCAGCCGCAGCTGTGCCGGATGCTGCCCTTCAGCCAGTTGCGCCGGGTCCGCACTCGCCGGGGGCGCGTGCAGAAACCGGATAGCGCCGGCGAGGGGGCCATCCATGCCCGGTGGCAGTAACTGCGGCGGCAGCAGTTCGTCGACGCCACCGTCTACAAGCAACTCCAGCCCCTGCAGTACCAGGCGGCGCAGACGGGCTTGGGTCATGCCCTCGGTCAGTCCATAGATAGGGGTGAGACTATCCGGGATCGCCGGCGACTCACCGTGCAGGATCAGAGTTTCCGGGTGATACAGTTCCAGGCCTGCGGCACCGCGGCGCGCCTCGCCAAAACAGCGCAGGCGGGTGCCGGGTGCAAAGCGATTTTTCTGTGCTGCAGTGAAGTGAAAAAAACGCAGCGATAGTGTGCCACTGTGATCCTGCAGCCGCACCACCAGGCTGCGGCGGCGGCCGTAGAGGATATCGGCAGCGCGGATATCCCCCTCCACCACAGCGTCCACCCCTGCCTGCAGGCCGGCGATAGGGGTGATGCGGGTGCGGTCCTGGTAGCGGCAGGGTAGGTGCAGCAGCAGGTCCTGCACCGTGTTGATATGCAGCCTGGCCAGTACCTGGGCCACCCTGTCGCCCACGCCCTTGAGCACTGTTACCGGTTGATCCGCCAGATCCCTCACCGCCCGCCGTCACGCCCCCAGCTGACACTGGTTAATGGCATCCCGCAGCACATCGACCGCCTGATGGCGCGGAAAACTGGCGCGCCACGCCAGCGCCACCGTCCGCTGCGGGCTGGGGGATGTGAACGGCCGTGTTTCCAGCAGGCCCGAAGCATATTGCGAGCCGGTTGCCGCCGACATGGGCAATACGGTGATACCCAGGCCGGAGGCCACCATATGGCGCAGGGTTTCCAGAGAGCTGCCGTCTGCTACGGTGCGCACCTGGGCACTGCCCCCCTGGCGCTCCATGGACTGCTGCAGATCCGGGCATGCCTCCAGCACCTGGTCGCGAAAACAGTGGCCCTCCCCCAGCAATAACACGTTTTCCCCCGCCAGCTGTTCCGGATCTATGGCTTTCTGCTTTGCCAGCGGGTGGAAGACCGGCATCAACACCATGAAGGGTTCGTCATAGAGGGGCTGGGTAACCACGTCCGGTTCGGTGAATGGCAGCGCGATGATGATGGTGTCCAGCTCTCCTTTGCGCAGGCGCTGGCGCAGCGTGGCTGTGTAACCTTCCTCCACATAGAGCGGCATATCCGGCGCCCGCAGCTGAAGCTGGGGAATAAAATGGGGGAAAAGATAGGGGCCAATGGTAAAGATGGCACCCACCGACAAGGGGCTCGACAGCTGGTCCTTGCCGGCGCTGGCAATATCCTTGATGGCGGCCGCCTGTTCCAACACCAGTTGCGCCTGACCCACGATACGCTCGCCCAGGGGGGTCGGCTGTACCCGGGTTTTGGAGCGCTCGAACAATGCCACGCCCAATTCTTTCTCGAGTTTCTTCACCGCGATAGACAGGGTTGGCTGGCTTACAAAACAGCGTTCGGCCGCGCGGCCGAAATGCTTCTCCTGCGCCAGTGTGACTATGTAACGCAACTCGTTGAGTGTCATGGCTTTTACAATCAGCTACCCAGTGATGATAGTAATTATTCATAAATAATCGTCACTGGCCATGCGCAAATGTGACCATCCATCGCAGTTCGGGTCTGCACGACTCTAATACTCGGTGTCCCAGCCCGGTTGCGCCGGAAATTTGGGGGGACAGGCAAAGTGCGGCAAGCTCGATCCAACAAGGTGCCAAGAAGGGCGTATAGTGTGATCCGGTCACTGAGAGGGTGTAAAAGTTGGTAGATTTTTCCAATATTGGCAGGCAAATAAGGAATTAGGCGCTAACTTTTGCTATATATAGAGGAACGACTAGAACGGAGGCTTGCTATGGGCATTTTATCCTGGATTATCTTGGGTCTTATCGCCGGCGCACTGGCCAAATGGATTATGCCGGGACCGGATCCCGGTGGCTGGATCGTCACCATGGTGATTGGCATTGTCGGCGCATTTATTGGCGGCTGGCTGGGTTCCATGGTGGGTATCGGTGGACCGGTGACAGGTTTTGGTCCCGGTGACATTGTCACCGCGGTGGTTGGCGCAATCATCCTGCTGTTCATTTACCGAATGATCAGGCGCATGAACCGCTAGCAGTTTTCAGGGCAGCCTGGAGAAACCCCTCTTCAAAGGCGGGGTTTCTCCAAACGGTATTCACCGGGCAGCCACACGGGGGTTCAAAGTTTCAACAAGGATCGCGGCATTGGGGGGACGCAGTAGCGGCCCGACCGCCCGTGTACTGATATGGCTCAAGAAAAAGTTTGGATATTTGGCTGCGGGGATCTGGGGGCGCGGTTGGCTGCGCAGTTGCCCAAGCGGGAATTCTCCGTCTACGGTGTGCGTCGCAATCCACTGGTGGCTTTGGCACGCAGGCGCCGCGCCGGTGCTCTGCAGTGGCGCCGGGGGGATGCCACCAACAAAGAGGCCGTCGCGGAACTGCTCGCCGATGGCGCGGATGTGATACTGGCCACTTTTACCCCCAAGGACCGCTCTCCCAATGGTTATCAGCACGCCTATGTGGATACCGCCACCACCCTGGCAGAGGTGCTGCCGAAACTGCCCCGCCCACCGCGGCTGCTGATCTGGGTATCGTCCACACGGGTTTACGGCCAGAACAGCGATCAACTGATCGACGAAAGCACACCCGCGTCCCCCGCCAACTTTCAGGGGGATAAACTGCTGGCGGCAGAGGAAATCATTCGCAGGGCCGCACCGACAGTCTGTGTGGTGCGTTTCGCCGGTATCTATGGTCCGGGTCGCGACCGGATGCTCTCACAGGTGCGCGCCGGACGCTGTGCCCCGGCCGAACCCACGCAGTTCACCAATCGCATCCACGTGGATGACTGTGTCGGTTTCCTGACCCACCTGATTACGCAGCAGCGGCTGGGCTGGTCGCCGGAACAACTTTACATCGGTTCCGATTGCACGCCGGTGCCGCTGCACGAATTACAGCAATGGCTCGCCAAGGCGATGGGCTACACCAGTGCACACCTGCGCGAATTTGTGCAAAGTTGTGGGCGGCAATCGAAAAAACTCAATAACAGACTCATGCTGGCAAGCGGTTACCAGATGAAGTTTCCGGACTTCCGCGCGGGCTACAGCGCCCTTCTCGACAGCGAAAACTGATCCCCAACCGCAAACGCATCATGGCAGCCAGGCGGGTGGTATCAGCGGCCCCGTATGTCGGACCTGTCACGGGTATCTGCGACCGGCTCCGCCCCCGCCTTGTGAAACTCATAAATGGTCAGGGCGATACCCACCAACAACAGTAGGAAGACCCCCGCCGCTATCGCCAGCAGCATTGAATCGGACATTTTCCCTCATCCCCGTGTCAGAATGGCCGACACTTTGAAATAGATCCCAAAAGCGAGAATGCTGGGTACCCAAAGGGAGGTAAACAACCCCTGCTCCCGATAACCGTTGAACCAGAGAAAACCCGATAGTGCAAAAGACACCGCCACAGCGGATAAAATAAAAAAATCTGACAGCTTCAACATACTCTATTCTCCCGGAGCATTGACCTTGCCCGCAGAGCCACCAAAACCCATTGGCGTTCTCAGCAATGGCAATTGGGTTCAGTTCAACGCCAAAAAAATCATGGAGAGCAGTCGGCAATTTCAAACCGACACGCGGAAAAATCTCTTGGAAATAACCTTTACCGCAACCACCACCGCAGTATAGACCCGGTGCATAGAGGGGCTTGGGGGCGCGACAGGTTGCGGAAAAAGCCTTACCTGGCTTTTCTCAGCACGGGTGCTTGATCTGCCCCTAAGAGTTGAGGAGTAGATGCGGACGAAAGCAGGTTGAAAAAATAAATACGAGGTTTTTTTGCCAACCGGATAAGGGGGCGGGCCACGCCAGAGGGTCCACACTTTGAACCCCGCTGGCGGCAAATAGGGGAGAACTGTTTCCGACGATCCGCCACACGGCGACGGAACTTACCGAGCCCCGCGCACCTGGTGGCCAGCCGCACCATAGTAAAAGATGTATAGATAGCAGAAGATCGGCAGCACAAACGCCAGCTGAATGCCAATCCGGTCCGCCAGCAATCCCTGGAGCACCGGCACCAGAGCGCCGCCGACAATCGCCATACAGAGGATACCTGAACCCTGGCTGGTCAGAGCACCGAGGCGGGCCAGTGCCAGGCTGAAAATAGTCGGAAACATCACCGAATTGCACAAACCGATCGCCAGCACTGCCCACATGGCCACCCGGCCACTGCCGAGGATGGTGATAGCGAGCAGCACGCAGGCACCCAGCGAGCAGGCGCCCAGCACAGCACCGGCGGAAACATAGCGCATCACGGCGGCACCGATAAAGCGGCCTACCATGGCTCCGCCCCAATACAGGGAGACATAAAACGCCGCCTGTTGTTCGCTGATACCGGCTATGGAGTCTTCGGAGAGGAAGTTAACCAGAAAACTGCCAATAGAAACTTCCGCGCCGACATAGAGGAAAATCGCGATGGCACCGAGAAACAGGTGGCGGTGCGCGAGGGTTTTACCAAAGGCGGCGAAGTCGTTTAGACCGGTCACCACCTTATGGCTGTCGATACGCGGCAACTTCAGCAATGCAAAAGTCACCGCTAGGGCCGCCAGGGCCGCGGCCAGCATTAAGTAGGGCCCCTCGACCGCGGAGGCCCGCTGGGCCGCCGCCGCTTCCCCACCGGCGGGGATAGCGATTGAGAGGATCAGCATGGCACCAAAAAATGGCGCCACTGTAGTGCCCAGGGAGTTGAACGCCTGGGTCAGGGTTAAGCGACTGGCGGCGGTGCGCTCGCTGCCGAGCGCGGTCACATAGGGGTTCGCCGACACCTGCAACACAGTAATCCCCGCCGCCAACACGAACAGGGCAAACAGAAACAGCGGATAAGCCTGCAGTCGTTCAGCGGGGATAAACAGCAGGCATCCGACCACTGCCACCGACAGGCCAACCACTATGCCACGCTGATAGCCAATCCGACTCACCAGCGAACCGGCCGGCAGTGAAACGAGAAAATATGCCCCGAAGAAGCAGAACTGCACCAGCATCGCCTGGGCATAGTTCAGATCGAACACACCCTTCAGGTGCGGAATGAGAATATCGTTCAAGCAGGTGATAAAGCCCCACATAAAAAACAGCGAGGTGAGCGCGACCAGCGCAAACCGGTAGCCGGAAGCTTCCCGCTGTTTGGTATCGAGCGAACCCGTCTCGACATTGGTTCCCAGTGTTGCCATTGTTCTTATTCCTCAAACTGCACTTTTATTAACCCGACCATCTAATCGATGACCCCTCACCGGTTGGATGGCCGCCCCAAAAATAGTGGGGCCCAGGTGACCTTGTAACACAAAAGCACCAGCCTAAAGGCCGCTTTTCGGCAAGGAGGTACAAATCGTAGGCGACCGGGACTCAGCGGAATTCGAAGAAAATATTGGCCGTGAGACGTCCCCTGGTGGGGTCGGCACAGATATCACGCTCTGAATCCACCAGGATCGAATGCAACAGATTGCCCGGGTAGATTGCCAGGCGGTGCTGAAGATATTCAATTTGATGGTACAGCTCATATTGACCCGTGGTCCCAGTGCAGTATTGTTGCGCAGGCGCTCCGGCACTCTGCATATACTCACTGGCAGACACCAAATAGGAATCCACACGGTCGTCGCCGATACGCTCGTAACCCGTGGGCTTGTGACGAAAAAAACCGGTGGCCCCGTGACTGCCGGGATTGAGGTACAACAACAGGGCAAAGAAAAAAGGGGACGAAGTGTCGAAGTGGGGTATGCGCTGGAGCGTATCCAGTTCCGCCGGGGATCGGGTTACCAGAGAAAAATACGCCTGCAAGGGCTTCAGGCGCAAACTACTCGGAATCCGGTAAAGTCCATACAGCTGCCGATAAACCCTCTCCAGCACCGCCAGCGCCGGCTCCCTCGGCATTTTGGCGCGCAGGCCCGGATACAGGGTGGCGCCATCCTCGGCAAAACTACCGGCATGGGCGTTGCGCCGCAACGGTTCGGTCCAGGGGGTGAAGCCGTCGATGACCAGCACCGGAGTGCGCTCGGTGCCGATCCGCCTTCCGCTGCCGATAAGGGCAGGCGCTTTTTTGCTGCCGGCCTCGCTCACACAGTCTGCGCCTTGCAGTAGTGATCCAGAAAGTCCAGATGGCCGGGCAGATTTTCCACCTGACGGCGCACCTGCTGGCGAATATTGTCGAGAAAACTGGCCAGCTCCGCATCCCCCATCAGGTCGGCGATGGGGTGGTGACGGGCGGGCATCAATCCCTGGCCGAGCATCACCTGCACCCAGGATGCCACGCCAAACAGGTCCGCCTCGTATTTAAACAAACTGCCGCTGTCTCGAAACATCTCCAGGCGATGGGCCAGGCTGTCGGGAATCGGCATCGAGCGACAGTAGCGCCAGAATTTGCTGTCGCTGCGTTCAGTGACATGGTAATGCAGCACAATAAAGTCGCGGATATATTCCATTTCATGGATCGTTTGCGCATTGAATTCATTGACATCCGCCACACAGATTCCCCGCGAAGGAAACAACTGCATCAGGCGCACGACACTGCGCTGAATCAAGTGGATACTGGTGGACTCCAACGGCTCGATAAAACCGGCCGACAGCCCGATAGCGATACAGTTTTTGTTCCAGTGCCTGCGCCGGGTTCCGGTGCGGAAGGGGATCACCCGGGGATCGCTGATTGGCTCCCCCTCAAGATTCTCCAGCAGTTGCGAGCTTGCCTGCTGTTCGTCCATATACCTGCTGCAATACACCAGCCCATTGCCCACCCGGCTTTGCAGTGGTATTCGCCACTGCCAGCCGGATTCCCGCGCAATGGAGCGGGTATAGGGGACCGGTGGCGCAACCGTCGCCGTCTGCACTGCGATGGCACGGTCACAGGGCAGCCAGTGGGTCCAGTCGTGGTAGCCGCTGTGCAGTGCGCCCTCGATCAGCAGCCCGCGAAAACCGGTACAGTCGACAAACAGATCCCCCTCCACACACTCGCCAGTGTCCAGGTGCAGTGCCTCGATAAAACCATTGTCCCGGTTGAGCTGTACCTCCAGGATCTGGCCCTCGGTGCGGCTTACCCCATGGGTTTCGGCAAAACCACGCAGATAGCGCGCATACAGAGAGGCATCCAGGTGATAGGCGTGGTTGCGATCCTGATTGGGCAGGGCGGCGAAGCGGTGTGAACGGGCGGCCAGGTGTTCTTTGCAATAGTCGCCGATCTCAAAATCGATCCCTTTGTCCAGCCCCTTGCGCCAAAAGTGATGGAATTGCGCCGCCCAGCAATCCTTGCCCAGGGAGCCGAAGGAGTGCAGATAATCGACGCCAATATCGCGCCAGTTTTCGAACATGATGCCCAGCTTGAAGGTAGCGTTGGTCGCCGCCATCACCTCCTGCTCTTTCAACCCCAGCAACTGGTGAAAAATGTGCAGGGTGGGAATGGTTGCCTCGCCGACACCCACAGTGCCGATGGCGTCGGACTCGATCAGGCGGATGTCCAGGTGCTTGCCGATCAATTTAGCCAGGGCAGCGGCTGTCATCCAGCCAGCGGTGCCGCCACCGGCGATGACAACTTTTTTGATAGGATTTTCAGTCATTACTTGACGTCTCGGTTAAAAATAGCCAGGCCCTGCCCAATCCCGTCGTCAGCGCTTCAGCCTGTTGAGCAGTTCCGCCCGCAGCCGGCGCGCCTGCAATTCACTGAGTGGCCGCCTCTGCACGCCCCTTGCGGGCTCCGCTATGTGGTCGGCGCCATCCGCATCGAACACATAGTAATCCAGCAGTGCCTTCCAGGCGTCGCGCTGCCTTTCCGGCAGATCGCGAATACTCAGAATCCCGTGCAGAAGGGCATTCATGGGGCGGCCCATATAGGCCGGTGAGTCCCGCCACCACTGGGTGTAGAGCAGGTTGAAGGAATCCAGGCTCTCCACGTGATGCCACCACATGCCCGGCAGGAACAGGGCATCACCCGGATGTAACTCGGCCACCTGCGCAGAGGCCAGGGCCTCCTGGAAACGCGGAAAACGCTCGAAGTCTGGGTTGTGTAAATCCACCAAACTGATTTCCTGACCGCCCGGGGCAAACTCCAGTGGGCCGGGGTAAAGGTTGGCGATCTGCTCCGGTGGAAACAGGGTGAAGCGGCGGCGACCGGCGATTACACAGGCCAGGTTGTCGGGCAAATCGTAGTGTGCGGCAATCCGTACGCGATTGCCCAGCCACAGAAATCCTGTCGGGTTCAACTGGCTAATTCCCGCATCGTTTTCGGCGGCGAAACCGGGGAACCAGTGGCCCACATCGGTAGAGGCCATGTAAATCATTGGCGGTTTTTCACTATGGGCACAGGCGAGAATATCGTCCAGAACCCGGTTCAGGTCCTCGCGCACACTCCGGTAATTGAAACCGCTCAGTTCCTCATTGTAAAACACCCGGCCGCCGGTTTCCGGGGCGCCATAACAGGCGGATACCGGCACACCCTTATAGTGACCGCGCAGATAGTCGGCCGCCTGCCGCGGCGCTGCACGACCGGCCACCACTGCAGGCCAATGGGCACAGAAATCCCGTATCACCAATGGCTGAGAAAGTCCGCGAATTTTCCCGGCGATACTGTCCGCAGGCAACTTGTCCATTTCCGCCACCGGCGGCAGGGCAGCAAACAGGTCCTCGCCCCTCGTATCCACCGGAATCACCCGCCGGCCACCCGGCGGTTTTTCTCATCCATCAGCCGGCGCACATTGGACTGCGATGCCATCGCCATAAAAATCGCCTCCAGATAACCGGCACTGTGCAACTGTGCCAGCGTTTCTCCGTCCAGTTGCCGCAGCCGGTCCTCATTGATGGTGTAAAAGCCCACCAGCTGGTTGCGCTCACCATTGTCCAGGGTGATATCGAGGGTGAAGGATTCGAGCAGCTCGTGGGCCAGCAGTGCGGCAATAAACCCCTCGTTCTGGCCCAGCCCCTGGTGAATGGCTTCCAGCATGTCCGCCACCTGGTCCAGGTAGGGCGAATTGCCGCCGTGTTGCAAAAACAGGGCTTCGCCTTTTTCACTGTTCACCCGCGGATTTTCCAGATCGATGTGAACCACCCGCTGATTTTTTTCCTGACCCTCTTCGAAAACCGTCTGGCGGCCGATGAGAAATGGCTGGCGGCGGATAGCCAGCGGCACATAGGAGGCGTCCCAGCGGCCATCGCGCAGATACAGGTTTTCGCCCTCAGTAAAGCCCAGCAACGCCAGGCAGAGAAATTTTCCCGTGCGCGCATCCTTCTGAAAGAAAATTGGATAGCTAGCCTGCAGAGAGCGGAATTCAAGTGGAAACGTCAGTGCATACCAGACGTCGTCGCCGTAGGCCGCAGAGCGCTCCGTAATAACGCGAAGCTCGCTGTGGTCAACGCTGTTGAGTGGTACCGCCTTGGTCATATTTACCTCGTTATACTTATCCAATTCTGCAACCCCGCGTGAGCGGAGCCCCCCCGGCAGCCTGTCGAACAACCACTTTTAACGGGGCCTGGGGCACTTCTGATTCATTCGATGCCCTGGTAACCTGCCAGGGTCTAAATAGTTGGCAGCGCCACCTCCCTGAGCTGCCGCAGCAGGTTCCGATTGGTGGGCAGGGCCCGCTGCATTTTCCTGGTCTGCTCGGCATTTTCGCGAAAAAGCCGCTCCGCCTCCGCCGTGTCTTTGCGACGCCGCGAAAATGCCTCCGTCGCCGATATCAGTCCCATACCGGACAGTACATACTGGTAACTGGCCGCTGGAAACAACTCATCCGCCATCACCGCGTCATTCAGCGAGGCCGGGTAAAGACGCCAGATTTCCAGCGCCTCCCGCAAGCTGTCAGGGATGCCCGCCGCCGTGCGGTGGTCGCGCCAATAATCGCTGTCCTCCCGCTTCGACAGTACATAGTGCAGTTTGAGGAAATCGATAATACGTTGCCAGTGCGCGCTGAAACGCCGGTTGAAGCGGCGCTCCACCGCCGCCATGGCGGCGCGATTCGGCGGCAACTGCTCGGCCAGCATCTGGGCCGACTTTTCCACCATTACCAGCGCCGAAGCTTCCAACGGCTCGATAAAGCCCGCCGCCATGCCGATGGCGACGCAGTTCCGGTGCCAGAACTTCTCCCGATAGCCGGGGTTGAAGCGGATCTGCCGCGGCTCGGTGAGCAGGTCCCCGCCACCGTTTCGCTGGATATAGTCACGCAACACCTGCTCCGCCTGGGCATCCGTACTGTGGGCACTGGAGTAGGTGTAGCCGACACCGCGCCGGGAGGGCAGACCGATATCCCAGACCCAGCCCGCATCCCTGGCGCTGGAATGGGTACAGGAGGCGATGGGGCTGTCCTCCTGCGCATAGGCGACCTGGGTCGCCAGGGCGCGATCGTTGAACAGCGTCCGCCCCTGGGGCCGGACCCCAATACCGTAATGCTCGCCAATCAGCAGCGCCGCCGCGCCGCTGCAGTCTACAAATAAATCCCCCTGCAATTGAGCGCCCGATTCCATGTGCAGGAGTGCAATATAACCATCGGGGTCATTCTGTATGCGGGTAATCCGCTCCCGCCGGTGGACAACCCCAAGCTTTTCCGTGCAGTGGCGCTGCAGAAAAGCGGCAAACTTGGCCGCATCCAGGTGGTAACCATAATTCAGCGCAAAGGCGTATTCCGCCGTGGATAGCATCTTGGGTGCCAGGCAGCCGCGGCTGACCTGGGCCTGTCCGCACACAGCGTCCGCATAGGAGACCTGATCCCGGTACGCCTGCCAGTAGGGTGCCAGATTCAATTGTTGAAAAGCCACCGGAGGAGTGAACGGGTGGAAGTATTCCTCCCCCGCGCCGCTGACCCAGTCGATAAAACGGCTGCCCTGTTTGAAGCTGGCATCGCACTGACGCAGAAACTCGGTTTCCGCAATCCCTATGCGCTTTAAGGTTCCGCGCATGGACGGCCAGGTGCCCTCACCCACACCCACTGTGGGTATCTGGGGGGACTCCACCAGTGTTATCCGCACACCACTATCCGGGTCAGCGGCGAATTCGGCCCCCAACAGGGCGGCCGTAAGCCAGCCGGCACTACCGCCTCCAACGATCACCAGGTGTCGGGTTGTCGGGTCAAGCCTACTCATACTCTTGTAACCACCGGTTGGAAACTGGGCCACACAAAGGGACATTGCCATTGACTCGCCGGGCCGTCTCCGTCAACAGAAAAGCCGCTGGGAATCAGCGGCTTTCCATAGCTCTCTGCATTATTCCAGGATGCTATCAGAATGCGTAGCGCGCACCCAATTGCCAGCGGGCTCCACCCTGGTAAACACCGAGCACCTGCTCCCTGGCGCGCCCGTGAACACGACTGTATTCCTCGGTCACGTTCAAGCCCTCCAGAAACACTTGCAGACCTTGCAACTGCGGCACATCGTAGCTCACATTCAGGTCCACCTGCTGGTAGGCTTCGGTGAACTGCGGGTTGGCGCCGGTGCCCTGGCCGCGGGAGTTCAGGAAGTCATCGCGCCAGTTGTAAGCCACCCGCGCCTGCAGGCCATTTTTATCGTAGAAGGCAATCAGGTTCGCGGAGTCGCTGAGACCAACCAGCGCCTCCTGGTCCTCCAACAGGTAGGGGTTGTACTCCAGGCCGGAGTCCACCATGGTGTAGTTGAGGATCACCCCAAAGCCGGTCTCACCAAAGACATGTTGCACTGCAAGTTCCAGGCCATCCACGGTTTCGTCGCGGTCGCTATTGACCGGCGTGTCGATTAGGAACTTCACCAATTCATCGGTTTCCGGGTTACCTCTGATCACAGTTTTCGACGGATCAATATCGCCGGTTTCCGGATCTATGGCGACAGTGACAAATTCACTGCTACCATAGTTTTCGGCGATATACCGCTTTATCGCCAGCGCATCGGTTCCCACCGCTTCCACGGCTTCGTTGTACCAAGCGCCGTCGGCCGGATTCGCTATACCAAAGAAATTCTGCTCCTCCTTAACCTGGGTGATAAAGTTGGAGATCTCCTTCTTAAACAAGCCGATGGAGGCATAGCTGGACTCGCCGTAGTACCATTCAACGGAGAGATCCAGATTGACCGATTCCAATGGCAACAATGCAGGAGTGCCAGTAGAACCGCCAAATTCATTGCGGTTGCCCAGGGTCCCCAGGGTAGTACCACCCTTGATGGAGTTGTAGTCCGGGCGGCCTATGGTCTTGCTGGCGGCCGCGCGTACAAACAGGTCATCGCGCAGTTCAAAATTTAGGTTAAAACTCGGTAACCAGTAGTCATAACCACCCTTGTCGGTAAAAAATTGGCGCTCACCAGTGGGCACCAGTGCTATCTCAGTTGCCGCAATCCAGTCCGCCGCATCATAAATAATGGCTGCAGATGTGGAATCAACTTCCGTGTCCTCGTAGCGCAGACCGAGATGAACGTCGAAAGGCATGGAGCCCAGTGCGGATTCAAAGTTGTATTGGGTGTAAAAAGCCGTGGTGGTTTCGGTGGTCAAGCGGTCCACATCGGCGCTGTAATCCGTAGAGGGACAGAATTGGGTGCCACAGTCACCTATAAAACCCGACTCTAATTGGTCGCCGTAGAGTTCTTCCGCCCGCGCGCGCACCCGGTCAAAATCCCACGCGAAATAGATGTCCTGAATGTCTGCGCCACCAATCTCGGAGAAATCACCGGTGGAAATATCGAATTTGTCCTGAATACTGTCAGCGGGGAAGAAGGAATCATCAAAATCCCCCTCCGCGCCCACACCCCCCCAGGCATTGCGCTGCACATTCACAGACTGGGAGTGATTGGTCACTTCCTGGCTGCTGATACCAAAATCGATATCGGAGGATTCATTGAATTCAAAGTTGCCGCTGAAGTGGTAGGCGTCGATTTCAGAAAAATCACGGGAATTGCCAAACACACTGCCGGTAATTCGCATATCCGATGGCTTAACCGCGTTGCCGCCGCCTACCGCCAGCGCCGGCAGCTCCCCGGTAAAATCCGTGGTGGCGCTGGTGCGGATAAACGCCGCAGTGGAAAGGGTGACATTGGAGCCCCAGGGGCTGTCCGGGCGCCGCTCGGCCTCGGAGTGATGTGTATCCAATGCCAGGGAAAGGCGCTCATTGAGCTGCCACTGCAGGTTCAACCCCAATGTGTCGCCGCGATAGGCTTCGGCCACACTGCCCGCGCCCATGGACAGATCCTGGGGTGTGTCATAGGTTTCCGAGTAGATGAGCGGCGACGCCACTGGACCGTCGGTCCAGACGTTTTCTGACGGCGCAAAAGTGTACCAGGCGGAGATATCATTGTGCTGCTTGGCGATATCGTTGGCATAGTGCATATAGTCCAGGGTCGCGGTGATATCGTCATTGGGTGCCCACTGCAACACCAACTGGCCATTGGAACGCTTGCGCTGCTGTTCCTCAAACTTGTAGATGGTGGTCTGCGGCACCGAATAGATGTCGTCGGGACCGGGCCGGTTCACTTGGTTGTCCTGGGGCACACCGCCCCAATCGCCAGTGCCCGCATCATAATTTTGATCCACACTGCCAGGAAAGCTGCGCCAGCCGGTGCCCACCAGTGCCTGCTGGCTGCCGCTCTCGCGCTCCGCCACGCTGGCAGAAATGGCCACACCAAAAGTGCCCTCGGCAAAAGTGTCGGAGTAGAAGCCGGAATATTCCGGGGTGATGCCGCCTTCCTGGGAGGACTCGTCCAATACGCCTTTGGCGGCAAAGTTGATGCGGCGCTCGCCGATCTCCAGCGGGCGCGCGGTCAGCAAGTTGATGGTGGAACCGATACCGCCACTGGGCACCAGTGCATTGCTGCTCTTGGCCACGGATACCCCGGTGACCATTTCGGAGGCGATATTCTGGAAGTCAAAGGAGCGGCCACCGGTGGTGCGGGCCAGCTGCCGGCCATTGAGGGTCACCAGGTTAAACTCGGGATCAATACCGCGCACAGTGACCTTACTACCCTCACCATTTTGGCGGTCAATGGACACACCGGTGATGCGCTGCAGGGATTCCGCCAGATTGGTATCCGGAAACTTGCCGATATCCTCCGCTGAGATGGCATCGACAATACCTTTACTGTCCCGCTTCACGTCCATGGACCGGGTCAGACTGGCGCGAATGCCAGTTACGGTAATCTCCTCCAGCGGCCCCGTGTCTACTTCCTGGGCCACAAGAAGCTGCGGGCATGCGGTGGCCCCCAGGGCGACAGAAATGGTCAGCGCCAGCCGATCCTTATGGAAAATTGTTCTTCTCATCGACACTACCCCGAATGGTATTTATATTTTGACTGAAGCGTAATTTATGCCTATCGGCGCTGTCGCTTGGTTACCCTTTTGCCGCCGGCCCAGACCCGGCACAGGCACCCGAACCTGGCGATGCGCACGCCATAATCGCAGTTTGCCCGGTTTCGCGGGCACATCAATCGGTGGTGGGGACAAACAGGATATCCCGGATTAAAAGTACGTTAATCGGGATTCCCTGCGGCGAAATGGGATGGGTGGGAGACAGCCGGGGCGGGGATGGGGGGCCGGCTGGGATACCAGGATCGGGACAAAACGGCGGTTTAAGGGGAGAAGCTTCTCCACTGGTTGTGATCCATCGGCTCTGTAACCCTGTCCATTAACCCTGTCCATTGCGCGCTCCGAATCCGGGAGCTTTGCGACTGGGAGAACTTGCAAGCGACCCTGGAAGCAGTGACAGCAATTATTGAACCCGCACTCCGATAGATGATCCATCAGCGATTGGATTGTCGCCTTATGTACCGGAACATGGATGTTCCGGCAAAATCACCGACACCTAAGTCGTTGATTTTGGGCGAAAAGTGAAAATCACATTTTTCACTTTTCGTGTTTTGAAACAGGCAGGATGCCTTTTTCAACAACCTGCTAGAGTAGGCGACGTCCTTCCATGGCTTATTCCTGTAGGGGTCTATTCATATGAATGACAAAGCGTGTACCCCTTTTCGATGACTGGGCAATTTCCAGTTGCCAGTTCAGGCGCTCGCAGATCAACTGAACGATCAGAAGCCCAAAACTACTTTCCTGTAAGCCCCCCGATTCCTTGTAGCTGGAGCTTGTCACCTTGCTGACGATAGGTGGTGGAAGGCCGCCGCCAAAGTCATTGATGTGAATTTGCTCCTCGTCCAGATGTATCTCCACCTTGGAGGGGGTATGAACCAGGGCATTCTTGATCAGATTGCGCAGCAGCATACGCACCAATACGGGATTTGTATAAATCCGGGGGACAGAAGCTTCTGAAATAATTTCTGCCCGATTGGCAAAACTGCGATTACTGCTGCCCAAGTCTGCTACCACCTCCTCGGCCAGCCTTGGCACATTCACCTGAGTCAGGTTTTCATCATCCGCCTTTCCGCGCGCCAACTGCAACAGCATCTCCGTATCCTGCTGCATGGTCCTGGTCGCATTACCAATTCTGGACAGGGTTTTTTGGTCCTTTTCCGTAAGATCGCGGCGCTGCTCCAGAATCTCCAGCGCGCCGCTGATAACTGCCAGAGGAGTACGCAATTCATGACTTGCCAGCTTGACAAAAGCTTTTTCCCGCTTGATATGAAATTCTAGTTCCGACAGAAACAAATTGAAGGATTCCGCAATCCTTACAAACTCTATATCACGGTAATCTCTCTTGAGCCGTTGCATTGAAACCCCCGGCTTTACAACGCGAATATCTCTGGAGAGTTTTTCCAGGGGCTTTATTAATAGGCGCGCACTTCCTTTTGAAACGAAAAACCCCGCCACCAGCATAATAGCAGCGAATAAAACCAGAAAAGCTTCGACGATGAATTCGCGCCTCTCCATACTGGTAAAATCTTTAGCCAGATATAGCTTTCCGGAGGGAGTATTAACTTGTTCAACAGTGATCAGAAAGGTTTTTCCATCAATTTTCACTTCATCAAAAGACGGCGCCTCCCTACCTCTGAATAATTCCGGAAGGCGGGCATCGCTTCCATCTTGGGGCAAGAAGAATGCTTCCAAATCAGCCGTTTTCCAATGCTGGAATTTATTCCCCTCTATATTTGCCTTGAAAAAATCTGCATTCGCCTGCAACTCAAAATTTAAAGCCCTGCTTTCCACATCCTCAAAGAATAATTCCACCGCCAGTACGCATATAAGCACCGTAATCGCAACCATTAAATATATGGTTTTCAGAAGACGGGTGTAGAGTGCGCTTTGCCTCATTTGGCCGCACTCTTCTTCTCTATAGTTATCAATTGATAGCCACGCCCGTGCACGGTTTTTATCAAGCCGACGTCAAAATTGCTCTGCAATATCTTTCTCAGGGCATAGATATGTGTGCGCAAGCTGTGCCCTTCATGCTCGCTGCCATCCTCTCCCCAAATAGCCTCATGCATGACTTCATGGCTGATAATCTTCGGATAGGCACCTATCAGCAATTCAAAAATTTTGGCGGGAATACCTGTCAACTGGACACTTTTTCCATATAGCTCAACGGTCAAGGTTTCCGGATCAAAAGAGACACTTCCCGCCCTGAGCCCCGACTCTTTTAGTATGCTCCGCCGATACAAAGCTTCTATACGCAACTGTAATTCCCTCAGCTCAAACGGCTTTACCAGGTAATCATCAGCACCGCAGGAAAATCCCTTCTCTTTGTCCGCCAGAGAACCCAATGCTGTGGTAAGAATAATGGGCACTTTACATTTCAGGTCCGCGCGGATTCTGCGGCATAATTCAAATCCATTTACACCCGGCAACATCAGATCAAGAACGACCACATCATAGGAATGGGTGGCCAACAAGTGCAGTGCGGTAAGGCCGTCCGGAGAAAAATCCAGCACATAGCGCTCTTCTCCCAAAAACTCAAATAGATTTTCAGCCAAATCGATTTGGTCTTCCACGATCAGAAGGCGGATTTTAGTTCCGCAATCCCTTATTTCAGTACTATTCGGCACTACTCAAACTCTCAGAATCAGGGGTCGAGCGGTCAATGGAAATCAGTTCATATCTGCGATTTTTGAACTCGCGGATACCGGTATCCGCAAGCATTGCAGACCTTTCGTCACTTAGCCGCCCGCGGGGAATTGCAATAAAATACTCATCATAGCTGCCGCTTTTCAACATCGCTGTCAATTGCGCATAAGTTACTGACTGAGCGGTTCCGCGAGAGTAAAAACGCGCGGAAAATGGCAAGTCTCCCAAATAGAGCAAAAGGCTGTGCCCGGCATCACTGCGCTGATTATAGTGGCCAACCAGACTCTTTTCACTCTTCAATCTGTAATCACCCAGGCCATATGCCAGTGTGACGGATAGCAACAGAAGCGGCGACACCAGCGCCAGGCTGTTGCGGAGGCGTCTGCCACATGGCGACCTGCTGTACCGTGTAATCTGCGCGGCTATCAGCACTGCGCTAAATGGCAATGACGGCAGCACATAGGTCCACAATAGATTGCTGGCGAGGCTAAAAAACAGCAGCGGCCCCAGGGCACAAGCCAACACAAAAACCAGCTTCTTGTCCCGCCAAAATTCCCGATCGAATAGATTGCCACTTTTCGAGCCGGCAGAGACCCTCAGGAGTATCGACAAAATTCCCCAGGGAAAACTGGCCCACAGCCAGAATACCCATATCATGCCTTTGGGCTGCAGGTGGGCATTACCATAGAGGTCACCAGACCAGCCGGGATCTATAAAGCGAAGGATATGTTCACCCAACAGGAAGTAGTGCAGAAACCCGGGTGTCTTGATTTCCGCCCATAAATACCAGGGCAGCACGAGCACCAGTGTCAACAGCGTTCCCGCCCGCCAGGGCAGAATGGCCAGCTCTCGCAAACGACAAAGACCAAACAGTATCCATAGGGTTATGGGTATGGCCACCAGCACCACTGCCAATGGCCCTTTGGCCAGCAGTCCAATTGCCAGCCCCAGAAAAAACAACCAGCCCCAGATGCTGCCGGCTTTCTGTATCGCCAGATAGAATCCAGCCAGGGACAGGGTGGTGCCCAAAGCGAAATAGGCATCAGTCATCACTGCCCCGGCACTGACATAGGGCAGCGCCATGCTGGCAAAGATCACAACAGCCCAGCGGGCTGTGTTCACGCCCCGATACTCCCGCGCGAGGTGCCAGACAAGAAGTGCCATAGCACCGGTAACCAGCAGGGAGGGAAGGCGAAGGGAGAATTCACTTAATCCAAGTGCTTTTATGGCAGCGGCCTGGGCCCAGAACGAAAGTGGCGGTTTACCCCAAAACGGGACTCCCGGCTCGAACCAGGGGGTGATCCAGTCGCCCGTCTCGGCCATCAGGCGGGCGATTTCCCCATACCTCGCTTCGGTCGTATCCACGAATGGCAATACTGCCATAGCGGCCAGGCGACTGATCGCGACGGCCCCCAGAACCAGGAACCAGTAATTAGACCACTTTGACATGCTGCACCGGTTCCCTGTGTTGGACTTTCGCCGTTTTACCTGCCGATGGGCTGGCAATAATTTCCTCGGCCAGATAGACGGGTCTCTGCTTTGTCTCCATATAGGTCTTGCCGACATATTCCCCAACAAGGCCGATGCTGAACAGCTGCACGCCACCCAGGAAGGTGACAATGGCCAGCAGCGACGGATAGCCGGCGGCGGCGTCGCCGATCAACAGGGTTTTGGCCACAATCCAGATGCCGAACAATGCCCCGGTGGCAGCGGCCAGGAGTCCCACTCCCGCCGCCCATCTCAATGGCGAGATGGAAAAGGAGGTCAATCCCTCCAGGGCCAGCCCCAAAAGACCCCAAAAGCTCCATTTGGTTGTCCCGGCAGCACGGGGCGCCCGATCGTAGTGAATCACTTTGGTGGGCATGCCGACCCAGGCAAACAGGCCCTTCATATAACGGTTGCGCTCCTTCAGCGATAGCAGCGCATTGACTGAACGGCGGCTCATCAAGCGAAAATCCCCCGTATCCACCGGAATCTCGGTACGACTGGTCCGGTTGAGCAAGCGGTAAAATAAATGCGCACTCAGCCGTTTCAACAGCGTTTCGCCGACCCGCGAATGGCGTTGCATAAGCACCACATCGGTGCCTGACAACCAGGTATCCACCATAACCGGTATATATTCCGGGGGGTCCTGCAGATCGGCATCCATAATCACCACGGCATTCCCGCGGGC
Source organism: Microbulbifer sp. TYP-18 (assembly GCF_040932045.1). Taxonomy (NCBI): domain Bacteria; kingdom Pseudomonadati; phylum Pseudomonadota; class Gammaproteobacteria; order Cellvibrionales; family Microbulbiferaceae; genus Microbulbifer; species Microbulbifer sp. TYP-18. The sequence goes on from NZ_JBFRBC010000002.1 coordinate 385,400, forward strand.
ATGTTCCAGCCCCGCAGTCACTGCGGCCTCCTTGCCAAAGTTCCGGCTGAGTTTAATCAGCTTTTGTTCGCTATGCTTATGCAGGGCCCGCTTGAGATATTCCGCGCTGTCGTCCTCACTGCCATCATCGACGAATATCAGTTCTACCCTGAGTGGCAGCGCCTTTACGATGGGCAGGACCTGCTGGAAAAATACCGGCAGCATGGCGCTTTCGTTAAACACGGGCACTACGATCGACAGCAACAAATCCTGGTACCGATCGGGTAGGGGATTAAGATAATTTGTCATTGAATACCAACCTTTTATAAACGACAAAATTCATGGCGGCCACCATTGCAGTGGTGACAAGCTGCGCGGCGATAACGGTAACCTGCATAATCTGATTCAACAGGATGAAAAAGGACAGATTGGCGCCCCATGCCAACGCACAGGACAGGAGATAGCGGGAAAAGGCCTGCCGGTGACTGCCGGCGTTGGGAAAAGCCAGCTGGCGTTGCAAGCCATAATTAGCCACGGCGCCGGACGCAGATCCGACGAAAGTGGCAATGGCGGGCTGGCCGGTGAGAGAGACAACCAGAGCCATTACGACCCAGTGGACGCCGGTTGCCAGTCCACCGGCAGCGAGAAAGCCAGTGAAGGGAACACGAAGGCGACACAGTAATGGCCAGGCCCACCCGGAGCTTTCGGCCTGTTCGACATCCGGACACATCATCAATGATCTACAGCGATTTGGGTGTCGCTATTCTATTGAGTCTTGTGTCAGTGTCTTGTGGGGTTTTTGTCAAAATACTGTCAAACAAGAAATATTTGGCAGCTTTCCAGCCAGGGGGTAAATGGCCGTCTTTGTATGCCGGGATTGGAAATAGCGTCTCGACTCAAGCTGACGGTCAAGTGTTTTTTGGTCACATTGATTTTTGGAATTTCTGCAGAGGCGGGCACAAGCCCAACACACCGGTCTGAATTGACATTTCGGCTTTTGGATATTTTATTAAAGGCCGGGATTTTGTCACTGCGGGACAGGCCCAATAAAGCATTTCCTACGATAAAAACAGAGTTTTCGCCACCTCAGTTTGCGGATATTTTTAACCGTTACGTCAATTTTTTTGCATTCAAATTGCCAACTTGTTCACACCGTCGACATTTTTTCATTGGCTGCTATTGTGAAACTGCTACGGTTCGCTCTCTTCTACCAACCGCGCGGACCAGGCTACCACTTGTTACGGCTACGGTGATTTGGTCGGGGCGCTGGCAGTAAGAATATTAAAAAAAAACAGCCCACTGCGGAGAGTATTTATGAGAAAAACGATGTCCATGTTCGCGGCCAGTGCGGTCGCGCTTGCAGTTTCCTCCTACGCCAGCGCCGACGACCAGCGCTACATCATCAAATTCAAAGCCGGCAAAGGTGCCGCAGTAAAAGCGCAAATGCGACAGGCCGGCGGCCGGTCCGCACTGGCACTGGACAAGCGCAACGCCATGGCGGCCTACCTGCCGCAACAGGCACTGCGGGCAATGGCGAACAACCCCAACGTGGAATATGTTGAGCCGGATGTGAAACGCTATCCCATGGCACAGGAAGTCCCTTTCGGTATTCCCATGGTGCAGGCGGATCAGGTAAGCGATATGGCCGCGGGCAACCGCACTGTCTGTATCATCGACTCCGGTTACGATATTGCCCACGAGGATCTGTCGGGCAATGCAGTGACCGGCACCAATGACTCTGGCACCGGCAACTGGTACGAGGACCAGCTTGGTCACGGCACTCACGTAGCCGGCACCATTGCCGCCATCAATAACGGTACCGGTGTTGTGGGCGTGCTGCCCAACGGCAATATCAACCTGCATATCGTCAAAGTCTTCAATCCAGATGGTTGGGGCTACTCTTCCTCACTGGTGGCAGCAGCGGACACCTGCGTCACCAATGGCGCCGAGGTGCTGAATATGAGCCTGGGTGGTGAGCGCAAGTCCCGCACCGAGGAGCGGGCCTTTGGCGACCTGTACAGCCAGGGCGTACTCTCCATAGCCGCCGCCGGCAACGACGGCAACACCCGCCACTCCTACCCGGCCTCCTACGACTCCGTCGTATCCGTGGCGGCCATCGACAGCGACAAGAACATCGCCGACTTCTCCCAGCAGACAGACCAGGTTGAATTGTCGGCCCCCGGAGTGGCCGTTTTGTCCTCTGTTCCGGTGGGCAGCGGCACCGATGCATCCCTGTCAGTTTCCGGCAACGCTGTAGCGGCCCTGGGTATGGAAGGCAGTCCCCACGGCTCCGCCAGCGGCGCTCTGGTGGATTGCGGTCTGGGTGACACTGCTTGCACAGCGGCAGCGGGTGAAGTCTGCCTTATATCCCGCGGCGACATTTCCTTTGCTGAAAAGGTACAGGCCTGTGAAGCCGGCGGCGGTATCGGCGCCATCATCTACAACAACGAAGCGGGCCCCCTGTCAGGCACCCTGGGTGAAACTGTCACCGGCATTCCCTCGGTGGGCATTTCCGATACCGACGGCGCAGCACTGCTGGCACAGCTGGGCAGCTCCGCCACTGTATCTGTGGAAGCCAGCGACTACGGCTATAACAATGGCACCTCCATGGCCACGCCACATGTGGCCGGTGTCGCGGCGCTGGTCTGGAGCCACTATCCGTCCTGTGCTCCGGGTGAAATCCGCGCTGCCCTGGACGCTACGGCGGAAGACCTGGGCGCCGCCGGTCGGGACAACGCCTATGGCTATGGTCTGGTCCAGGCCAAGGCTGCGTTTGACTATCTGGCCGCCAACGCCTGTAGCGGCTCTAACCCCGGTGGCGGTAGTGGAGGCGGTGGCAATGGAGGCGGTAAGCCAAACCGCTGATACCCATAACCACTGTAACAGGATGGGAAAGGGGCCTCTGGCCCCTTTTTTTGCACCCTCCGGATTGTCCGGGGGTTCGTGTTCAGTTACCTAAAAAATAATTCCCCGCGGCGCATCCATTTCTCAATTGAGCGCGTCCTAATGCCAACCGATAAAAACCTTGGTATTAGCTCTATGTGGAAACCCCTCACCAACTTCGGCCTGGTGTCCTGCTTTGCGGTCGCCGGCAGCTGTGCCTGGGCACACAACATTGATTTGTCCATTGACGACGACGTCCAATGCTCCGCGGAGCTACGCCATTCGGTGAGTGTCGGCCCCGGTTTTATCGAAGCCAGGGCCGCGGCAGATGACCACGACACCCTGTTCCATTACGCCGCCCCGGACCAGCTGCTGGTGGATGGCCGGAAGGTCGCCCTGAACAGCGCTCAGCAACGGCTGCTCAGGCAGTACCAGCAGCAGCTGCATCAGGCCGGCCGCGAGTTGACCCTGGTGTCGCTGGAAGCGGTGGAACTGGCCCTCGACGGTGTCTCCGTTGCACTGGCCGCGCTCGGAGCGGATCACCCGGATACCCTCGATATGAAACAGGCCGCGGACGCTTTGCGCCAGCGGGTAGAGGACCACCTGAACCAAAACGGTGAGGTGTATACCCTTGACCACTCGGAAACGGACACCTTCATCGCGCAAATGGTCGACGAGGAACTGGAGCCCCAGGTGGAGCGGCTTGCGCGAAAGTCCGCCAGCGCCATCGCCTGGCACACTCTAAAAGCGGTATTTACCGGTGGCGGCAGTATTGATGCCAAAGCTGAACAGATGGCAGAGGAAATCGGACACAAAGTGGAACGGCGGGCCGAGCGGCTTGAGCAGAGGGTGGAGGCACTTTGCAGTCAGATAGCGGTGATCGACAGCACCGAGCAAAAGCTACAGTCCGCAATCCCGGCGCTGGCCCCCTACGACCTGGTAAAACTCGACGTCTGACCCGCTGCGAATATTGACCCCCTAACTCGGCCGCCCCCAGCGGCCTTTTTTTCATTCTCAAACCTACCTGCCCCTCACTGCACCGTCATAGGTCCCCGCTGGACCTGTCCCATCACCGGGGTTCGCTACCAGCGGCACCCCACGACACCTGCCCCAGGCAAAATCAGCCTTTCCCGCACCAGGGGCTCTCTGGAGTCAGGGGGAGCGGGAAACGGAGCCCGGCCCCGGGTCCGTTTCTTTCACCGTTGCAGAAGCGGAATCGGCGAAGACTTGTTTCAGTAGTGACCGCCCCCGGCGCAGACCCAGGATACTCTGCGCGGTAACCATACCGGCCACCATGGCCCCCGCCACACCGCAGCTCATAATATCCTGGCCAGTGAGAAAGAGACCTTTGATACGGGTTTTTGGCCGCAGCCAGGTCTGCTTGAAACGATCGGGATCGTGGTCCAGGCCGTAGATTTCCCCCTTCCCGTAACTGCAGAAATAGCGTGTGGACAAGGGGGTGGAGAGTTCGTAGTAATCGATCTGCCCGCGCAGCTGGGGGAAGTGCCGGTACAAATACTCCAGCAGGCGCTGGCTGTAGTCCTCCTTGAGGGCCTCGTAGTCCGCCCCGCGCTTGCCCCAGGGCTGCTCCTGCCACTGGGCAAACCATTCATAGGGCCCCGGGGCGACGATTTCGATGGTCGCGCGGCCGGGATAGCGCCGGGCAAAACTGGGGTCCTTGGCCGAGGGGAAAGACAGGTAGACCAGCGGGATTTCGGCGTTGGGGTCCTCGAGGAACTTCTGCACATTGCCGCTGTAGTCAGCGCCCGGATACAGCCAGTAGTTGGTTTTCGGCAAGCCCAGTTCTTCAGCGGTTTTCTGCAAGCCGATGTACAGACACAGATGCGCCATGGACGGGCGCACCTTGGTGAGCTGGCTGCGATAACCGCTATGTTCTGCCGCGCTTGCGGGCAGCAGCCGGGCAAAGGTATTGAATACACCGGCGCTGGAGATTACCAGCGGTGCGCGGATCTCGGTGCCGTCGGCCATGCGCACACCGACGGCACGGTGGCCGTCGAGCAAAATAGTCTCAACCTCTGCATAAGTAAACACTTCACCGCCGCTGGCCTGAACCCGCGGAATAATGGTCTCGGCCACTTTGCTGGCCCCGCCCACTGGATAGTAGCCACCGTACAGATAGTGTTTGACGATCAAAGCATGGACCATGAAGCTGCCGACATCCGGGGTCATGCCGTAGTCACCCCACTGGCCGGCGAGCGCGGCAATCAGCGTTTCGTTGTCGGTCAGTTCCCTTAGCACCTCATAGGTGGTTTTGTGCAGATAGGGCGGCAGGCTCCACTTTTTGATCAGCGACAACAGGGGACCGCACCAGAGCGGCAGCAGTTTTTCCATGGTCACCAGCGGCATGGCCCGGCCCACCGCAGAAACCCGCTTGAGATATTCGCGCAGTGCCCGCTCCTCGCCGGGAAAGCGCTCCAGGAAACCGGAGATAAATGCCTCCGGCCCGGCGCGCAGATCGAACTGCTGGTCACCGAGAAAGATCCGGTCGTAGGTCCGATCCATCGGTGCCCACTTCAACTGGCCATCCGAGAGAAAGTCGAACAGCTTGCGGACCATGGTGGGATGTTCACCCACGTCACCAATATAGTGAATACCCACGTCCCACTCGTAACCGTTGCGATCATAGGCGTGGGTGAAGCCCCCGGCGGTATAGTGCTGCTCCAGCACTAGTACCTTGCGACCCACGGCACTGAGCAGGGCCGCCGTTGTGAGCCCGCCAATGCCGGAGCCGATGACGATGGCATCGTAGGGGGGATCGAGTCGGGTGGCGCGGTAGCGCCGTCCAATACGCAAGCGGCTGGGCTTTGGGGCCTGGGAAGCCGGTTTCGAAGCAGCCATGGGCAGCGCCCTATTGTTATCTTGATTTTCCAACCATAGCCGCTACCCAACCAATATGCAACTAGTTGCATATTGGTTGCAGTATTTCAGCGCTCTCTTCCAGCGGCTTGCGATTTCAATTATTAGCCCGGTAACTAAATAACTTGCCGGCGTATAGCGATTGCCGCTTTTGGCGTTTATGGTTCTTCGGCGATTTTTTTCTGTGTCAAACGACCCGTCGCCGCCCAGGCCAGCAGGCCGAACCAGACCACCCAGGAGGCGATGGCGGGGATATTGGCAATGAATATCTTGCCCAAATGGCGGCGGTTACAGAAGAGTGCCACGATTGCCGGCAGAAACCACACCACCAGAAAAAACAGTGTGAACATCAGCACCTGCACCCAATTCATTTGGCGGAAGGCCTCGGTAAACGCCGCCAGAGTTTGATCAAAATCCGTAAACATTAGGTTTCTCCTGCAAATTAAAAAATCTGAATATTCAAAAAATAATCGAGTTTTATCTGTTCTGTCGCGGTTGGGTTTTTTCCTTAAAATTATTCTTCCTGGCTGTGTTGAATCTGTTCAAACACAAGTGTTTCCCGCCGGATGCGGGCGCTTGCCAGCCAGCTCCAGGCGCCGAGAATTCCAGCGATCACACCGATAGTAAGCGGCGCCCGCCAGGAGAAAAGATTAAACAGGGGGTCGAGCCAGCCGAAGGCCGCCAGCAGTTGCCAAAGGGCAAAAATAGCCAGTTCGGTGGCAAAGAGAATCCAGGCGAACCGAATGGCGGCGCGCTTGCGCTGCAGCCGTTCGCGTGCCAGTGCCAGATATGCCTGGGTGGACTCCTCCAACGGGTGCCAGATACCGCGCCGGTTGCCAATGGAAAAGCGCAGGGCCCAGGCCACCAGGCCCACCAGAATCAGGCTCCAGGCCAGGTTGCTGAGGGTCATACCCTGTCCCAGGCTATAGAGTGCGTAGACCGCCAGCAGCGCCGCCATACACCACTCCAGGCCGGCGAAGATACGCAGTCGCAGGGCCTGGCGCTTAACCAGCTTGCACAATTCTTCCGGCACCGGCAGTGCAACCGGCTGCTGCTGCCAGAGCGCTTCCAGTTGTCGCCAGTGACCGTTGTTCCCATCAGCCATATCTACTCTTCCCTTGTCAGGCGTGCGCTCAGTCGCTGGCGCGCGCGATTCAGCCTTACCGCCACATTGGATTCCGAAACCCCCAGTACCTCGGCAATTTCCTCGTAACTCAAACCTTCCAGGCGCAGACTCAGTGTCTGGCGCAAACCCAGCGGCAGTTTTTGCACAGCGGCCAGCAGGCTTTGCGCATCCCGCAGAGCGGCATACTGTTGCGCCGGCCCCGGCGTCGGGTCCTCCGGCTCTTCGGCGTCCTGCAGCGCATCACCCGGCGGGCGGCGACGCACCAGCGCGGAGACACTGCGGTTGTGGGCGATGCGGTAGACAAAGGTTTTCAGGCTCGCCTCGCCGCGGAATGCGGGCAGGGCCCGCCATACTGCCAGCCAGATCTCCTGGGTGAGATCCTCGCGCTCGCCGATGCCGCGCGCATAGGTCGCTGCGACGCGGGACACGCCCCCACTGTGCTCGGCCAGCAGCTGCTGAAAAAGTTGGTCGCGTGATTCCACTTCACCCCCTGTTGTTACCTCTACAGTACCTGGGCGGTGAAAAAACTTACGAAAATTTTTCCAGTGGAAATTACCCGGACCTTTTTCTCTTTGTCTTTGGTAGGAAGTGAGCCAGCAGATTCCAGGCGCACAGGCCCTTCCCGTTAACCGGTGACTTATGGAGTCGCCGGGTTAAGGGTGGGCGGCTGTTTCGAACCGGCGGGTACGGGCCGCAAATCAAGCTGGCTGGTCGTGGAGGCTTTTTGAACAGGCCTTAGGCATTACACCGTTGGCGATCTGGAAGCCGATACGCGCAGCGGTACGCGCGGCGTGATCCTCGATATCGAAGTAGGGATTGAATTCAGCCATGTCTGCCAGGCAGACCTTGCCGGAGTTCAGCACCCTATCCAGCATGGGTTCAAACAATTCCAGCGGTACCCCCCTGCTGGCGGGGGCGCTCACTGCCGGCATCACCGCTGCCGGAAATACGTCCAGGCACACAGTGAGATAGACCAGGTCCACCGCATCGATAAATGCGGCGATCCTTTCCAGCGTCACATCCAGGTTCCAGGCGGTGATCTCCCGGTCGCGGATCACCTGCGCGCCCAGTTCCGCGGCACGGCGATACAGGGCATCGGTATTGGCATTGTCCGCCGCACCCAGGCACAGATAGTTGAAAGGTTTGCCGGCGAGTTTGCACTCCTCGGCAATTTGATAAAAAGGCGTTCCCGAACTGCCGGCCGGTGACGGAATACGCAGGTCCAGGTGGGCATCAAAATTGATGATGCCGAGGCTTTTATCCCGGTGCAGTTCACGCATCCAGCGGGCAATTCCCTGATAGCTCCCGAAGGCGATTTCGTGACCGCCCCCCAGTACCAGGGGAAAGTGGCCTCCGTCGAGCAGTTCCGCAACCCGCGCCCCCAACAGTGCCTGAGCCGATTCGAGGTCCGCCTGTTCCACCCGCACATTGCCCGCGTCGTACAGGGGCCGGTCGAAAGTGGCCGGCAGGTTGGCCATCGCCAGGCGCAAAATACGCGGACCCTTGGCGGCACCGATACGCCCCTGGTTGCGGCGCACCCCCTCATCGCTGGCAAAACCCAGCACCGCCAGTCCCGGAGCACTGTCCAGTTGCAGGGGGGTAATGCGCTGGTGCCAGCGCTCGCCCGCCCTGCCGTCCTCAGCATCAGTGCGGCCGCTCCACAGGCGCATATCAGCCAGCTGTAACATCCCGGCCTCCAAAAAAAATCTGTGCGGGTTGCAGTGCGCCTATTTCGTAGGCCAACTGGTCCGGGGTATCCATAGGCCAGAGCACCATGTCGGCGCGCAACCCGGGCCGCAAAGCGCCGCGGGAACAACACATTCCCAGGGCGCGGGCCGCACTGCGGGTGACGCCGGCCAGAGCTTCGGCGGGGGTGAGCCCAAACAGATTGCAGCCCATATTCATCATCAGCCTCAGCGACGCTATGGGACAACTACCGGGGTTGAGATCCGTGGACAGTGCCATGCAGACACCGGCCGCACGCAGCGTCTCCACCGGCGGCCTCTGGGTTTCGCGCAATGTGTAGTAAGCGCCCGGCAGCAACACCGCCACTGTGCCGCTGGCGGCCATGGCCGCTATATCCTCGTCGCTAATATACTCTACATGGTCCACCGATAGGGCGCTGGCCCCGGCAGCCATGGCAGTGGCGCCGGACCGGGACAGCTGCTCAGCGTGCACCTTGACGGGCAGATCCAACCCCCGTGCACAGTCGATGACCCGCTGGCACTGCCGCACGGAGAAAGCGATGGATTCACAGAACATATCCACCGCGTCGGCCAGTTGTTCGCGGGCCACTGCCGGCAGTATCTCTTCGCACACCAGATCTATGTACTCATCTGCGCGGCCTTCGTACTCCGGCGGCAACGCATGGGCAGCGAGGCAGGTGGTGGTAATTGCCACCGGGTAGTGCTGGGAGAGCCGCCGCGCGGTGCGCAGCTGTTTTAATTCTGTGTCCAGGTCGAGCCCGTAGCCGGATTTGATTTCCACCGTGGTCACACCCTCGGCCAGCAGGGCGCGCAGGCGCGGCTCGGCGGCGCGGTAGAGCTGCTCGGCGCTGGCGGCGCGAGTAGCGCGCACCGTGGATAAAATTCCGCCACCGGATAGTGCCACCTCTGTGTAGCTCTCACCGCCGAGGCGCCGGGCGAACTCGGACGCTCGGTGACCGCCGTACACCAGGTGGGTGTGACAATCGATGAGTCCGGGGGTAAGCCAACCACCCTCGCCGTCGATGTTGTGGTCTGCGGCACAGTGGGGCAGCTCTCTGCGCGGCCCCAGCCATACGATCCTGTCGCCGGTGATGGCGACCGCCGCATCCTCCACAGCGCCATAGGCGCCACTGACAGAGGGGTCCATGGTGGCGGCGTGCACATTGGTAATCAACAGGTCACAGCGTTCTGTCATAGAAGGCTCACGGTGCGTTTTCCTCTTATTTTAACCCCGGTCTACAGGCGGCCCCGGGTGCGGGCCCCGGCGAAGGTCGGCGCCAGAGGTGAACCTTGCCACGCCTGGGGTCCAGTGACCACCTTGACAGACCGGGGTCGCCGATTCATAGTTGATCTTGTATATACAAGCATATACAAGACGAGGCCGCACTCTACCTGAGTTTATGAATACTGCAACAGAACCTTCAGCAGATGTGCCATCGGTGCCGGGGCAGCCCCGCTACCTTGCCATCAAGCGCCATGTGCGCTGTCGCATTGAGTCCGGCGACTGGCCGATACACTTTCAGGTGCCGTCGGAAAACCAGTTGGCACAGGAGTTTGGTGTCAGCCGCATGACCGCGCGCCGCGCCCTGAGTGAACTGACCGATGAGGGTGTGTTACAGCGGACACAGGGGCTGGGCACCTTCGTCGCCGAGCCGGTGCCCGCCGGCTCGCTGCTGGAAGTGCGCAATATCGCCGACGAAATCTCGGCCCGCGGCCACAGATACAGCAGCCGGGTTCTGGTTTTGGAGGCACAGTGCGCTACCGCTGAAGTGGCCCTGGCACTGTCTCTGGGGGAGGGTGCACGCACCTTTCACTCAATCATAGTGCACAGGGACAACGGCCTGCCGGTCCAGTGGGAGGAGCGCTACACCAATCCGGCGCTTGCCCCGGAATATCTGCGTCAGGACTTTTCCAGCAGCACGCCGAACGCCTATCTGTCCCGGGTAGCACCGCTGACCGAGGCGGACACCACGGTAGAGGCGATAGCTGCCGACGGCCCGGTTGCGCAGGCACTGCAAATAGAGGCCGGCAGCGCCTGCCTGCAGATCTGGCGCCGCACTAAAAGCAGCTCGGGCACAGTGAGCTTTGCCCGTTTGATACACCCCGGCAACCGCTACCGTCTGGGTGCACTACTGCGGTTTTAACCTACAAAAAAACCGGAGCGATTGTCGCACCCGGGAATATCCGAACCACTTATCACAGGATTCGAGGTGACCATGACTGCCGATAAACGTCACGACCCCAGCCGCAGGATTACTGCACCCCGCGGTACTGCGCTGAATGCAAAAAGCTGGCTGACAGAAGCGCCACTGCGCATGCTGATGAACAACCTGGACCCGGACGTCGCCGAAAGGCCCGAAGATCTGGTGGTCTATGGCGGTATCGGCCGGGCCGCACGGGACTGGGAGTGTTTCGACAAAATTGTCGAGGTGCTGAAACGCCTGGAGGACGACGAAACCCTGCTGGTGCAGTCCGGTAAACCGGTGGGTGTGTTCAGGACCCACGCCGATGCACCGCGGGTACTGCTGGCCAATTCGAATCTGGTGCCGCACTGGGCTACCTGGGAACACTTCAACGAGCTAGATAAAAAGGGGCTGGCCATGTACGGCCAGATGACCGCCGGCTCCTGGATCTACATTGGTTCCCAGGGCATAGTGCAGGGCACCTACGAAACCTTCGCCGCCGTTGCGCGCAAACATTTCGATGGCGCCGCCGCGGGCAGGTGGATTCTCACCGGCGGCCTCGGCGGCATGGGCGGCGCGCAGCCACTGGCGGCCACCATGGCGGGTTTTAGTATGATCGCGGTGGAGTGCGATGAGACCCGTATCGACTTCCGCCTGCGCACCGGCTACCTGGACCGAAAAGCGACCAGCCTGGACGAGGCCCTGAATATCCTTGCGGATGCCAGGGAAAAGCAGCAGGCGGTGTCCGTGGGCCTGCTGGGCAACGCCGCGGAAATTTTCCCGCAGCTGGTAGAGCGCAATATCACACCGGATTCCGTCACCGACCAGACTTCCGCCCACGACCCTCTGAACGGCTACCTGCCCAGGGGCTGGACCCTGGAATACGCGGCCCAGATGCGCAAACAGGACGAGGCCGCAGTAGTGAAGGCGGCCAAGCAGTCCATGGCAATCCAGGTGGAGGCCATGCTGGAGCTGCAGCGGCGCGGCGCAGCCACCCTCGACTACGGCAACAACATCCGCCAGATGGCCCTCGAGGAAGGGGTGCAGAATGCGTTCGATTTTCCCGGATTCGTGCCCGCCTATATCCGCCCTCTGTTCTGCGAGGGCATTGGACCCTTCCGCTGGGCCGCCCTCTCGGGCAACCCGGAGGACATCTACAAGACCGATGCCATGGTGAAGGCACTGATACCGGACAACCCGCAGCTGCACAACTGGCTGGACATGGCCCGCGAACGCATCCAGTTTCAGGGTTTGCCGGCGCGTATCTGCTGGGTGGGCCTGAAGGACCGCGCACGGCTGGCCCTGGCGTTCAACGAAATGGTTGCCAGCGGCGAGCTGGAGGCGCCGGTGGTCATAGGTCGCGATCACCTGGATTCCGGATCCGTAGCCAGCCCCAACCGCGAGACGGAGGCGATGCTGGACGGATCCGACGCGGTGTCCGACTGGCCTCTGTTGAACGCGCTGCTGAATACCGCCTCGGGCGCCACCTGGGTTTCCCTGCACCACGGCGGCGGTGTGGGCATGGGCTTTAGCCAGCACGCCGGGGTGGTGATTGTCTGCGACGGTACCGAGGCCGCGCGCAAGCGCATCGAGCGCGTGCTGTGGAACGACCCGGCCACCGGCGTGATGCGCCACGCCGACGCCGGCTACGACATTGCCAAAAACTGCGCTCGCCAGCTGGACCTGGATCTGCCCATGCTGAACGGCTGATTCAATTTTTGCCCGCAAGCACGAAGATATAATCGAACACGTATTTTTCGGTGAAAATATTTATGTATCAACTGGAAATAGATCCCGGCCAGCTGAGCCTGGCGCAGCTTCGCCGCGCGGCCCGCGAGCCGGTCAAGCTCTCTCTGGCCCCCAGTGCCTACACCGCCATCGAGGCATCGGCGGCGACAGTGGCGCAGGTGATCAGTCAGGGCCGCACTGTCTACGGCATCAACACCGGTTTCGGTCTGCTGGCCAACACCCGTATCGAGCAGCAAGACCTGGAGACTCTGCAGCGGGCCATTGTTTTAAGCCACGCTGCCGGCACCGGGGATTTTATGCATGAGGCCACGGTGCGCCTGCTCATGGTGTTGAAAATCAACTCTCTCGCGCGCGGATTTTCCGGAGTGCGCCCGCAAGTCATCGAAGCTTTGATCCAACTGGTCAACGCCGGTGTTTTCCCGGCGATTCCGGAAAAAGGCTCGGTGGGTGCTTCAGGTGACCTGGCGCCACTGGCCCACATGAGCGTGGTGCTTCTGGGGGAGGGGGAAGTCTTTATCGACGGCGCGCGCAAACCCGCGAGCGAGGGACTGAAAAAAGCCGGGCTGGGCCCCCTCACACTGGCGCCCAAAGAGGGCCTCGCGCTGCTGAACGGCACCCAGGCTTCCACCGCCTTCGCACTGCTGGGACTGTTCGCGGCGGAGGATCTGTTTGCCGGCGGACTGGTCACCGGATCCCTCACCCTGGAGGCGGCCAAGGGCTCCCGCCGCCCGTTCGACGATCGCATCCACGCCGCCCGCGGCCAGCTGGCACAGCGGGATGTGGCGGCCAGCTACCGCGACCTGCTGGGTGACAGCAGTGACATCGGCAAGTCCCACGAGGACTGTGAAAAAGTGCAGGATCCCTATTCGCTGCGCTGCCAGCCACAGGTGATGGGCGCCTGCTTACAGCAGATCCGCTGCGCCGCCGAAGTGCTGCTGGCGGAGGCCAACGGTGTATCCGACAACCCCCTGGTGTTTACCGATGGCGCCCAGCCGGAAAATTCCGACATTATCTCCGGCGGCAACTTTCACGCCGAGCCGGTGGCCATGGTGGCAGACAACCTGGCCCTGGCGCTGGCGGAAATCGGCGCCCTCTCGGAGCGGCGCATGGCCCTGCTGATCGACACCAACCTGTCCGGACTGCCGCCCTTTCTGGTGGACAACGGCGGTGTCAATTCCGGCTTTATGATCGCCCAGGTAACATCGGCGGCCCTGGCCAGTGAGAACAAGTCCCTGGCCCATCCCGCCAGTGTGGATTCGCTGCCCACATCCGCCAACCAGGAGGACCATGTATCCATGGCCACCTTTGCCGGGCGGCGCCTGCGGGATATGGCCGACAACACCTGCGGTATTCTCGCGGTGGAACTGCTGGCTGCCTGCCAGGGACTGGATTTCCGCGCACCGCTGAAAACCACGGCCAAACTGGAGCAGGCCAAGGCACTGTTGCGCGCGCGTGTACCCTTTTACGACAAGGACCGGTATTTCGCGCCGGATATTCAACAGGCCAAGCAGTTACTCGCAGGCTCAGAATACCGGGGTTTTGTGGCGGAGGATCTGCTGCCGGGAAATCAGTGATGGTTGTCCAGCCGCGAGGCTGAACCCAGACTCTCAGAAGGCGCCAGTTTCTGCTGGCGCCTTTTTTTTGCATGAAATAATTTCCACGCCACAAATTTCTTCAGCCCCGGATCCGCCCCTTCTTTCCCCCAAGCGCCTGTGCGATGCTGCCCTGGTAAAAAAATAGGAAGCACCTGCAAGCAGACAAGGAATTAGTGATGAAGCGACCAACAATAAATCGATTGAGATTTTTAGGGGCCCTCTCCATTGCCGCTTTGCTCTCGGCGTGTGCGCCGGACAAACAGACCGATGCCAACAAAAAAGAAGAAACCGGAATAAACACCGAACAAACAAAATCCACAGCGCAGGCTCCGCCCCTCATTGACCGGCAATTGTTATTCGGCAACCCGAGCCGCTTTCAGGGGCGACTGAGTCCGGACGGGAAAATGATGAGCTTTCGCGCTCCCCTGAACGGAGTGATGAATCTCTGGGTAGCACCCGCCGGCGACATAGACTCGGCGAAGCCGGTCACGCGGGATACGGGGCGCGGTATACCCAGCCATTTCTGGGCACTGGACAGCCGCCACCTGCTGTATATCCGCGACCGCGATGGCGACGAAAACTGGCACCTTTACGCCGTAGATCTGGACAATAACAAAATCACCGACCTGTCTCCGTTCGACGGTGTGCAGGCGCAGATGGTCGCGCAGAGCGAAACCCACCCGGGTACAGTTATTGTGGGCATGAACGACCGGGACCCGCGCTGGCACGATCTCTATAAAGTCGATCTGAAAACCGCCGGGCGCGAGCTGCTGCAGGAAAATGACGGCTTCGCCCAGTTTTTTCTGGATCACGACCTCAAGCTGAGGCTCGCTACCGAATCGACGCCCAGTGGCGGCTACCGCGTATACGAATTTGCTGACGACGACTGGCTGGAAGTGTTCGAAGTGGATTTCGAGGATGCACTGACCACACACATTCTCGGGTTTGATGGCGACAACACTGGATTTTACATGCTCGACAGCCGCGGGCGGGACAAGGCGGCACTGGTCCACTATGCGCTGGACAGCGGCCACAAGGTTGTTATCGCCGAGTCGAACAAGGCGGATATTGCCAATGTGCTCATGCATCCGCGCAGGCACCTGCCAATCGCCTACGCCATTAACTTCGAGACCAATGCCTGGATTCCCCTGGACGGCGCCTACACCGAGGACTTGGCCACTCTGGAAAAACAGGTGCGCGGTGACTTCAACATCCTCGGCTCCACCCTCGACGCCAGCCAGTGGGTTCTGTATACCGATAGCGCTGCCGCAGCGCCCCGGTACCAGGTTTTCGACACCCGCGATAATACGCTGTCGACGCTGTTCACCACTCACCCCAAACTAGCGACACTGCCGCTGGCGAAGATGTACCCGCTGGTCCTTTCCGCGCGCGATGGCAGGGATCTGGTGTCCTACCTGACCCTGCCGGCTGATCTCGACCAGGGCGGCAGCCTGGCGGCGCCGATACCCATGGTGCTGCTGGTGCACGGCGGCCCCTGGGGGCGGGACAGCTTTGGCTTCGACCCCGAGGCCCAGTGGCTGGCCAATCGCGGCTATGCGGTGCTGCAGGTCAACTTCCGCGCATCCACTGGCTTTGGCAAGGGGTTCGTCAACGCCGGTAACGGCGAGTGGGCCGGGGCCATGCACAATGATCTGGTGGACGCGGTGGACTGGGCCATAGCCGAGGGCATTGCCAGCCCGGATGAGGTGGCAATTATGGGTGCCAGTTACGGTGGCTATGCCACCCTGGTGGGGCTCACCTTCACACCGGAGAAATTCGCCTGTGGTGTGGACGTAGTGGGGCCGTCCAGTCTCAACACATTGATCAGCTCGATACCACCCTATTGGGAGAGCTTCCGCTCCACCCTGCATGCCGCCGTGGGCAATCCGGATACGGAAGAGGGGAGAAAGCTGCTGACGGAGCGCTCACCCCTGCATCGCGCGGACAAAATTGTGCGCCCCCTGCTCATCGGCCAGGGCGCCAATGACCCCAGGGTGAAGCAGGCGGAATCGGATCAGATAGTAGCGGCGATGAAAGCGCGGGAGATTCCGGTAACTTATATTCTCTATCCGGATGAGGGACATGGTTTTCAGAAGCCGGAAAACCGACTGTCTTTTTTCGCCGCCGCGGAAGCCTTTTTATCCGACTGCCTCGGTGGCCGCTACCAGCCGTTCGGCGATGACCTGAAAGGCTCCAGCGTACAGGTGGTGCACGGTGCCACCTTTATCCCAGGACTGCAGCGGGCATTGATGAACTCGAAGATACTCGCCACCAATACTGTCGAGGACACCGATGAATAACCATCTCCCCCGGGCCCAGTAAAGGACACCAGCAGACGCCCAGTGGCGGCGCCCCACTGCCAATTGCGGATCGGTGGGGTCCGCCTCCCCACGACACTAAGCTAGGGCCTGTTGCGGATACAAACCAGCCGTATCCGCTCCCGGTGACGGCTCTTTTTGAGCCCGAACCCGCAGGGTGAGGGAGTAACCTGGGCGAAACACAAAAGATGAAATTCACGCCAACAGTGCTAGGCTGAAAGTAGACGCTGTACCCGCCGAAAGGCGTGGAGGTCTGTAGTGAAGCGACGATCCGAGCAGTTGCTGGTGACGGGCGCCGGGCGCTTGATATGGCAGCGTTCCAACCCGTCATTCATCTCGCTGTGCCCTATGGGAGCGGCCCTGGCGGCGCCGGCAGTGTCACCAGGGCTCATCCGCCCTATTCCACAGGCTGTTTCTGCCCAGGCACACTTCCCGTCAACCAAACCCTGTGCGGCGGCAGCTACAAGCCAAACAGTCTCAACACACCCCATCACCATGCGGCCTCCATTGGCGCGGCCGCGATTCCTGTGAACTCACTTCCCGGCGGCCCCGGAAAGGACCGCCTTATCCAACCGAGGGCGAGCGGCGAGCAGTAGCCGCAGGGAATGCCGTCATCAACGGAGATGTCCCACGGGAGATACTGCTATGAACAGAGAGCTTAAAACGGTGCTCATCAGCACCACTGTATTTGCAGCGCTGGGCCTGGGAGCCTGTGCCTCGGATGGCTATTATTCCGGCAGTTATTATGCGCGCGGTTACTCGTCGAGCTACCCGAGCTATTACTACCGCAGCCCCTACGCCTACCCCTCGAGCAATATTTCATTTTACTATTCTTCCCCCCGCTACTATCGCTACCGTACCTACCCGGCGTACCGCTACTACTATCGCCACGGCTACCCGCGCTATCGCTACTACCATCACCACGGCTACCGCGGGCACCGTTACTACCGCTCAAGCCGTTACTATCGCGCCCGTCCCCACTACAGCCGGCCCTACCGCGGAGCCCATCGTCCACGACGGTAGGTTCAAGAGCGCACTCTTCGGCCAGCCTGACCACCTGTAGGATGCGGTCGTGGGACCGCGCAACAAGTGGCAGCCCAGTGCGGCAAGGGACACTGCCGCCGCTGGCTGGAGCTAGGGAACCTCTGATTAAGTCAGTGCAATCTCAGGCATTGCGTCGAGTTCGCCAGTTAGGCGCAGTCGCGCAGGAATGCTGGCCGCCTTTCAAGCGGCTGCAACGCAGCGGGCGGACACGACGGAAAGCCCCGTAGGGCGGGCCTGTGGCGCCACTTGGACTGTGTTGCTGCGCTCATCAAGGACAACCAGCCTTGACCTTCGCGCAGCGCCTTGCCAAGCGGTGCCACAGGCTCCGCTGAGACAGTACTGACTTAATCAGAGGTTCCCTAGGGTCTGTTGTTGAAAAAAATCGCCACTGAATTTTCTCGCTCAGGTTGCGGCAGTTTCCCCACTCCCAGCAGTCTTTCCACGAATATAGTTCCCACCACCGGGTAATTTCACCACACCCGCCGGCGGTCCTAACCCACCTGGGCAGGAACGGCTCCCGGGCAGGATACTTTCGTTATTCTACCGGGCGGGTACAATCGCCCTCCCGTGCCCTGCTTGTCCGGCCGTGCCGGCATGGCCCGGCGCGCATGCACTGCCACCCGCCGGCTGCGAAACTTGAATGCGGGTCGCAAACCCCGCTATAGGGTCCGGTGGTCCCGGTAACTGCTATCAGGAACAGAAAATGCTGCTCGCTTCCCTCGCTATCATTACCGGGTTCATCCTGCTGGTCTGGAGCGCCGACCGCTTTGTAGAGGGCGCCGCGGCTACCGCTACCCACGCCGGCGTACCTTCGCTGGTGGTCGGTATGGTGATTGTGGGTTTTGGCACCTCTGCGCCTGAAATGGTGGTATCCGCCATCGCCGCCCTGGGTGGCAGCCCGGGACTGGCGCTGGGCAACGCCTACGGCTCCAACATTGCCAACACGGGTCTTATCCTGGGTTTTACCGCTCTGTTTGTGCCACTGATAGTGCACTCAAAAATAGTCCGCAGGGAGCTGCCGCTGCTACTGGCCATCAGCTGTCTCACCGGTGCCTTCCTGTGGAATGGTGCTCTGCAGCGCTGGGAGGCCCTGATCCTGCTGGCGGGCTTTGTCGGCCTTATCGGCTGGACTATTTACGCAGCGCTAAAGGGCAAGGGCGATGTGCTGGCAGGTGAGGTGGAAAGAGAGCTCCAATCCCACGTGATGCCCCTGGGCTGGGCGATTTTCTGGGTCCTGGGGGGGCTGGCACTGCTGATCATCAGCTCCCGGCTGTTGGTGTGGGGCGCGGTATCTATCGCCGAGGCGCTCGGGGTCAGCGATTTGATTATCGGCCTGACCATAGTCGCGCTGGGAACGTCACTGCCGGAACTGGCGGCGACAGTGGCGGCAGCCCGCAAAGGGGAGTTCGACATTGCGGTGGGCAATGTGGTGGGCTCCAACATGTTCAACCTGCTGGCGGTAGTAGGCATTGCCGGTGCCATAGCGCCTATGGACTCGGTACCGCCGGAAGTGCTGTCCCGCGATTGGCCCACGGTAGTGGGTCTGACCCTGCTGCTGTACCTGTTTGCATACGGCTTTCGCGGCCAGGGGCGAATCAACCGCTGGGAAGGTGCAGTGCTGCTGCTGGCATACTGCACCTATATGGGCTATCTGGTGGTAACCGTGGGCCGAGCTGCGGTTGCCTAGCAGGCTGTTGAAATTGGAAGAATTTCGACGCCTGGTACCGGAATATGGATGTTCCGGCAAAATCGGCGGCGCCTAAGTCGTTGATTTTGGGAGAAAAGTGAAAATCACATTTTTTGCTTTTCGTGCGCTGAAACAGGCAGGATGCCCTTTTCAACAACCTGCTAGGGCCTTCTCTCAAACCGGGCCAGACGTACCCTCAGTCGCTCAATCTCCTCCAGTAATTCCACTGCCAGTGCTGCACCGGCCAGGTTGATACCCAGGTCCCGCTCCAGGGTACTGGCGCGACGCACCCGCCGCACACTGATACCACTGAAGCGCCAGAGCGCCTGGGATCTGCCCTGGGGCTCTATAACGCCTTCCTCCACCAATGCCAATATATACTCAGCCGATAGGCCGCAGGCGCGGCAGAGTTCACTGAGGCTGAGCTGACTCTGTTCATCGAGGATTGCGGCAGCCTTTGTCTGGTCTTTATCTGACGGCATCTCTATCTCCTGTCAGCTCCGCAGCCCGCTGCGCGGGTCATATTCAAAAGCCTGGCTAAATTGCCGATAGGCATCTTTTTCCGCCTCACTGTGGGCCGGTGGCGCCACCGTCTCCAGCACCACATACATGTCCCCCGGCTCTGCCGCGGGTATTCCACGCCCTTTGAGACGCAGTTTGCGCCCGTTGGCGCTGTTTGGTGGAATGGTCAGGTTAACCGGGCCATCCGGGGTGGGCACCTCCACTTTGGCACCCAGCGCAGCCTCCCAAGGCAACACTGGCAGATCCAAATAAACTGTCTTGCCCTCGACGCGATACAGGCTGTGAGGGGTAAAGGTGACTTCCAGGTATAAATCGCCCCGCTTACCCGAACCAATTCCCGGTTCTCCCTGGCCCGCAAGCCTGATCTGCTGCCCCTCGGTAACCCCCCGGGGAATTTTCACCTTCAGCTTTCGCTCTACTGTATGCGGGCGCCCATCCTCGCCCCACTCGGAATGCTTGAGGGTGATCTGCCGGGTCGCACCACCGTAACTGTCCTCCAGCGCTATGGCGATGCGGGCGTAAGTGTTTTCTCCGTGCGCGTGGAACTGGGGCTGATGACCGCCGCCGAAGCCCTGCGCGAAACCGCCCGCTCGGCCGAACAAACTCTCGAAAAAGTCACTGAAAGCACCCGGGTCCGCTTCCGTATAGCCACCGCCATGAAATTCGAAACCTGCATCCCAGCCCGGCGGCGGCCGAAATTCCTGTCCGGAATGGTAGCTACTGCCAAGCTGGTCGTAAGCGGCACGTTTCTCCGGATCTTTCAGGACCTCGTAAGCCTCGTTGACATCCTTGAAGCGGTCCTCCGCCTGTTCTTCTTCACTGACATCGGGATGATATTTACGCGCCAGTTTGCGGTAGGCGCGCTTGACTGTCGCCTGGTCTGCGTCGCGCTCCAGGCCCAGAATCTTGTAGTAATCCTTATACTCCATGAGACGTCGCCAATCCCCATGTGAAAATATTCACCCGCAGTCCCTAACCCGTTCCGACCGTCGACAGATTTGCAGCTAAAGTTTTCTGGGAAGGGCCGCGCTCCACCCGGTCATGGCAAGGATAGCCTTTCGCCGGCAAGCAAAGGAAGAAATACCGCCTCTGAGTCTGAAACCCTGTGCGACTGCGTGGAATGGAACCCCTGCCAATGGCTTGCATTGCCCTCCGCCTTCGGCGACACAACCCCGTGAACAGATCCCCCGGACGATGAAACACAACCTGATCCTGAATACCGACAGCTACAAGGCGAGCCACTATCTCCAGTACCCGTCCGGCTCCGAGTATGTGAGCAGTTACATAGAGTGCCGGGGAGGGCAGTTTCCCGAGGCGGTCTTCTTTGGCTTGCAGGCTTTTGTGAAAGAGTACTTGCTGCAGCCTATTAGCACAGCGGATATCGCTGCAGCGGAAACGCTTCTGCATCAACACGGGCTGCCGTTTCACCGCGCCGGCTGGGAGCATATCGTCGCAGCCCACGGCGGTCTGCTGCCACTGGAAATCTCCGCAGTTGCCGAGGGCACACCGGTTCCATCGCACAATGTGATGCTGCAGATGGTGAATACCTGCCCGGCCTGCTTCTGGCTCACCAGCTATATGGAAACCGCTTTATTACGCGCCATCTGGTACCCCACCACGGTGGCCACCCAGAGCAGGGAGATCAAAAAGCGCATCGCTGGTTTCCTGCGCGAGACGGCCGACAATCTGGAGGGACTGCCGTTCAAATTACACGACTTCGGTGCCAGAGGTGCCACCAGTCAGGAATCCGCCATGCTGGGCGGCATGGCGCACCTGGTGAATTTCCAGGGCACCGATACGGTAGCGGGACTGGTGGCAGCCCGCCGTTTCTATGCCGCGGACATGGCAGGCCACTCCATTCCGGCCGCCGAGCATTGCACCATGACCGCCTGGGGCAGGGAGCGGGAAGTCGATGCCTACGCCAATATGCTCGACCGGTTTGCGGGGCCGGGTAAAACCCTGGCCGTGGTGAGCGACAGCTACGACCTCTGGCATGCGATCGAAAACCTCTGGGGTGGCAAACTGCGCAGCCGCGTGGTCAACACTGGCGGAACTCTGGTGTTGAGACCGGACTCCGGTGATCCGGTCGCCATAGTGACTGAAAGCCTGGAGCGACTGATGCGTATCTTCGGCTTTTGCGAGAATACCAGGGGTTACCGGGTACTGCCGGACTTCATCCGGGTAATACAGGGCGACGGCGTATCGCGTCACTCCATACCCAAAATCCTTCAGGCGATGAAAGAGCGGAAAATCAGCGCTGACAATATCACTTTTGGCATGGGCGGCGAACTGCTGCAAAAACTCGACCGCGATGTCATGAACTTCGCCATGAAGGCCAGTGCCATCCGCATAAATGGCCACTGGCAGCCCATCTACAAGGACCCAGTCACCGATCCGGAAAAAAAATCCAAGCGCGGACGCCTGGCACTTACCGTAGATGACCGGGGCAAGTTGTATACAGTGGCTGCGACTGCTCTCGGTGGGCGCAATAATCTGCTGAGGCCGGTGTTCCGAAACGGGACCCTGCTGATAAGCACGAATTTTGCGGAGATTCGACACCTTGCTCGAATCGATCAATGAATACCCGTCGACCGACCTGTCCGAAAACTTTAAGCGATATGAGATACAAAGAAAGAATAAATTTCAGAAATTTGTCGAACACTTATTGAGCAAAATCCACTTTCCCATCATAGATGCTTTCGCTCAAAACTCAGGAGGAGGAAAGCACACCAAGTTTATCGTCGTATTTTTTGATATACCCCTATAGACTATTGGTTGATTTGACCTACCAGCACGAATTGTCCTATCAGCCAGGATATCCAGGCTAGCGACAGTTTAGTCACAGAAAATGCCTTTTTATGTGCATATTTGGTGCTGTACCAGATTAAAATTAAACCGAAATCGTAAAACTGTGCAAAAAAAACGGTCTAATTTTATCAACGATAATTGGGTCCAGCTACTTTTACAGATTCATTAGAAAATTAAGAAACTCCAAGACTCGATTTATTAGTTGCTTTATGCGCCAGTTAATTAAAATAAATTCATAATTAAAAATTACCAACTGTAAACAATTTGTTAACCTAGTCGCATTCCTATAGCTATAGAGTTTTTGGCGGTGGTACAGAAAAAATACTGGTGATAGGCTCGTGTTCGCCGTCGAATTAATCGCGGTAACGATAGACCCCATAAATAATAAGATTAGGAATACGACTATGAAAAAAATACTATTGGCATTTCTACTGGTTGCAGCCTCCATGTCTGCACTGCCTGCGTTCTCTGCAGATATGATATGCAACCTGAATGTACAGCAGCCTGGGGGAACCGTCATTGGCAATGGCACCTCCCACTGTTTTGGACTGGACTTTAGTTTTGGCGGCTCGACCTCAGGGACTTGGACTATTACCAATATTATGAAGCCTGTTGATCGAATTCGTTGGACCAAAGGCTGCAGCTCCGGCCTTTCATGTGGAGTAACCGTCTATGCCTATACGGCCAATGAGGGAGAGGCCTATATCCATTACGATGACGGCAGTATCGAACTGGTAGAAGCCACCATGTTTTACGAAACTGGATATTAAACTTAAGAATAGGAATACGACTATGAAAAAAATACTATTGGCAACCCTATTAGCAATAGTCGCACTGCCTGCCTTCTCAGCAGATATGGTATGTCACTTGAGTGTGCAACCCGGGGGCAATGTGTTTGGCAATGGCACCTCCTCCTGTTTTGGAATAGATTTTAGCTTTGGCAATTCGACCACAGGAAGCTGGAGTATCGTCAATATTACCAAATCTATTGATCGAGTTGTCTGGACTGACGGATGCAGTTCTGGCTTATCATGTATAGTTAATGTACCTGCCTATTCCATACAAAGGGGAAAGGCCTACATCCACTACGATGACGGCAGTATCGAATTTGTAGAAGCCACAATGCATTACGAAACCGGACATTAAGCTTAAGGAGTGGCGCCGATACTATTAACCCACAAATTCAATAAATTACTGGGTTAATACGGTACAGGGATGTACCACTTCCGGCCATATATAGAATCGGTAAGGTGTATTGGGTTTCAACCCGACAGTTGTGTTAACCGCCGACAGAATCACTGCCCATTACAGTCTGTGTGCTGTCGGCGTTGAGGATATTGGCAAAGAGTAGCTATCCCTGGTCATTTCCTATCCCCTCACCGACCACCACGCAGCCGCTCCAGGATTTCCCTACTCGGGTAGCCCTGTACTTCGGCGCCCAGGCTTTGCTCAAACACCCTGATCGCCTTGCGTGTCGCAGGTCCGGCCTTACCGTCGATCTCTCCATCGTAGAAGCCTTTTTCCCGGAGCAGTTTTTGTAGCTCTTCAACTTCGGTGCTATCAATAGGCGTAAACGGTCGCGGCCAGTCGTGGACCAGTCCACTGCCACCACCTATCTGATCTCCCAGCAGTCCCACGGCGGTGGCATAACGGTCCGAGTTGTTGTAGCGCTTGATCACACGAAAATTCTTTAACATCAGGAATGCGGGGCCATCAGGTCCCGCCGGCAGTTTGAGTTCGGCTTTATCGGCAGGACGAGGAAACGGCTTGCCATTGGCACGGCGAACACCTAGCTTTTGCCACTCCGCCAAAGTACGCCGCCCGGCCGGTAGTTTGCGGTTTGGGATAACCACCTCGTAACCCCAGGTTTCGCCGGTGCGCCAGCCATTTTTTGCCAGCAGGCTGGCGGCGGTAGCCAACGCGTCGGGGACCGAATTCCAGATATCGCGCCTGCCGTCACCGTCGATATCCACCGCATACGCCAGGTAGCTGGTGGGAATAAATTGTGTGTGGCCCATGGCGCCAGCCCAGGAGCCCACCAGGTGCCCCTCGTCAATATCTCCGCTCTGGAGAATCTTCAGGGCGGCGATGAGCTGTTGACGCCCAAACTTACTGCGCTTCGGATCCGCATAGGCGAGGGTGGCAAGGGAGCGGACCAGGTTTCGCACAACCTCCTGATTGCCGAGAATCGCACCATAGCTGGACTCGATGGACCAGATGGCCAGCAATATATCCCGGTCTACACCAAAACGCCGCTCTATCCTGTCCAGCCACGGCTTCAGCTCCTCGCGTTTCTGTCGCCCCTGTTGAATCGCCCTTTGCTGTACCCGGTTGTCGAAGTATTGCCAGACCGGTGCCTTGAATTCCGGCTGATAATTGGCCTTGTCCAGTACCCATTGGTCAGGCGTATTGACGCCGGCAAAGGCGCGGTCGAATACTTCCGGAGTAATACCCTGACTCAGGGCCTCCTTGCGGAACTGCCGCTTCCACTGCTCGAAACCTTGATCTGTACTGGCGACAGTCACCGGGGAGACAAAGGCAAGCAGGATACAGAACAGCTGGCATGGCCAGGATAATGAGCGGAACATAACTACTCCTGTGGCGATTGATTGCCGTCATAGAGTAGGGCGATTGGCTGCAAATCGAAAGCCGGAAGGCGCTATAAGTGCGCGGATTGGAAACCGGGCTGTGGATGAATGGTGGCTCAGGGAATCACGAACAACAATACTGCCAGGAAGTGCAGCACCGCACCTGCCAGAACGCACAGATGCCAAATGGCGTGGTGAAACGGCATGCTTCGCCAGAGGTAGAAAACGATACCGCCGGTGTAGCAGAGCCCCCCCAACAGCAGCAGCCACAGGCCGCCGGGCGCCAGACTGCCCAACAGCGGTTCTATCGCCAGCAAGACCACCCATCCCATCAATGCACTGAGGGTGATCGAGAGGGCCCGCACTTTTTTCAGCGGCGTAAACTGAATCACCAGTCCCGTAAGCGCCAGGCCCCAAATAATCCCGAATAGCCACCAACCCCAGGAACCCAGCGAAAACCCCACATCGCGCAAAGTCACCAGGGTAAACGGCGTGTAACTGCCGGCAATCAGCAAAAAGATGCTGACGTGATCCAGGGTGCGCAGCACGCGCTTGGCGGGGGCGTGGGTAATACTGTGATACAGGGTTGAGGTGCCGAAACAGAGTATGAGTGTCCCCGCATAGATACTGCAGCTCACCAGGTGCCAGACATCGCCCTTTAATGCGGCGAAGGCGCAAAGCACTCCCAGTCCGGCAATGGCCAGCAGTACGCCTATACCGTGGCTGACGCTGTTGGCGATCTCCTCCGCGAGGCTGTAGCGTGGCGCCAGAGCACCGGCATGATGGCTGGACATGGACATCTCTCTAGGGCCTGTTGACACTAATTTCTCTTTGGCAGTCAGACAGACCTGTCACGACCCAGTAATGCCGCCAGTGAAAACCGACGAATAAGTGGGACTGCCAGTTGGCGGTAGCTTGGGGTCCGCGGCGTGACCATAACCCACAAGGCAGTTCCATAATGGACACTGTTTGTCAGCGCCGCAAGCACAACGGCCGACCGGTGATTCATCGGCTTTCAGCGCCTTTCGACTTAGCCACCTGAAGAAACAGGGCTGGCGGCCCCAGCGAGGTCATTCACTGGGGCTGTGGATCCCCATGTCGCAGAGGGCGGATGAGGCCCGCACTATGGTTTCACTGCGGTCGGGTCCGGTGGAGACAATATCGATAGGGGCACCGACCAGTTCTTCGATACGGGCGATATAGTCCCGCGCTGCTTGCGGAAGCTCCGATTCCCGGCGCACCCCGCAGGTGCTCTCACTCCAGCCGGGCATGGCTTCGTAAACCGGCTCCACCCCCTCCCAACCGGCGGCATCGAAAGGTACGGGTACATCCTGACCGGCGCTGTCGCGGTAACCGACACAGATTTTTACTTCCTCAAGGCCGTCCAACACGTCCAGCTTGGTGAGGCAGAGGCCGGAAATACTGTTGATGCGGATGGCGTGGCGGACAGCCACGGCGTCGAACCAGCCAGTGCGGCGCTTGCGACCGGTGGTAGCACCGAATTCGTGCCCCTTTTCCCCCAGGTGCTGGCCGACATCACACTCCAGCTCGGTGGGGAAGGGCCCACTGCCCACACGGGTGGTGTAGGCCTTGGTGATGCCCAACACATAGTCCAGATAGAGGGGGCCGAACCCGGAACCGGTGGCGGTTCCTCCCGCGGTGGTATTGGACGAGGTGACATAGGGGTAGGTGCCATGATCTATGTCCAGCAGCGAGCCCTGGGCCCCTTCGAACAAAATATGGTCGCCGCGCTCCCGCGCACAGTGCAACTGGTCGGCTACATCGGCAATCATCGGCACCAGTTCACGACGCCAGACTTCGGCCCGGGCGAGCGTTTCCCGAAAGCTCACCGGTTCCTCCTGGTAGTAGTGGGTGAGGATAAAATTGTGGTACTCGAGCAGCTCCTGCAACTGGGCACAGAAGCTGTCCCAATTGCGCAGATCCCCGAGACGCAGTCCCCGGCGTGCCACCTTGTCTTCGTAGGCGGGGCCTATGCCGCGCCCGGTGGTGCCGATCGCCTTGGCACCGCGCGCCTTTTCCCGCGCCTGGTCCAGTGCCACATGCACCGGAAGAATCAGCGGGCAGGCGGGAGACAGACGCAGGCGCTCGCGTACCGGCACACCTTTCGCTTGCAGCTCGTCCATTTCCACAAGCAACGCTTCCGGCGACAGCACCACACCGTTGCCAATCAGGCAGGTCACACTGGGGCGCAGAATACCGGAGGGAATCAGGTGTAAAACGGTTTTTTCGCCGTCGATCACAAGCGTATGGCCGGCGTTGTGACCACCCTGGAAACGCACCACCAGGGCCACTTTTTCCGTCAGCAGATCGACGATCTTACCCTTGCCCTCATCGCCCCACTGGGTACCCAGCACCACTACATTTTTGCCCATCTACGCAAATCCCACCGTTAACGCATTAGCTCGTTGACCCGGCCGCTGGTATTGGCAGCCGCGGATTGTCGCCCTTGAAAACCTGTGCAATTACGCGGAATTGCTTGAGCTTCAATGACCTGTGCCGCACTACTTCGGCAACTTAATTCAGCGTCGGGTTAATAGCTGACCCAGATGCACACCCCAGGCGCTGCAAAGTTCGGCACTCCACCACCAGCCTCGGGAAATCCCTGGTCAGCTCTGCGGCTCTACCCGCCATTCACCACCCTCAAGGACCAGTTTGCGCTCGCAACGGGCGCAGAGTTCATCTGCACCGCCATCCGGCAGGGCGCTGATCACTACCTCGCCGCGCTCGCGCAACGCCTGTACCGCATGCCACAGCTCTTCATCCTCGGCCGCCGGCGCAAGGATGGCACCACGCTCCGGCTCCCCGCCGCAACCGAGGGTATTCAGTGCCACCAGGTCGGTACTGAAACCGGTAGCGGCCCGCTCGCGACCGAATACTGCGCCGATACCGTTATAGCGACCGCCGTTGGCGAGGGCCTGACCATAGCCCGGCGTATAGGCGGCGAACACCAGTCCGGTCTCGTAATCGTAGCCGCGCACTTCACTCAAATCGAAGAAGAGTTCCACCGCCGGATAACGCCGCGCCAGGTGGCTGGCAGTCCGACGCAGGTCTTCCAGTGCGCCCCTCAGATCCGCGGGTGCATCGCTGAACAGATCCCGGGCCCGGGCCAGGCAGTCTTCGCTCCCCGCCAGCTGCGGCAGCGTACAGAGCCAGCGGGCACAGCGGGGTTCGGCGACGTTGGCGGCTACCCAGCGCTCAATATCGGCACTGGCCTTGCTCTGCAACAGGGCAAAGAGTTCGTGCTGTTGATCGTCGTCCAGCGCCGCTGCTGTCGCCAGACTGCGGTATATCATCACATGGCCGAGATCCAGATGAATCCGCTCTACCCCCGCGACCAACAGGGATTCCAGCATCAGCGATATCACTTCGATATCCGCCAGCAGGTTGTCGACCCCATACAACTCCGCGCCGATCTGGATGGGCGCGCGGGAGGCCATGGCGGTACGCGGTCGCGTGTGCAGTACCTGGCCCGCGTAGCACAGGCGGTTGGCACCGGTACGGGGAAAGCTGTGGGCATCGATGCGGGCGGCTTGCGGGGTGATGTCCGCACGGATACCCAGGGTGCGGCCGGACAGTTGATCGGTGACCTTGAAAGTGCTCAGGTCTATATCCCGCCCCATTCCGATCAACAGCGAGTCGGTGAACTCCACCATCGGCGGAATCACCAATTCGTAGCCCCAGCTGTGATAGAGATCCAGCAGGCGCCGGCGCAGGGTCTCAATGCTCTTGGCATCGGCGGGCAATATCTCGGCGATGCCGTCCGGCAGCAACCAGCGATCAGCTTGGGTCATGGTAAAAATGACACTTGTTCAACAGTGGTTCCGTCCACCTGGACGGAACGGGGCAAGATGGCACGCGCAGACCCAGCCAACCGGGCCCGGCCCGCAAACACGAAAAAACCGGGCGACGCCCGGTTTGCGCAATTTTAACACCAACTGTAAGCCGGAAGGTAGTGGGCGCTCGAAGCGCCCGTCACTCATTGATCCGTGCCGCCCTCGGAGTCCTTCAGATAGCGGAAGAACTCACTGTCCGGCTTGAGAAGCAGCGTGTCGGCGCGATCGTTGAAGGAATCCCGATAGGCCTTGAGGCTGCGGGTGAAGCTGTAGAACTCCGGGTCCTTGTTGAACGCCTGGGCGTAGATCTTGGCCGCCTCCGCATCGCCGGCGCCGCGCAACTCTTCCGATTTACGGTAGGCTTCGGAACCTATCTCGACCACCTGGCGATCGGCGTTGGCGCGAATACGCTCGCTGGCCTCCTCACCCTTGGCGCGGTGGTCCCGGGCCTCAAGCTCACGGCCGGCGCGCATACGCTGGAATACCGACTCGGAGACCTCCGGCGGCAGATCGATGCGCTTGACCCGCACATCGATGATCTCCACACCCAGGTTGCCCTGTGCCGCCTGGTTGAGATTCTTGGTGATTTCCGCCATCAGCTCGTCGCGCTGCCCGCTGACCACCTCGTGCAGGTCGCGCACACCAAACTGGTTGCGCAGCCGGTCGTTGATCTGCTCCGCCAGCAGCCGTACCGCGTTGCGCTCATCGCCACGGGTGGCCACATAAAATCGATCCACGTCGGAAATACGGTACTTGGCGTAGGAGTCCACCATCATGAATTTGTTTTCGCTGTTCAACATGCGCACCGGACTGGAGTCCACGGTCTGGATACGGGCGTCGAACTTGCGCAACTGGTGCACCAGCGGAATCTTGAAGTAGAGACCCGGTCCATAGTCGCTGCGCACCACCTCGCCAAAGCGCAGCAGCACCGCCTTCTCGGTTTCCTTCACCACAAATGCACTGCTGGAAATCGCCAGTATGGCGAGCAGTAATGCGGCGACAATGATCAGTGTTCTGTTGTTCATAGCTAGCCCCCTCAGCGCACTTCACGGCCGCGGCGACCGTTGCCGGCTTCGCCGCGGAAGCGCTCGACTACACGCCGGTACACTTCGTCAATTACCGCTGGAGTAACATCCTTGGTCTGGGCGGTGCGGTCGGCGGATTCTCTCGCCAATTTGTCCAGGGGCAGGTACATCATGTTGTTACCGCCCTCCACATCCACCATCACCTTGGAGGTATTGCTCATCACCTCCTGCACTGTATCCAGGTAGAGGCGCTCGCGGGTCACCACCGGCGCTGCCTGATACTCCTGCAACAGTTTTTCGAAGCGCACCGTTTCACCGCGAGCCGACTCGACTACACGGGTCTTGTAGGCTTCCGCCTCTTCGATCAGGCGCTGGGCGCGGCCCCGCGCCACCGGAATCACCTGATTGGCGTAGGCCTGCGCCTCATTCTGCAGGCGCACCTCGTCTTCCCGCGCCCGCACCACGTCATCGAAGGCGTCCTGCACCTCGCGCGGCGCCGTGGCGTCGGTCAGGTTGACCACATCGATACGGATGCCGGTCTGATACATATCTAGGTATTCCTGCAGGCGCTTCTGCGTATCTGCGGAAACCTGGGTGCGGTTCTGAGAAATAACACCCTCCAGGGAAGCTGAACCCACCACGTGACGCAGTGCGCTCTCGGTAGCTTCCTGCAGGCTCTTGAGGGGGTCGCGCACGCGCAACACATAGGACTCGGCATCGTCGATATGCCACTGGACCTGCAGTACCACCTCGGCGATATTCGCATCCTCCGTGAGCATTTGCCCGGTGGTCCTCTCGGTCCGCACCTCGGTGACATTGACCTTGGTGACCCGATCGATCAGCGGCGGATTCCAGTGCAGTCCGGCGGTTTCCGTGGAATGGTACTTGCCCAGGCGCAATACCACTGCCGACTCGTTGGCATCCACCTGGTAGAAGCCCCAGAGTCCGTAGAGCACCGCCGCCACTATCAGCACCAGCGCCCAGGGGAAGCGCCCCGAACTGCTGCCGCCACCGGTGGCGGCCGGGCCTCCGCCCCCAAACAAGCCACTCAGTTTCTGCTGCAGCTTGCGCAGCACCTCGTCCAGGTCCGGTGGACCGCCGTTGCGGTTACCGCCACCCCAGGGATCTTTGTTATTACCACCCGGCTCGTTCCAGGCCATTTAATTACTCCAACTCTGATCGTTAGGCGTTTGCTTAGGGCCAGATTCTAGCATCCTTCGCCGATGAAATATCGCAGCTTGCCCCGACTATGGTTCGCTTAGGGGCTGCCAGTGGGGAGCACCCTCTGAGTCGCCAAAGGGTGCCAGCAGTCTTTGCAGGTCGCCGCGCGGCAGGATCAGGCGCAGTTCGCAGTCACCGTTTTCACGATAGCTTTCCGCCTGTACGGCGCCGACCTCATAAAGTTGAGCACGCAGCCGCGACTGGTGTGCCGGCAGTACCAGAGTGCCGGACACCAGCTGCTCCCCGACAAGTTCGGCGATAGCCTCAAGCAGCAGATCACAGCCCTCTCCGGTGGCCGCCGACAGCCACACGGCGCGGGGAATGCCCTGCCCATCGCGGTCGATCGCCGGACCCCGGTCCTGCAACAGGTCAATTTTGTTGTACACCACCAACTGCGGCAGCTCTCCCGCACCTATTTCGCCGAGGACGTTTTGCACCTGCTCCATCAGATGCAAGCGATCCTCGGCAGCCGCGTCGACCACATGCAGCAGTAGAGTGGCACTGGCTGCCTCTTCCAGGGTGGCACGAAAAGCCTCAACCAGCCGATGGGGCAAATGGGACACAAAACCCACCGTATCGGCCAGGATCGCGGTACCCACATTGGGCAGTTCGACCCGGCGCATAGTAGGATCCAGGGTGGCGAACAGCTGGTCGCGCACGTAAACACCGGCGCCGGTAAGACGATTGAACAGGGTAGACTTGCCGGCATTGGTATAGCCCACCAGGGATACAGTGACGACCTCGGCGCGGCGCCGCGCACGCCGCCCCTGGGCCCGCTGGCGACGCACCCTCTCCAGCCTTTTCTCGATGGAATCAATACGTGCGCGCAACAGGCGGCGGTCCGTTTCCAGCTGGGTTTCACCGGGCCCGCGCAGGCCTATGCCACCTTTTTGCCGCTCCAGGTGTGTCCACCCGCGCACCAGGCGGGTGGCCATATGGCGCAACTGCGCCAGCTCAACCTGGAGCTTGCCTTCATGGGTGCGGGCCCGCTGGGCAAAGATATCCAGAATCAGACCGGTGCGGTCCAACACCCGGCAGCGCAGTTCGCGCTCTATATTGCGCTCCTGGCTGGGGGACAGGGTGTGGTCGAAAATGACCAGCTCTGCGCCATGCTCCTTCACCGCTCGCTGGATCTCGTCCAGCTTGCCCCGGCCGACGAACGTCTTGGGGGCCGGCGCGGCGCGCTGACCAAAGATGAAAGCCACTGGATCGGCGCCGGCAGACAGCGCCAGCTCCTCAAATTCTCGGGGGTCGCCCGGGCTGTCGATGGCGGACAGTTGCAGGTGCACCAGTACCGCCAGCTCACCGGATTCAGGTCGGTCAAAAAACAAGAAGTACTCTCTCGAACAGGCTCAATACGCCGGATACCCGCAGGTGCCAGGGACGCGGGGGTATAGCGTGGCGGACAAAACCCGCAGACGCCCCCGGAGCAAACCGCCGGCACCCCGTCATTCCGGGGCGCCGGTCACTGGATGGGACAGTGCTCAGCCGAAAGATTCTCGCTCGCCACCTTCGCCCTCGGCACCGCCGGCCTGAGCGGCCGGATTCAGCAGCGGCAGGCGCACTGCCCGGGACGGCACTACCGTAGATATCGCGTGCTTGTACACCATCTGGCTGACAGTGTTTTTCAGCAGAACCACGAACTGGTCAAACGATTCGATCTGTCCTTGAAGTTTGATACCGTTTACCAGGTAAATTGAAACAGGTATACGCTCTTTGCGCAGTACGTTGAGATAAGGGTCTTGTAAGCTATGCCCTTTTGACATGTTTTTCTCCTTGTCAAAAGCTAGAAGCGATATGCAGGCCGCAATCGCGTCCGCGAATGCCGCGAACTAAAAAACGGTTACGGTTGAATACACGCATAAAAAAGAGCCGGGCATGACCGGACTCTGCGAATGAACTGACTGAACCGGCCTGTCTTTTTGCAGCCCAACCACGTTATGGATGCTCAGCTGAGAAATTTCAAGGCCTCCGCCAAGATTTCGTCATTTTTGCGCACCCGGCCATCCTCTTTCTGTATGTAAATACGCACCAGATCCGGCCAGCGTCGCAGCCAGGTGAGCTGGCGCTTGGCCAGTTGCCTGGTGGCGGCGATTCCCGCCTGCAGCATCTGGTCGCGGCTCAGCCGCCCCTCCAGAAATTGCCACACCTGCCGATATCCGACCGAGCGGATTGCGGGCAGTTCCTCGCACAGGTCGCCGCGATCGCGCAGGGACGTCACTTCGGCGACAAAACCGCGCTCCAGCATTTGCTGGAACCGGCTCTCGATGCGGGCGTGCAACAGCTCTCTGTCCCGGGGCAACAGCGCCAACTGGCGCAGGTTGAAGCTGTCCCTTACGCCACCCTGGGCCTGTCGCCGGCGCAACACCGAAAGTGGCTGACCCGTGAGCCTGAACACCTCCAGGCCCCGCTCGATACGCGCCGAGTGGTTGGGGTGCAACTGCGCCGCCAGTTCGGGATCGATCCGCTGCAGCTCCCGGTGCAGTGCCGGCCAGCCCTCGCGCTGTGCACGCGCCTCTATCTCGGCGCGCAGGGCCGGATCCGCCGGCGGCAGCTCCGCCATACCCTCCAGTAGAGCGCGAAAATAGAGCATGGTTCCGCCAACCAGCAGCGGCGTCTTGCCCGCGGCGACCACTTCGCCCATGGCCGCCAGCGCATCGCGGCGAAAACGTCCGGCGGAGTAGGCTTCGGCAGGGTCACAGATATCGATCAGCCGGTGGGGGTGGCGCGCCAGCTCCGCGGGCGTCGGCTTGGCGGACCCGATATCGAGCCCCCGATACACCAGTGTCGAGTCGACGCTGATCAGCTCCAGGGGCAGCCGCTCACAGAGCGCCATAGCCAAATCCGTCTTGCCGCAGGCTGTGGGGCCCAGCAGGAAAAACGCGCGCGGTTTTTCTTTCTCACTGCACTCATTCACACTGCATCGCCAGTTACCGACCACGCAAAAACCACTTGTCCACCTCTGCCAGTTTGATCTGGGTCCAGGTGGGGCGGCCGTGGTTGCACTGGCCACTGCGCTCCGTGTTTTCCATATCCCGCAGCAGTGCGTTCATTTCCGGCACTGTGAGCCGGCGGTTGGCGCGCACCGAACCGTGGCAGGCCATGGTGGCGAGAATCTGGTTGATGCGCTCACCGATACGGTCGCTGCCGCCCTGGGCCAGCAAATCGGCCAGCACGTCGCGCACCAGCTGCTCCACTTCGGCGCTGTGCAGTACTGTGGGCACCTGGCGCACCAGCAGACTTTCCGGCCCCGCACGCTGCAAGACGAAACCCAGCGCGACAAACTCCTCGCTGCGCTCCTCGAAACAGTCCGCCTCGCGCTGACTCACAGCCAGGGTGACCGGCACCAGCAGTGGCTGGGCCTGAATGCCGCCAGCGGCGTGGGCCTTTTTCATCTGCTCGTAGACGATGCGCTCATGGGCGGCGTGCATGTCCACCACAATCAATCCTGAAGCATTTTGCGCCAGGATATAGATACCGTGCAACTGGGCCAGGGCGAACCCCAATGGTGGCACCTCTCCAGCCTCCCCCCGCTCCGGCAGCGTTTGCTCCGCAACCGGAGCTTGTGCCGGCGCCAGTGCACTGACCGGCACCCCCGCTGTTTCGCCCTCCGGTCGATGCAGGGCGCCATAGGTCTGCATCTGCTCCCGCAGCCGTTGCGGGGAGGGCCGGGGGGTCAGCGGCATAGTTTGCTGAGCAACGGTTACCCCCCTGTCCCCATCGACGCCAGCTTCCGGCTGCTGGACTTCAGTCTGCCCCGGTCGCACCTCGGCGAGGGCGCGCTGCAGACTGCCAAACAGAAAATCATGTACCAACCTGCTGTCGCGAAAGCGCACCTCGTGCTTGGTGGGGTGTACGTTCACATCCACGGCTGCCGGGTCCAGTTCCAGGTAGAGTACAAATGCGGGGTGACGACCGTGATACAGGACATCTGCAAATGCCCGCCGCACTGCGTGGCTGACAACCTTGTCGCGAATGGCGCGGCCGTTGACATAGAAAAACTGCAGGTCCGCCTGGGAGCGCGAAAAGGCCGGCTCGGCCACCCAGCCCCACAAGCGCAGTCCGTTGCGCTCCACATCCAGGTGCAGCGCATTTTGCATGAATGCCGGACCGCACACCTGGGCCACACGCCGCTCCATTTCCACCCGTCCACTACCTGCACGCAGGTTGTGCACGCCCTTACCGTTGTGGCGCAAGTTGATGGAGACATCGAAGCGCGACAGTGCCAACCGCCTGATAACCTCATCAATGCGGTTGAATTCCGTCTTTTCGGTGCGCAGGAACTTGCGCCGCGCCGGGGTATTGAAAAACAGGTCCCGCACATCGACGCTGGTGCCCTGGGGATGGGCAATCGGTGCAAGCTGCGGTCGCATGTCCCGACCCTCGGCACCCACCTGCCAACCCTTGCCACTGTCGTCGCGGCTGCTGGCCAGGGTCAGCCGCGCCACCGATGAGATGCTGGCGAGGGCCTCGCCGCGAAAACCCAGCGTAGCCACCGCCTCCAGATCCTCCAACACATGGATTTTGGAAGTGGCGTGCCGTTCCAGTGCCAACGCCAAGTCCTCGCGCTCTATGCCCTGGCCGTTATCACGCACCTTGATCCGCTTGACGCCGCCACTCTCCACCTCCACCTCCAGGCGCGAGGCCCCGGCGTCGAGACTGTTTTCCAGCAGTTCCTTGACCACTGATGCGGGGCGCTCCACCACTTCGCCGGCGGCGATCTGGTTGGCGAGGCGGGGGGATAATTGCTCGATTCTGTCGCGCATAGGCTGGATACGTCCTGTGCTCTTCCAATGCCGGCCGATGGCTGGCCGCCACCTCCGGGCGGTGCCTGGCACCACCTCAGCCGGAGGGGATAGTCAGCGTCTGTCCCACACGGATCACCGAGCTGTCGATGCCGTTTAATTCTTTCAATGCCGCCACCGACACCTTGTAACGCAGGGCGATACCGCTCAGGGTGTCCCCGCGGGCGATGGTGTGGCGCCGCGAGCGGGAAGCCGGGTTGGCAGCCAGCCAGGTGCCGGCGGGCGGGTGGCTGACAAAGTAGGACACTATACCCTCACTGATTTTTTCTGCCAGCCGGCGCTGGAACTTGAGATCGCGCAGGCGACTGGCCTCCTGCGGATTGGTGATAAATCCGGTCTCCACCAGAATGGACGGCACATCCGGGGACTTCAGCACTGCGAAGTTGGCCTGTTCCACACGCTTCTTGTGCAGGTGGGTTAGGGTTCCCAGCTGCCCCAGCACACTGCTTCCTATGTCGAGACTGGCATTGATCGAGGCCGTCATGGACAGGTCCAGCAGCACCCCCGCCAGCGTATCGTCTTTATCCCCCAGATTGAGATTGCCGACACCACCGATCAGGTCGGACTCGTTTTCCCGCTGGGCCAAAAACCGGGCCGTCTCGCTGGTGGCGCCCCGCGACGACAGTGCATAGACACCCGCGCCACGCGCGCTTTTGCGGATAAAGGCGTCGGCATGAATGGAAACAAACAGATCGGCGCGCAGCTGCCGGCCTTTGTTGACCCTCTCCCGGTGGGGTACATAGTAGTCACCACCGCGCACCAGTTTGGCGGAAAAGCCGGGTCGGGCATCGATGAATTTCCGCAGCTGGCGGCTGATGGCGAGCACTACGTCCTTTTCCTTCAGGCCCCCTGGACCCAGCGCACCCGGATCCTCTCCGCCGTGCCCCGCATCGATGGCGATGACGATGGCGCGCTCGCGGCTTACCTGCTGCAGTGAGATTTCCTCACTTTGTGCCCGGTCGTACAGGTCGATCACCAGGCGGTCGGGAAGATTCTGGTGACGGCGCAGGGCAAAACTGCGCGGATTGACCTGCTGCTTCAGGTCCAGCACCACGCGCAGATCCTTCTCGTTGTGGCGGGCATAGCGCAGCCGCTCGATCGGGGTTCCCTCCAGTTCCAACCCGTCCAGCTGGGCCCGAAGGCGGGTGTTGTTCACATCGACGACAACGCGGTCCGGACCTCGCAAAGTAAACAGCTGGTGCTCGGCGGGAGCAGTCAGATCGAACACCAGGCGGGTGTGATCCGGCGCCCTCCACAGACGCACCCCCTGAACCTCCGCCGCCATCGCCGGGAGGGCCAGGACAAGGGCAACGCTCAGCCCGCACAACTGCTTCCACACCTTCTTCATTACAGTGCCAAAACTCCTGTTGTCGTTAGTGCCTCTTCCCTGATCCGCATAAACCGCTTCCCGTCGGCGGCCTTCAACAGTTTGTTGAAAAAACTAAGCGGCCCCTCTCAACCCGGATTTGCGGCCCATGCCCGCTAAGCCCCCACAACACATCAAACGGTTACATGCCGGATTTACCGCGCGGGGATTGCGGCCCCAGCAAGTGGGCCAGTGCTGCGATCACTTTACTGCCGGAGCTGGAATTGGCCTCCAGACACAGCTGTCGACCACTATCGAGGACTCCCAGTTCAACATCGATATCCGCCCGCGGCAGCACACCTTCACCTCGCTCTGGCCACTCCACAAGGCTGAGACTCCCAGGTGCCAGATAGTCCCGCACCCCCATGAATTCCAGTTCCTCCGCATCCCCTAAACGGTAGAGATCGAAATGGAAAACGCGCAGGGCGCCAAACTCATAGGGTTCCACCAGGGTGTAGGTGGGGCTTTTTACTGCCCCGGCATGGCCACAGGCCCGCAGAACACCGCGACAAAGGGTGGTTTTACCGGCTCCCAACTGCCCCCGTAGAAAGATTGCCAGTCCCCGCTGCAGACCCACCGCCAGGCAAGCGCGTCCCAGCGCCTCGCCGGCGCCCAGGGTGGCCTCTTCGTCCACCAGAGTGAATTGCAGTTCGGTCGGCATTTCAGTCCACCAGCCTGCGCACCCAGGGCAACAAATCGGTGGCCAGCAAACCCCGCCGGCCGTCCTGACCTGCCCGGTCACCGGCCGCGCCGTGCAGCCAGACCCCCAGACGGGCCGCCTGCAACAACGACATACGCTGGGCGACCAGGCCCGCGATAATGCCGGTAAGCAGATCCCCCATACCACCGGAGGCCATCCCGGGGTTGCCGCTGTTAAGGAGATCCACGCCTTTGTCGTGGGCGATCAGAGTGCCCACGCCCTTAAGTATCACCACGCCGCTGAACTTGCGCTGAATCGCGCTGACCGCGGCAATGGGGTCCGCCAGCACTTCCGCCGCATCACAGCCAATCAGCCGTGCGGCCTCTCCCGCATGGGGGGTCAGTATCCAGTCGTCCCGGCGCATACCCGCCAGCACCCGGCCGGCGGCGAGAATATTCAGTGCATCGGCATCCAGCACCACCGGCGCCTGAGCGCGGGCGGCCCGCGCCAGTAGTTGCTCCCCCCAGGGCGCACGCCCGAGCCCGGGTCCCACAGCGATTACACTGGGCCCCTGTAGCAGCGGCTCCAGTTCCTGGCCGGAGACCACCGGGTGCACCATCACCTCCGGGCAGCGGGTCAACGCCGCCGGCAGATGCTGAGGCCGTGTGGCCAGCGATACCAGACCCGCTCCGGTGCGGGCCGCGGACTCGGCCGCCATCACCGCCGCACCGCCAAAGCCGCTGTCACCACCGACCACCAGCACATGGCCGAATTGATGCTTGTAACTGTCCCGGGCGCGCTCCGGCAACCGAGGCACACTGGTGTCACCGTAGCGAAGAGCCAGGGGCACAGCGTCCGCATATACCTGTTCCGGCGCACCCAGGGCATTGAACACCACTTCACCGGCACAGGCGGCACCGCGACCACAGTAGAGGCCGAATTTGCGCCCGATAAAGGTCACAGTCGCGTCCGCCTGCACGGCGGCATCCGCGTGACCCGTGTCGGACTCCACCCCGGAGGGAATGTCCACCGCCAACACAGGCCCACAGGATTTGTTTACATGCTCCACTGCCAGTGCGTAGCGCTCCCGCAGCGGGCCCCGGAAGCCAGTGCCCAGCAAGGCGTCAACGGTGACGGTGTCGGCATCGGCATCGGCATCGGCATCGGCATCGGCAGTATCCATCTGCGCCAGGGAGGAAACGATTTTCACACCCTCCTGCCGCGCGAATTGGTACGCGAGATGTGCATCCCCGGCCAGTTCCTGCGGATCGGAGCAGGCGTAGACGGTGACGGGCAGCTGCTGTTGCGCGGCCAAGCCGGCCACTACATAGCCGTCACCGCCGTTATTGCCACCGCCACAAAACACCTGGATGCGCTTGGTGCCGCACCAGCGCCGCCGCAGCTCGGTAAAAACTGCCCGCCCGGCACGCTTCATCAACACCAGGGAAGCTATACCCAAGGCGTTGGTCACGCGCTGATCGAGTTGGCGCACGGTGGCGGCGCTGTACAGGGGCCGAGGGCTGTTCATGCGACTCCGACAGTATGGTCAAAATTTAAACTGTGGCAAAATGCGCAGGAGAAAACTTCCCTCTGCGCGGCGTGTGGAAAGTATAACGCTCCCGGCGCGCAATTTGTTCCACCTCACACGGCGGGCGCTGCGCCGGCAGTCCCTAACTGAATGCAATTCACCGATGTCCACAAGTGAAGCACTGCTCGCCGAGTTGGCGGGACTGATAAAGATCTGGGGACGCGAACTCGGCTTCCAGCAGATCGGCATTACCGATTGCCACCTGGAAGAGCATGGCGAACGGCTCACCGCCTGGCTGCGCGCCGGCCATCACGGGACCATGGAGTGGATGGCCGCACACGGAGAAAAGCGCTGGCGCCCGGGATTGCTGGAGCCAAACACGCTGAGGGTGATCAGTGCAAGCCTGGACTATCTGCCACCGGACACAGCGCCGGTGCGCATACTCAAGGATTCCAGCAAGGCCTATGTCTCCCGCTACGCAACCGGGCGCGACTACCACAAGCTGATCCGCAAGCGCCTGGCGCACCTGGCACAGAAAATAGAGCTTTTTTGCAATGCGCGGGGACTCCACTGTAGCGGTCGCGCCTTCACCGACAGTGCGCCGGTGATGGAACGCGCCCTGGCGGAAAAGGCCGGCCTGGGCTGGATCGGGAAAAACTGCATGGTGCTGAGCGAAAACGCCGGCTCCTGGTTTTTTCTCGGGGAGGTATACACCAGCCTCGCACTCCCGGTGGATGACAAGCCACAGCGCAATCAATGCGGCGACTGCACCGCCTGCCTGAAGGTGTGCCCCACCGATGCCTTTGTCGGTCCCTACCAGTTGGATGCACGTCGCTGCATTTCCTATCTGACCATCGAAAACCTCGGCCCTATACCCGAGGAATTTCGCGAGCCCATGGGCAACCGGGTGTTCGGCTGCGACGACTGCCAGATCATCTGCCCCTGGAACAGATTTGCCAAACCCACTGCCGAGACCGATTTTCACCCCCGCCACGGGCTGGACAACGGCGAGCTGTCGCAGCTGTTCCGCTGGGACGAAGAGGAATTTCTGCGCAAAACTGCCGGCTCCGCCATCCGCCGCATCGGCTATGAGCGTTGGCGGCGAAATCTGGCGGTGGCAATAGGCAACTCCGAACCCGGCCCGGAAGTGATTGGACTGCTTGAACAGGCGCTGCCCAGCGCCAGTGCGCTGGTAGCGGAACACATCCGCTGGGCGCTGGCCAGGTTGCGCAGCGGAAGGCACCGCAAACGCAAGCTTCGGCGCCCGCAATAAGAGGGGCCTCTACAGGCGGAAGAAATGCTCCCGGTAGTGGCGCAGCTCGTTGATGGAATCGCGGATATCTTCCAGCGCGAGGTGGCAACTCTGCTTCTGCACACCTTCCAGCACATCGGGACGCCAGCGCCGCGCCAGCTCTTTCACCGAACTTACATCCAGATTGCGGTAGTGAAAATAGCGCTCCAGCGCCGGCATATATTTGACCAGAAAGCGCCGGTCCTGACCGATGGAGTTGCCGCACATGGGAGAGGCTCCCTCCGGCACCCACTGGCGCAGGAATTCCAGCGTTTCGCGCTCCGCCTCGCGCTCATCCAATCGCGACTCGCGCACCCGTGTCACCAGCCCGGAACCACCATGCTGCTCCGTATTCCAGTCGTCCATGGCGTTGAGCAGTGTATCGCTTTGGTGTATCGCCAGGACCGGGCCCTCGGCCAGAATGTTGAGGTTGGAGTCTGTCACTATGGTGGCGATTTCGATGATGCGCTCGGCCTCGGGATCCAGTCCTGTCATTTCCAGGTCGATCCAGATCAAATTATTCTGCTCCACAAGACCTCCTCGATAACTCCGCGCAAGGTACCGCATTGACCGGGCGATGCAAGCTATAATCCGCGGCGTGTCAGCCCCGGTCCCCCAAATGAGCAAACGCAAACTCAGCCGGCGTCAGTTGTGGCGCATCGACAAAATCCAGCAGGAGCGGGAGGAGAGGGCGCGCCGGAGCGCCCAGCGGGCAGAGGGTGCGCTGCAGGAGGGCCATCTGGGCACTGAGCGGACCGGCCTTGTGATCGCCAACTATGGCACCCAGGTACTTGTGGAGGCCAGCGATGACCGCACGCTGCGTCAGCGCTGCCATCTGCGCGCCAATATCGACCCACTGGTGACCGGCGACCGGGTCGCCTGGCGGCCTGCGGTGGACGGGGCTGCCGGAAGTCTAGGGGTAGTCGGCGCACGGTTGCAGCGCCACTCCGAATTGCAGCGGCCGGATCGCTACGGCGACCTGAAAACGGTGGCGGCCAATATCGATCGCATCGCCATCGTGATTGCCCCCCGTCCGCAACCTTTTGCCAATGCCATCGACCGCTATCTGGTGGCAGCCGAAGCCACTGGCATCAAACCAATCTTGCTGCTCAATAAAATCGATTTGATTGACCACCAAAACCGGGAGGCACTGGCGGAGATTCTGCAACCCTACCCGCAACTGGGCTATCCGGTGATACGTCTTTCCACCAAGACCGGGGAAGGGCTGCCGCAGTTGTTGCGCACCCTCGCTCAAGGCACCAGTGTTTTTGTCGGCCAGTCCGGGGTGGGCAAATCCTCCCTGGTCAACGCCCTGCTGCCGGATGCGGGAGCGCGCATCGGCGCTCTTTCCCAGGCCACCCTCAAAGGCACTCACACAACCACTGCGGCGGAACTGTTCCACCTGCCGGGCGGTGGGGATCTGATAGACTCTCCGGGCATTCGGGAATTCGGCCTGTGGCACATGAGCGAGCAATCGCTGCTGGAGGGCTTTGTGGAGTTTCGCCCCTTTATCGGCCGCTGCCGTTTTCGCGATTGCCGGCATCAGGACGAGCCCGGCTGTGCCATCGCCGAGGCGTTGCAGCGCGGTGCCATCAGCCAGCGCCGTATGAACAGCTTCCTGCATCTGCGCAACAGCTTGCAGCGGCAAAATTAACGCACCAGTAAACAGCATACCCGGTGTGGCGACGGCCGCCATACCTGCTAACGGGCCGCTTTAACAACCATTGGATTGCAGAGGGATTCCCTTGTCACAGTCACTGCCTTTGATTCTCGAGCCACAGCAGCTGGCGGGCCTGCTCGATCGCGAGGATTTGCTGCTGGTGGATCTGAGTGGCCCTGAAACTTATGCCCACGGCCATATTCCCGGTGCCGTGCACCTGCCGTTTCAGGCACTGATGGCCGGCACACCGCCGGCACCCGGCAAACTGCCCAGTGTAGAGCGACTGACGGAGTTATTCCGCAGCCTCGGTTTGCGCCCGCAACACCATGTGGTGGCATTTGACGATGAGGGGGGCGGCTGGGCCGGCCGCTTTCTGTGGACACTGGAGGTAATCGGTCACCGGCACTACAGCTACCTGAACGGCGGCACCTGCGCCTGGCTGGGGGAGAATCTGCCCCTGTCCCGGGAAGCCACCATTCCGCCCCCGAGCGATATCGACATCGAGATTGACACAGCCATCCCCGCCACTGCCGAAGAGATACTACAGCAGTTGGGAGATCCACAATTTTCAGTCTGGGACGCCCGTTCACCACAGGAATACTGCGGCGAGAAAGTGCTGGCCCTGAGAGGCGGGCACATCCCCGGCGCCGTCAACTGCGAGTGGACGCAGCTGATGGACCCCAAGCGGCACCGGCGCATCCGCAGGGATGCGCGCCAGCTGCTGGCACAATTGGGGCTCACCGGTGAG
Organism: Microbulbifer sp. TYP-18; assembly: GCF_040932045.1. Taxonomy (NCBI): domain Bacteria; kingdom Pseudomonadati; phylum Pseudomonadota; class Gammaproteobacteria; order Cellvibrionales; family Microbulbiferaceae; genus Microbulbifer; species Microbulbifer sp. TYP-18. Next base: position 428,603 of record NZ_JBFRBC010000002.1, read on the forward strand.
CAGAAAATTGTGACCCATTGCCAGAGTCACCATCGTTCCGGCTTTACCTGGCTGGTGGGCAAATCCCTCGGCTTCGACATCCGCGCCTACCCCGGCTCATGGAGCGAGTGGGGTAACCTGCCCGAAACCCCGGTGGAAAAGTAACTCCTGTAAACCAAAGTAAAAAAACTATGCACCCGAAATTGTTCTGCTCCCTGCAATACCTCACACCACAGCGCGCCTTGTCCCGCGCTGCCGGTGTGCTGGCGGAAACCCGCCTCAAGTGGATCAAGGATCCATTTACCCGCTGGTTTGTACAGAAATACGACGTGAATATGGAAGAAGCGCTGGAGCAGGACTGCACCGCCTACGGAACTTTCAACGATTTTTTCACCCGCGCCCTCAAGCCGGAAGCCCGCCCCATCGCCGGTGGCGAGGATACCCTGGTGTGCCCAGCGGACGGTAGTATCAGCCAGTTGGGGGAAATTCATAACGGCCGTATCTTCCAGGCCAAGGGCCGCGATTACAGTCTGCTGGAACTGGTGGGGGGAGATCCGGAAACCGCTGCCCGGTTTACCGGGGGCAGCTTTGCCACAGTGTATCTGTCGCCAAAGGATTACCACCGGGTCCATATGCCGCTCGCCGGCAGACTGCAAGCGATGGTCCATGTACCGGGCCAGTTGTTTTCCGTCAACACGACCACCGCGGAAAACGTGCCGCGACTGTTTGCCCGCAACGAGCGTGTGGTGTGCCTGTTCGATACCAGCGCCGGCCCCATGGCCGTGATCCTCGTCGGGGCCATGATCGTCGCCAGTATCGAGACGGTATGGGCGGGGCTGGTTACCCCCTACAGGCGGCGTATCCGCACCACCCACTATGGGCAAAAGGATCAGGTTCGGCTGGAGAGGGGCGAAGAACTGGGCCGTTTCCGGCTGGGCTCCACAGTGATTTTGTTACTGGGGGCGGACAGGGTCCGCTGGCTGGAAGCTCTGCAGGCGGAAAGCCCGGTGCGCATGGGCCAGGCATTTGGAGAGCTGGACTGACATCGGCCACTCTTTGTGTTGACGGGGTTCTAAATCAGATTCGCAGCCGGTTGATTGGCGGTGGAGGGCTTGCGGATACGGCCGCAAGCCCGGGCTGAGAAAAGCTAGGGAGGGCCTTTTCGGCAACCGGTTAGCCGCGGCTGCCGCTACGGGAAGGTCTAAAGATCCGGCCCAACAGCGATGGCAGTTGCCGCCGGCTAAACAAATAGCTGTCCCGCACTGCCGCAACATCCACACTCGCGTAGAGGTCCGGTGTCACACTCTGTACTATCCTGATCTTGTCGTCGACACTCAAACTGCCCCGGTCGATGAGCTTTTGCTTGGCGTCATCGTCCGCCGCCATATCGAACAGTCGCGCCTTGGGCAGTGGCTGCTTATCGCTGTCCAACACCACCATCACCTTTGGCTTTAAGCGGCGCTCATAGCTCTGTTCCACCACCACGCCAATTTCCCCTGTTGAGAGTTCCACCTGAGTGCCAGTGGGATACAGCCCGATGGCCTGTATAAACTCCACCACCAGTTGCTCCTGAAAGGCGCTGTCGCGGAGGTCATACAGCCGGGCGACCGCTGTGGAGGGTGCCACCGGAACCCTTGCGTCGCGGGGATTGGTGACTTCATCGTAAAAAGTAACTATGCCGCACATGCGCGCCAGCACTGGTATCTTGTCCCCCCGCAAGCCGCGCGGATAGCCGCTGCCATCGTGCCGCTCGCGATGGGCGCGGACAATATCGGTGACCTGTGGATCCAGCTGTGTATCCGCCGACAACAATTGCGCACTCAGCTCGACAAACTTGCGGTATTCCAGTTCGCCACGGGGGTCGCTCCGGTCTGTGGCGACGGATTCCTGCGGCAGACAGGTGAGACCCACGTCTTTCAACAGCGCGGCTGTAGCCAGTCGCACCAGGTCCTGGTGGCGCAGACCTATGTGGCGCCCGAACAGCATGGCCCAGATACTCGCCCGGATGGAGTGGCTGTATGTGTGCGCGTCCCTGTCCCGCACCCGTGCCAGCCAGGCAGCGGCATCGGGACTGCGCAGAACACTGTCCACCAGTGACTCCGCATTGCGTCTGATCTCAACCAGGGGCAGGGGGCGGCCAGTCTTGAGTTGCGCCGAGAGATTCCGCATAGCGGTGTCTAGCTCACCGTACAGGCGGCGCGCTCTGTGTGCCTCCCGGCGCACGGGTGACGGTAGCGGATGGGCCTGATGGGACACCTGCACCGGACGGCAGGGAATGGCGATGGCCCGCTTGCGGCCCGCGGCCCCAGAGCCTGCTCGAGAGCCAGAGGCACTGACCATGCGGCGCAACGTTAGACCGACGTCGCCGGTGGTTTTCACTACATCGACATAAACGTAACGGCAATATTTCTGCAGCTGGCGAATGTCCGCTAGGTCCCGGATATAAAAGCCCTGCAGCGCAAAGGGTGTCCGCGTCCATGGGCGATCCAGGCGGGAGACAAACATCCCCCGCTGCAGATCGTCCACATGTACCTTTGCTTGCTCAGTTGCCACGGTGAAAAATACCGCTGCCTCAATTATCGCTGACCGATGCTGATAGTAAGCCCGAAGCGCAAAACGCGCATAGAGCTACCCACTATCGCTTCTTTAAAAAGGGATTCTAGCGCCTGCTAGGCGAAACACTTGTGATGTGTGTCACGAAAAATCACCCGTCGGCATATCTCAGCCGTGAAATGGCGGCGACAGCTCGTGTACCGCCTCGATCATAGCGCCGGCGTGTCTCGGGTCCACACCGGGGGTAATGCCGTGGCCCAGGTTGAACACGTGCCCCGGGCCCGCACCGAACGACTCCAGCAGTGTCGCCACTTCCGCGCGTATGCGCTCGGGCTGGGCATAGAGCACCGCCGGATCGAGATTACCCTGCAAGGCGACACGGTCACCCACCCGCGCACGGGCACTGCCGATATTGGTGGTCCAGTCCAGCCCCAGGGCATCGGCACCGCTGTCTGCCATCGCCTCCAGCCACTGGCCACCACCTTTGGTGAACAGAATCACCGGTACCGGCCGTCCTTCGGCCTCCCTGATCAGGCCACTGACGATACGCGACATATACTGCAGGGAGAATTCCCGGTAGGCAGCATGACTGAGAACCCCGCCCCAGGTATCAAAGATCTGTACCGCCTGGGCGCCCGCGCGAATTTGAGCGTTGAGATAATCGGTGACGGAAGCCGCCAACACCCCCAACAAGTGGTGCATCAACTCCGGTTTGTCGTACAGCATCTGCTTGCTGCGCGCGAAATCGCGGCTGGAGCCCCCCTCGATCATATAGGTGGCCAGGGTCCAGGGACTGCCGGAAAAGCCGATCAAGGGTACCCGGCCGTGCAGTTCTCGGCGAATGGTGGCGACGGCGTTCATCACATAGTCCAGCTGCCGCTCACTGTCGACTACTTGCAGCGCCTCAATATCTGCCGCGCTGCGCAGTGGCCGGTGAAACTTGGGCCCCTCGCCTTCTTCAAAGTAGAGCCCCAGGCCCATGGCATCCGGGATGGTCAATATGTCGGAAAACAGTATCGCGGCATCGAGCGGGTAACGCTCCAGCGGCTGCAGGGTCACCTCGCAGGCCAGTTGGGGGTTGCGGCACAGGTCCATAAAACTCCCGGCACGGGCGCGGGAGGCGCGGTACTCCGGCAGATAGCGCCCTGCCTGGCGCATCATCCACACAGGGGTACGGTCGACGGGCTGGCGCATCAGTGCGCGCAGCAATCGGTCGTTTTTTAATTCCGGGGATTTGTTGGGGGACATGGATACAACAGCCGTTTGCAAGGAGGCGCTATTGTAGCCGGGCGGCGCTCGCGGGGACAGGGCGCACCCGGTGCGGGCGGCGCCCGAGGAAAATATCGCCGCTACTTACACCTGCAGATAGTCGAGAATGCCCTCCGCCGCCTGGCGCCCCTCCCAGATAGCGGTCACCACCAGGTCGGAACCCCGCACCATATCCCCACCGGCAAACACCTTGGGGTTGCTGGTCTGAAACTTGAACGCCTGTTCTTCCGGCGCTATGACGCCACCCCAGTCGGCAACCTCTATGTGGTGGTCGGCGAACCAATCCGCCGGACTGGGGCGAAAACCAAACGCGACCAATACCCTGTCAGCGGGAATAATTTCCTCGGAATCGGGCACCACCTGTGGGCGCCGCCGGCCCTGTTCATCCGGCTCACCCAGCCGCGTGGTCACCACCTTGACCCCAGTGACGCCGCCAGCTGCACCACCACCGATAATTTCCACCGGCTGGCGGTTGAATAGGAACCTGACCCCTTCCTCCCGGGCGTTGACCACCTCGCGGCGGGACCCCGGCATATTTTCCTCGTCACGGCGATAGACACAGGTGACGCTGCTGGCCCGCTGGCGAATGGAGGTGCGGTTACAGTCCATGGCAGTGTCGCCTCCCCCCAGCACCACCACTCGCTGGCCTTCGACCGAGATAAATTCCCCGGAATTCTTCTCCCAGCCCATGTTGCGATTGACGTTGGCCACCAGGAACGGTAGCGCATCGTAAACACCGGGCAGTTCCTCGCCGGGGAAGCCACCCTTCATGTAATCGTAGGTGCCCATACCCATAAACACGGCATCGTAATCACCCAGAAGCTGGCCAAAGCTGATGTCTCTGCCGATCTCAGTATTCAGGCGGAATTCAATACCCATCTCGGTAAAAATCTCGCGGCGCTTTTGCATCACCGACTTTTCCAGTTTGAATTCGGGGATACCGAAGGTGAGCAGGCCACCGATCTCCGGATATTTATCGAACACCACGGGCTGCACGCCATTGCGCACCAGCACATCGGCACAGCCCAGGCCCGCCGGGCCCGCACCTACCACGGCCACACGCCGGCCGGTTTTTTTCACGTGGCTCAGATCCGGTCGCCAGCCCAGGGCAAAGGCGGTATCGGTGATGTACTTTTCCGCGCTGCCGATAGTGACGGCACCGAAACCATCGTTCAGCGTGCAGGCGCCCTCACACAGGCGGTCCTGGGGACAGACGCGGCCACACACTTCCGGCAGGGTATTGGTGTGATGGCAGAGTTCGGCCGCCTCCATAACATTGCCGTCGGTGACCAGGCGCAGCCAGTTGGGAATGTAATTGTGCACCGGGCATTTCCATTCGCAATAGGGATTGCCGCAGTCCAGACAGCGGTGGGCCTGACTGGCTACCTGGCGCTCGCTGTAGGGCCGGTATATCTCCACGAACTCGTTGGTGCGCGTGATGATGTCTTTTTTCGCCGGATCTATCCGATCCAGATCCACAAACTGAAAATCGTTGTTGAGTCGCTGAGTCATGGTCGTCCCCTTATTCGCCCCGCTTGCGCACGTCCGCCAGCAGCCCGGCCAGGCTTGCGGCCTTGGGTTTCACCAACCAGAAACGGCTGAGGTAGTCGTCAAAGTTGTCCAGCAGCTCTTCTCCCCAGCTGCTCCCGGTAGCGGCGACATACTCTTCGATGACCTCGCGCAGGTGACTCTGGTTGGGCTCAAGCGCCTCGCTGTTGATGCGGCGCAACTCGATCAGCTCGTGGTTGCATTTGTCGAAGAAGTTGCGCTCGAGATCCAGCACATAGGCGAAACCACCGGTCATGCCGGCACCAAAATTAACCCCGGTTCGGCCCAACACCGCCACCATGCCACCGGTCATATACTCACAACAGTGATCACCGGCCCCCTCGACTACCGCAAAGGCACCGGAATTGCGCACGGCGAAGCGCTCTCCGGCACGGCCGGCGGCGAACAGCTTGCCGCCGGTGGCGCCGTAGAGACAGGTGTTACCGACAATACTGGTGTTCTGTGACTCGAAACTGCTGCCCGCTGGTGGGCGGATCACCAGCCGGCCCCCCGCCATGCCCTTACCCACATAATCGTTGGCGTCGCCGTCGAGATACATTTCCAGGCCGCCGGCGTTCCAGACCCCAAACGACTGCCCGGCGACTCCTTCCAGATGGATTTTCAGCGGTGCATCCACCATGCCCTGGTTGCCGTGGCGCCGGGCTATTTCACCGGACAGGCGCGCGCCGATGGAGCGGTCACAATTCGTCACGCGGTAATTGAAGGTGCCGCCGGAGAGGCTCTCGATGGCCGGCAGCATGTCCGCCACCATGCGCTCCGCCAGTGCCCCCGGGTCCCAGGGATTGTTCCGCGGCAGCTGGCAGGTCTGGGGCTTACCCTCCAGCAGTGAATCTGTGTGCAGCAGTGGCGTCAGATTGAGTTTGTGCTGCTTGCCGGTCTCTCCCTCCAAAATTCGCAGAAGGTCGACGCGCCCCACCAGTTGTTCCAGGGTGCGCACGCCCAGGCGGGCCATCCACTCCCGGGTCTCTGCGGCCACGAAGCGGAAGAAGTTCATGGCCATATCGACGGTACCGATATAGTGCTCGTCGCGTAAATCCTTGTTCTGCGTCGCCACGCCGGTGGCACAATTGTTGAGGTGGCAGATGCGCAGGTACTTACAGCCCAGCGCCACCATGGGCGCCGTACCAAAGCCGAAACTCTCCGCACCCAGTATTGCCGCCTTGACCACATCGAGACCGGATTTCAGCCCACCATCCGTTTGTACCCGCACCTTGTCCCGCAGGTCGTTGGCGCGCAGCGTCTGATGGGTCTCCGCCAGACCCAGCTCCCATGGGGAACCGGCGTAGCGGATAGAGGTAATCGGACTGGCGGCGGTGCCGCCGTCGTAGCCGGAGATAGTAATCAGGTCGGCATAGGCCTTGGCCACGCCCGCAGCAATAGTGCCGACACCGGGACGGGATACCAGCTTCACGGATACCAGTGCTTCCGGGTTGACCTGTTTGAGATCAAAAATCAGCTGTGCCAGATCTTCGATGGAATAGATGTCGTGGTGCGGCGGCGGCGAAATCAGGGTAACGCCGGGCACCGAATAGCGCAGTCGCGCGATAAGGTCGTTGACTTTGCCACCGGGCAGCTGCCCGCCCTCCCCGGGCTTGGCGCCCTGGGCGATTTTGATTTGCAGAACTTCTGCATTGACCAGGTAGTGGGGGGTCACACCGAAACGGCCGGAGGCCACCTGTTTGATTTTCGATACCTTGTCGGTACCGAAGCGCGCCGGGTCCTCGCCGCCCTCCCCACTGTTGGAGCGGCCACCCAGGCGGTTCATAGCCTGGGCCAGTGCTTCGTGCGCCTCCGGAGACAAGGCACCGAGGGACATGGCGGCGGAGTCAAAGCGGCGCAGTATATTCTCCACCGGCTCCACCTCGTCCAGGGGAATCGGCTCTATATCCTCCCGCACCGCCAACAAGTCGCGCAGCGTCGCCACCGGCCGCCGGTTGACCAGGGTGGCGTAATCCCGCCACGCAGAGTAATCACCCCGCTGCACCGCCTGCTGCAGCGACGTGACTACGTCCGGGTTGAAGGCGTGATACTCCTGCCCGTGAACGAATTTGTGCAGACCGCCCGGCGACACCGGCTTGCGCGCCTTCCAGGCGTTCTCTGCGCGGGCCGCCATATCGACCTGCAGATCGGAAAAGTCCGCCCCCGCGACACGGCTGGCGGCGCCGGGAAAACACAGGTCCACCACTTCCCGGTGGAGCCCCACCAGTTCGAACAGCAGCGCACCGCGATAGGAGGCGACAGTGGAAATACCCATCTTGGACAGGATTTTCAGCATGCCCTTGATGATGCCGTTGCGGTAGTTTTTCTGCGCCTCGGCGGCATCCAGCAGCAGTTCACCGGTATCGATCAGGTGATTGATAATACTGTAGGAAAAATAGGGGTGTACCGCCGTTGCCCCCACCCCCACCAGGCACGCCAGCTGGTGGGCGTCGCGGGCACTGGCGGTATCCACCAGAATATTCGAGTCGCAACGCAGACCGGCGTAGACCAAATGGTGGTGTACGGCACCGGTTGCTAGCAGAGCATCTATGGGCAGTTTGCCCGCCGCTATCTCGCGATCGGACAGCACCACCAGCACAATACCCTCCCGCACCGCCCGCTCCACTTCCGCGCAGAGTGTTTCTATCGCGGCCTTGAGGTCGACCCGCTGCGGATCATAATTCAGATCGAAGATTTTTGACTCGAAGCCCACCCGATCCACATCCAGCAGCGCCGTGTACTTCATATGGGACAATACGGGGGACGACAATATCACTCGGTCGGCGTGTTCCGGCGTCTCTTCGAAGACCGACTTTTCCCGCCCCAGGCAGGTCTCCAGCGACATGACAATCGTTTCCCGGAGGGGGTCGATGGGCGGATTGGTCACCTGGGCAAACTGCTGGCGAAAATAGTCGTACAGGGCCCGGTTGTGGTGCGACAGTACCGCCATGGGCGTGTCGTCTCCCATGGAACCCACAGCTTCCTGGCCCGACTCCGCCATGGGCCGCACCACTGTATCCCGTTCCTCCAGGGAGGAGCTGAACAGTTTCTGGTACACCTTGAACTGCTGGAGGGAAAAATTGTTGTCGACCGGTGCGGTGACCAGCGTCGAGCGAATACGGCGCGCCTTGTTTTTCAGCCAGCGGCGGTAGGGCTGCGCCTGCTTGAGTTTGTTGTCGATGTCGGCGGTGTGCAGCAACTTGCCCTCGCGGGTATCCACCGACAGCATCTGCCCCGGACCCAACCGGCCCTTGGCCACCACATCCTCCGGTTGGTAATCGTAGGTGCCGATTTCGGAGGCGACGGTAATCACATCGTCCCTGGTGATCACCCAGCGGGACGGGCGCAGACCATTGCGGTCCAGTGTGCAGACGGCGTAGCGGCCATCAGTCATCACCAGGCCCGCGGGGCCGTCCCAGGGCTCCATGTGCATGGAAATATACTCGTAAAAAGCGCGCAGATCCGAATCCATGCTCTCGACGTTTTGCCAGGCCGGCGGCACCAGCATGCGCACCGCGCGATGCAGTTCCATACCACCGGCCACCAGCATTTCCAACATGTTGTCGAGACTTGATGAATCGGAACCCTCGCGGTTTACCAGCGGTGCCAGTGTGGCGAGTTCCGGCAACAGCCGGCTGGCGAATTTTGGCGTGCGGGCCACGGACCAGTTGCGATTGCCGGTGATGGTATTGATCTCGCCATTGTGGGCCAGCAGGCGGAAGGGCTGTGCCAGGGGCCAGCGCGGCATGGTGTTGGTGGAGAAGCGCTGATGGAATACGCAGATAGCGGTTTCCAGATAGGGGTCAGCGAGTTCCGGAAAAAACCTGGGCAGGTCGGCGGGGATCATCAACCCCTTGTAGGCCAGCACCTGTGCCGACAGGCTGGCGATATACACATCGTCCAGCCGATCCTCGGCCAGCAGCTGCTCCGCGCGCCGGCGGGCGACAAACAGGCGCCCGTTGAGCTGCACCTCCCCCAGCGGCTGTTCGGCATCATTGACCAGCAGATGCTCGAAACGGGGCAGGGATGCCCGGGCGATGGGCCCCAGGCATTCGGGGTCGGTAGGTACCGGCCGCCAGCCGGCGACCCTGAGCCCCTCTGCCTCCAGCGCGCCTTGCAATATCGCCCGCGCCTGGTCTGCAGCGGCCTCATCGAGTGGCAGCATCAGGGCGCCGACGGCATAGTTCTGGGTGAGTTCGATGCCCCACAGGCGACGCGCTTCCCGGCGCAGGAAGCCATCAGGCTTCTGTAGCAGAAGGCCACAGCCATCCCCGGTCTTTCCATCTGCGGCAATACCGCCGCGGTGGGTCATACAGGTGAGAGACTCGATCGCGGTTTCCAGCAGTTTGTGGCTGACCTCGCCTTTGAGATGGGCAACCAGCCCAAAGCCACAGTTGTCTTTAAACTCATCCAAGCGATAGAGGCCGCTACCCATAGAATTCCCCATCGTTATCGTTACGGAACCCGCCCAACGCGGTCGACCATAGTGCTGCGCCGGTGTGCGGGGCGCGCCGACAAAAAAAGCCCGCTGAGGGGCTTTTGTTATTGTGGTTTCATGCCTGCGGTTTTTCCGCCGGGGCGCGCAATGTTACTGGGGCAACCCTGCAATTGCAAGAAAATGCAGATTTTTATTCTGCTCCAGACCTGATAAGTAGATTTATCTGCTTAATGGGTGGGATTTGGTGAGCCAGTCCTCAAAATCGACCCACAGGCGGAAAGCGGGTCATCCCGCCCCGCAAACTGCCAGGGCCTCGACGATCCTCTCTCTCGGTGTATCGTCCACCACCACCGCTTCACCCAACCGCCGCAGCAGCACCAGACGCAGGCGACCGTCCACCACCTTTTTATCCACCGCCATGGCGGTAAAAAAATCCTCGCTGGCCATGTCTTCGGGGGCCTCTTGGGGCAGTCCGGCCCGCTGTAGCAGGGTGCGAATTCGAGCCACCAGTTCCGCATCTATATACCCTTGCAGGCGGGACAGTTCAGCCGCCATCACCATCCCCGCAGCGACCGCCTCGCCGTGCAGCCACTGCCCATAGCCCTGGACTGACTCGATAGCGTGGCCAAAGGTGTGACCAAAATTCAGGATGGCACGCCGGCCCTGCTCCCGCTCGTCCTCCGCCACCACCGTCGCCTTGGCGCGACAGCACAACTGCACAGCGTGCGCGAGTATCTGCGTATCCCTGCGCAGCAATTCCTCTATATGCGCCTCTATCCAGGCAAAAAAAGGAGCGTCACAGATAAGACCATATTTGATGACCTCGGCGAGCCCCGCCGACAGTTCCCGTTCAGGCAGTGTCTGCAGCGTGTCCATATCCGCCAGCACCAGCTGGGGTTGGTAGAAGGCGCCGATCATATTTTTGCCCAGCGGGTGGTTGACCCCGGTCTTGCCTCCCACCGAGGAGTCCACCTGTGCCAGCAGTGTGGTGGGGACCTGCACGAAGTTGACGCCGCGCTGATAACAGGCCGCGGCGAATCCGGTCATATCACCCACGACACCGCCACCCAGGGCAACCAGGGTGGTGGAGCGGTTGTGGCGCCGCTGTAAAAGCGTGTCGAATATGCGGTTGAGGGTATCGAGATTCTTAAATGCCTCTCCGTCCGCCAACTCCACCAGATCCACCTGTTTAACACCGCGCAAGCCTTTGCGCAAAGTATCCAAATACAGGGGGGCGACGGTTTCATTGGTTACTATCAGTACCTGATCGCCGAGGATATAAGGCTGCAGTTGCTGCGGTTCCCCGAGGAGTTGGCGGCCGATCACGATGGGATAGCCCCGGTCTCCCAGTTCGACGTTAAAACGGTGCACCACTGTCCTCCGTTGAATCACCTGCGGTGATAACACTGGTTTTCGAAACTGCCTGCAAGCGCAGCACTCTAGCACAGTTTGGGGCACCGCCAGCGGCGCTTTTAATAGGGCATCTTCACACTAACTGAGATAGCCCTGCTGCTTCAGGTTTTGTGGCCTGCAAGGCAGGAATTGCGGAGTGTGGTGGGTCCACATAAGCAATTTCTAACGCCGCAGGGCGCGAAACCAGGGGCAGCCCTTCGGGTTGTGCCGGAAAAGGCGCCACTCTTCGTTGCTCGTCGCTCATTTGGAACAACCAAACCGCGCTCCTCTTGCCTCGATTGGCACCTTTTCTGTCACAACAGGGCCAACTCCGTTAGTGTGAAGAGGCCCTAGGGCCTCTTCACACTAAGTGATCCCGTATCGATTGGATTGCCGCCCCTGAAAATCGGCGCAATTATGGGAAAGGGCTCGCGCCTGCCTGCTCCTGACGACGGCATATCCCTGTACCACATTAATCCGGCGACTAGTTGAGCTGCCGGATTAATAACAGAGGGCGCGGAGAGGAAGGCGTCAATCGCCCGGTGTAGGCGTCTGGGACAGGCGCTCAATCACCAGGTCCACCGCCTGGCGCGGTGAGCAGTGATCCGTATCGCAAATAATGTCCGCCACCTCCCGGTACAGCGGATCCCGCTGGCTCAGCAACTCCACAATACGCCGTTGTGGATCGGCAACCTGGAGCAGGGGACGATTGGTATTCTTGGCGGTGCGTTTGAGGAGCTGGTCGGCGCTCGCCTGCAGATAAATCACCAGTCCGTGCCTGCGCAGCTGGCGACGGTTTTGCTCGTCCAGAACTATGCCGCCACCGGTCGCCACAACCTGTGTGGGGCCCTGGCACAGCTCTCGCAACACTTCACTCTCCCGGCGGCGGAAGCCGGCTTCGCCCTCCACGTCAAAAATCCATGGGATATCGGCACCGGTGCGCGCCTCCAGCACTCGGTCGGAGTCGGCGAACGGCAGGCGCAACTGAGTGGCCAGTAATTTACCGATGGTGGACTTGCCGGCCCCCATGGGGCCGACAAGGAAGATGGAGCGGCTGATCACTTGGAGAAATAAGGTTCGTCTTCGACGATGCGCGGAGTAATAAACATCAGCAGCTCCCGGCGGTCGTCATTGCGGTTGGTTCGCTTGAACAGACGGCCCAGATAGGGAATATCCCCCAACAATGGGACCTTGCTCTCGCCCTCGATCACCTGGCTCTCAAAAATGCCCCCCAGCACTATGGTCTCGCCATTGCGCACCAGGACCTTGGTCTGCAGGGAGTTGACATTGATCGAGGGAATCGAGCTGCCGGTCACCAGGTCGGTAAACAGCTCACCCACACTGTTCTGGTCTATCTGCAGATCCATAATGATGTTGTTATCGGGGGTTATTTGCGGGGTAACGTTGAGTTCCAGCACCGCCTCACGGAAAGTCACCGACGCCGCACCGGAAGAGGTGGCCTCCAGGTAGGGAATTTCCACCCCGGACTGGATATTGGCCTGCTGTTTGTCACCGGTCACCACCCGCGGCTGCGACACTATCTCCGCCTTGCCCACGTCTTCCAGAGCCGACAGTTCCAGCCCCAGAAACAGGTTGTCCTTCAGTATCGCATAGGCGATGTTGCCCACCGATTGCGCAACACCGAGATCGACCAGCAGCGGGTCGTGGGAGGACTGAGGTGCATCCACATCGGGGCCGGCCCCATCGGCATCGCGGATGTCCGCTATCTGACTGCCGGAGCCTATGCCGATTTTGCCGTCGTCGATGTCATGGTTCTCAGTGTAGTGCCAGCGCACCCCCAGTTCCCGCGTAAAGTCGGTATTGGCATTGACTATTCGCGCTTCGATCATCACCTGCCGTATAGGGATATCGATGGCGTCGATCAATTCCCTAAACTGGACAATCTTTTCTTCTGTATCGGTCAGAATAATCGTGTTTGTGCGCTCGTCGACGATGGCGCTGCCCCGGGAGGAGAGGATGCTGCGTTGATCTGCGTCGTCCCTGCCGCCGGCGAAGTTACCCTGATTGAGGCCGCCACCAGCGCCTCCCTGCTGCTGGCCGGAGAAGAGGCTGAACAACTCCCGCGCATCCGCATAGCGGACCTGAATATACTCGGTGCGCAGGGGTGCGAGTTCTTCCAACTGACGGCGTGTCTCCAATTCCTGGCGCTCACGCTCGGCGATCTCCGCCGCCGGGGCAACCATAAAGACATTGCCTTCCTGACGCTTGTCCAACCCCTTTGCCTTGAGAATCAGATCCAGAGCCTGGTCCCAGGGTACCCCGTCGAGCCGCAGGGTGATACGACCCTCTACGGTGTCACTGGCAACCAGGTTGAGATCGGTGAAGTCGGCGATCAGCTGCAGCACCGAGCGCACTTCGATATCCTGGAAGTTCAGCGACAGCTTCTTGCCGCTAAACTGGAATTCCTTTTCCTGCGCCCGTACCTGCGCCACTGTTAGCGGCTTGACGCTCAACACATATTCGTTATCAGCCTGATAGGCAAGGTAGTCGTAGTCGGCCTTGCCGGGGTCTACCGCAATGACGGTATTGCGGCCGTCATAGTCGACGGTGATCGATTGCACCGGGGTGGCGAAGTCAGTGACATCGAGGCGCTGGCGCAGGGTGTCCGGCAGATCGGCGCCGAGAAAGGTCAACAGAATCCGACCTTTGGTGCGCTCCACGTCGATGTTCACCGCTGGATCGGAGAGGCTGATAATCACCTTGCCCTCACCGGCCTCGCCGCGGCGGAAATCCACATTGCTGATGGCCACGTTGCTGGCGGCGCGAAAGTGCTGCTGGCCCCCGAGGTCCAGTGCCTGGTCGCGATTGTGGGTGGTCACCGGGGCTGTGGCCACCGACGCGGTGGTGGCCGAATCCGCGCCTATCTCCAGCACCACCTGGTTGCCCTGGCGCTCGCTGGTATACACCGGCAACTTATCCAGATTGACGATCAGGCGGGTGCGGTCCTCGCCGGATACCACCACAGCGCTGCGGGCCGCACCTATGCCGAGGGCATATTTCTTCTGCGGCAGGGCGCTCTCCACGCCGGCAAAGTCCAGAACGATACGGGCCGGTTGCTCAATGGTGTAGCCGGTGGGTTCCGGCGGTATGTCGCTGAAAGTCAGCCGAAGCTGAGCCCGGCTCCCCGGCAGTTCCGAGAACTGGATATCATTGAGCTGATTGGCCTGCGCCTGGGACACCGCAGGCGGCAGCACCAGGCTGAGCAACACTGCCCCGGCGGCAACCAACACTTTGGCGAGTTGCTGTTTGATCATTATTGGTTGTCCTTCTCTTCCAAAGTCAGGGCCCGCGGCCGTTCAATCCAGCCCCCGGTACCATCCGGCACAACTTCCAGCACATCGAGTTGCGAGCGGGACGCGTTGATCACGCGACCGTAGTTTTTACCCAGATAATTCCCTACCGTGATGCGGTGTATACCGCCGTCACCATCATCCACCAGCGCCCATATCTGACCGCCCCAGGAAAGGGTGCCGACCATGGACAGAGCGTCGAAATTGAAGCTCTCCAGCAGTTCCCGCTGGCGGTTGGTATCCGGTGCAACCTCCAGCCGGCGGCCCTTCGGGCCCTGGTCGCCCTCGAGGATGGGGCGGCTAAAGGGGCTGTGCAATGCCGCAGCAGCGTATACATAGGGGCTGTAAGGGGTAAAAGTCGGTATTGGCTCTATCTGGCCGCGGGGCTTGTTCTTCACCGCCGCCATGCGCTGGCGCAAGTCCGCGTGATTGTTGTGCTGGCTGCAGCCGGCCAGTGTCAACAGGGCAATTGCAAGGGCAGTGTATTTCATCATCCCTCCTCGTCTCCCTGCTCTTTATAACGGTAGGTCTTGGCATTGATCACCATATTCAGCAGCGTCGCCCCGTCCTTGCTGTTTTCGATAGAGAAATCGTGCAGGGTGACGATGCGCGGCATACCGGCGATGCCACTGACGAAGGCACCGAACTCGTGATAGCCGCCCTGTACCTCGATACGAATGGGCAACTCCACATAGAAGTCCCCCACCTGCTCATCCTCCAGTGCTATCTTCTGAATGGTAAGGCCACTGCCGCGGCCAAAATCGTCGATATCCTCCAACAGTCCCGGCACTTCGGTATCTTTGGGCAGCTGTTCCAGCAGCGCACCGAAAGTCTCCTCCATCTCCGCCAGTTGCGTCCGGTAGGCATCCAGGTTGGCCGCCTCAAACGACGTTTTTTCAAACTGGGAAAAAAGCTCAGCTTCCTTTGTGACTGCCAGCTCCAGATGCTGGTAGCGGTCTCCGATCAGCGCATAGTAACCCCCACCGATCAGAACCGCCGCGATCAGCGTCAGCAGTGCGACGCGCCCGGCTATTGGCCAGACGCCCACACGCGAAAAGTCGATATCGTTGAGATCGAGTTCGCCCAGCTTTTTAAACGTATCTTCCAGTGCCATGTCAGGCCTCTCTATCCGGCCGCCGCAAGGGGCGCGTCCGCCCGCTGCTGGTCTTCTTCCTGCTTGCGCCCCGTGACCGTCACAGTCAGTTGAAAGGCGCTGGCCTGCTCACCGAACTCAGGTTTCGCAGTGACACCTGTCAGGTTTGGAGACTCGAACCAGTCCGACTGGTCCAGGTTGCGCATCAGTGAGGATACGCGGTTATTGGACTCGGCGACGCCCGCTATCAGAACCGTGTCGCCGGTGCGCTGCAGGTTTGTGAGCCACAGGCCCTCCGGCACGGCGCGCACCATTTCGTCAAAGTAGCGCACCGCCAGGGGGCGGTTTCCCTGCAGCGCCTGAATGACCCGCATACGGTCGATCAACTGCTGGCGGCGCTTCTTCAGGTCCTTAATTTCCCGCACCTGTTTGTCCAGTGCGGAAATCTCTTGCTGAAGTAGCTGGTTGCGTGCATTTTGATTTTCGATCCGACCGTCAACGGTCTTCATCCACAAAAAAGTGCACAGGCCGGCGACGATGATCACCAGGACCATGACCTGCTGGAATTCCTTTTGTTTTTGAGCGCGGTATTCCTGGCGCCAGGGTAGGAGATTAATGGTCGCCATGATCAGAACTCCCGCTCGCGCATCGCCAACCCGGCCACAATCATCATCGAGGGCGCCTCCCGGGCCAGCGCCAGGCGGTTGACCCGGGAGGCGACCGCCATGCCCTGAAACGGGTCTGCCACCATGGTGGGCTTGCCGAGTTTTTCACCCACCAGATCAACCAGCCCCTCCATCGCCGCGACACCACCGCCGAGCAGAATGTAGTCCACATCGCTGTAGGAGGTGGAGGAGTAAAAAAACTGCAGGGAGCGGGTAACCTGTTGAATCACCGCATCGCGAAAGGGTTCCAGCACTTCGGCATGGTAGTCGTCGGGCAGGCCACTGCCGCCCTGACGCTTGGCCAGGCCGGCCTCCTCCGCCGAGAGTCCATAGCGGCGCTGTATCTCATCGGTGAGTTGGCGGCCACCGAATAGCTGCTCGCGGGTGTAGACAGTCTTGCCGTCCACGAGAACCGAAAGGGCACTCATGGTGGCCCCGATATCCACGACTGCCACCACCAGCTGCTCCTGCGGAGGGAACTGGCCCTCCAGCAGGGTATAGGCGCGCTCAATTGCGTAGGCCTCTACATCCACCACCGCCGCCTGTAAATCGGCTTCCCCCAGGGCGGACACGCGCTGCTCCACATTCTCGCTGCGACAGGCCGCCAGCAGGACCTCCACCTGCCCCTCACCCTTGTCCGAGGGCCCCTGCACTTCGAAGTCCAGATTGACCTCATCCAGGGGATAGGGAATGTACTGATCGGCCTCCAGGGCGATCTGAGCCTCCAGAGCATCTGAGGACAGGTCTTCGGGCATCTCCAGGGTCTTGGTTATCACCGCCGAACCGGAGACCGCCACCGCAGCCTGGCGCAACTTGGTCTTGGCCCGGCGCACCACCTTGCGCACCGCCTCGGCCGTAGCGCCAACATCGTTGATATTTTTGTCCACCACTGCGTTGGCCGGCAGAGGCTCCACCGCATAGCACTCGACCCGGTATTTGTCACCGTTGCGACTCAGCTCCAGTAATTTGACCGCCGTAGAGCTAATATCGAGTCCCAGCAGGGCCTTTGGACCTTTGTTCAAAAAAGGGAGTATTCCCATTTTTCTTATTTTTTCCGCAGGTTATGAGAGTTTCATGTTATAGCACTTTAAATTACAGCAGCAACCGCCTTTTGCATAGGTATCGGCTCACAATATTCGTATAATTGAGTATCTGAGCCGTTTTTAGACACCTAACCAGCCAGTAGCTAGTTCATGACTTTTAAGACCCGCAACCGCCTGCTGTCACTGTTGTGGCTCAGTGCAGCGGGGGCCGCCGCCGCCGCTATGGCCTTCGCCAGCATCTTTCTCTATCTCAAACCGGGATTGCCCTCGGTGGAGAGTCTGCGCGATGTGCGCCTGCAGACGCCCCTGCGGGTCTACTCCCGGGACATGGAGCTGATCGGTGAGTTTGGTGAGAAGCGCCGCAGCCCCATCACCATCCAGCAGACCCCCGATCTCTTCATCAAAGCCATACTCGCCGCCGAGGACGCCGGCTTCTATGCCCACAACGGCGTCTCCATCAAGGGCCTGCTGCGCGCGGTCACCCAACTGCTGCAGACAGGTTCCATCCAGTCCGGCGGCAGCACCCTGACCATGCAGGTGGCTCGCAACTTCTTTCTGAGCCGGGAACAGCGCTTCGTACGCAAGTTCAACGAGATTCTGCTCTCCCTGCAGATAGAGCGGGAACTCAGCAAGGACGACATCCTCGAGCTGTATATCAACAAAATCTTTCTCGGTAACCGCGCCTACGGTTTCCAGGCCGCAGCACAGGTTTACTATGGCCGCAACATCGACCAGTTGAGCCTGGCCCAGTGGGCCATGATGGCCGGGCTGCCCAAGGCACCCTCAACTTACAACCCGATTGCGAATCCCAGCCGGGCCCTGGTGCGGCGCAACTGGATCCTCAAGCGCATGCTGGAGCTGGGTTACATAGATCAGGACGACTACAAGAATTCCGTCACCGCACCTGTCACCGCCAGGTACCACGGCCGGGACCTGGACCTGGATGCCCCCTATATCGCCGAAATGGCCCGCAAGGAAGCGGTTGAGTTGTTCGGTGACAAGGCCTATACCGACGGCTACCAGGTGATCACTACGGTCGACAGCAGGCTGCAGCGGGCCGCCCGCGACGCACTGCAAAGGGGTCTCGAGACCTATGACGCCCGCCACGGATACCGGGGGCCGGAGGAGCGCCTGGACCCCGCCCAGCTGCAGGACAGCGACCAGTTGGTCGACCTGCTGCACGAAATCCCGGTGCTGGGTGGCTTCGAACCCGCGGTGGTGACCGCGGTGACGGAGCGAAGCCTGCAGGTCCAGCTGCGGGACCGGCGGGTGGTTGAAGTGCCCTGGGAGAACGGCCTGAGCGATATCCGCCCCTATATTTCAGAGAATGCGCGCGGTGCGCGCATTCAGTCCGCACAGGATATTTTTGCCCCGGGGGACCTGATCAGGCTGAAACGGGTGGAAGTCACTTCCGCGAGTGCGGAAGGCGCAGCGCCGGATCCCGGCACCAGCCTCAACGGCGCAGATTCGGGCCCGGATCCCTTTGCGGACCCGGAACCAGATGTCGCGGCCGCTGAACCCTTGTCGCGGGAGGAATGGCATCTGGGACAGGTACCGGCGGCCCAGGGGGCCCTGGTTTCACTGGACCCGGACAATGGCGCCATCCGCGCCCTGGTGGGTGGCTACGACTTCCACCAGAGCCACTTCAACCGCGTTACCCAGGCAGCGCGACAGCCCGGGTCCAGCTTCAAGCCCTTCATATACGCGGCCGCCATTGAACGCGGCTATACCGCCGCCAGTGTGATCAACGATGCCCCGATTATTTTCGAACAGGCCGGCTTGCAGGATGTGTGGCGTCCGGAAAACAGTGAAGGCGACTTCCGCGGCCCGACCCGACTGCGCGTAGCCCTGTACAATTCACGCAATATGGTGTCGATCCGCTTGCTGCAGGCACTGGGTATCGATAATGCCCTGGACTACGTGGAGCACTTTGGTTTCGAGCGCAGCAAACTCGCTCGCAACCTCACCATCGCCCTGGGCAGTTCGGCACTCACCCCGCTGGAGATGGCCCGCGGCTACGCCGCCTTCGCCAACGGTGGCTATCGGGTGGAACCCTACCTTCTGGAGCGGGTGCTCGATGTAAACGGCGAACCAGTCTACCAGGCCCTGCCGTTGACAGTCTGCCGCGACTGCCCCCTGCCCGGCAGCGAAACCCTGCAGCGGGAGCCACTGGACCTGGCCGACACTAGTATCCCGGCAAATACTTCCGAGCCCGGCGAAGAGCCCATCGGCCTGGGCACAGAGAGCCCGGGCGCAGTCGAGGCGGAGCAGGCCCGCCCCCAGGCGCCGCGCGCCATGTCACCGGCGACCAGCTACATCATGGACTCGATGCTGAAGGACGTGATCAAGATGGGCACCGGAAGAAAAGCGCTGGTAATGAAGCGCGGCGATATCGCCGGCAAGACAGGGACCACCAACGGACCGAGGGACGCCTGGTTCTCCGGCTACAGCCCCTACCTGGCCACCAGTACTTGGGTGGGTTTCGATTCCAACGGCGAATTGGGCAAGAACGAATACGGGGGCTCGGCGGCACTGCCGATCTGGATCGACTTTATGTCAACCGCACTCAAGGGACTACCGGAACGGCACCTGGCACAGCCGGACGATATAGTCACAGTGCGCATCGATCCCCGTACCGGCAGGCGCACATCCGGCGGTGGGACCTTTGAGATTTTCCGCAGCGACCGGGTTCCCGGCAGGGGTGCTTACAGCTCTTATCGCCCGGCCTACCCCGACGGACAACAGCCCCCTGAAACCCCTAACGGGCAGGAGCAGGAATCCGTACCAGAGGAACTGTTCTAGGGCCGGTTAACTAACCGAGTGAGTTTGCTGTCACTGCCGACTGCGGTATTCCAGGCAGGCGCGCTCTATCTCAGCCAGGTCGGGAATCACCACCACTTCCCCGGACAGAGCCGCATGCATCAGCTCTCCCTGCTGACAGTCCTGCTCGCGGGGCGCCAGCTCCTCCGGTGTCACCCGCACCAGTCTCGGCGTGCCTCGCAGCCAGAGTGCAATAAAGGGCAGTTGTTGCTGTGCGCTGCCGGTATTCAGCACGGCAACGCGGCCGTTGCTGTTCATTGCGGCCAGGGGGCCACCGCGAAGCACTTCGAAGGAAATTAGCGGTAGCTGTTGTTCACGCCAGGTGAGTTCACCCAGATACCAGGCGGGGGCATCGAAGGCGGACACCGGGGTCTGAGCGCCAATCACCTCCGCCAATGTGTCCACCGGGACCAGCAGTTGGCCATCGTGCAGGGGCAGCAACAGGCTGCTCACTTCCCGGGGCGTGTCCACCGGCAGCGCCTCAACTCCACTCATTGCAACTTTTTCCCGCTGTTCGTGTTTGTCTACGCAGTGGCCGCTTCGGCGATGTATTCGCGAATCGTCTCCAACAGCACTTCCTCCTGGTAGGGCTTGCCGAGATAGTGGTTTACCCCCAGGGATGTGGCGTGGTCGCGATGCTTCTGCCCGGTGCGCGAAGTGATCATGATGATTGGAATATCCTTCAACCGGCTGCTGGAGCGGATATGCCGCGCCACCTCAAAGCCGTCCATACGGGGCATTTCGATATCCAATAGAATCAGGTCGGGGATATGGTCCTGCAACTGAAACACAGCGTCCTGGCCGTCCTTGGCAGTGGCGACCAGAAACCCTTCGCGCTCCAGGAACCTGGACGTCACCTTGCGCACCGTCACCGAGTCGTCCACCACCATAATCTCCCGCTGGCGCTGGTCCGGTTCCGACTCAGGCTGGGGTTCCAAACTGATTGCCGGCATCTGCGGGCGCGCCTGCTGTACCGCCCACTGGCGCAGCAGTGCGTGGGCATCGAGAATGACTACCACAGTGCCATCGCCCATCACCGTCGCGCCCGAAACCCCCTGTACGCTGGCAAACTGCGGCCCCAGGCTTTTCACCACAATTTCGCGGCTGCCCATAATGGCATCCACCTGCAGTGCCATGGCGTGGCCCTCCGAGCGCACCAGCAATACCGGTAACCGCATGTCGGTGAAGCCCAGTTTTGGCTGGGCGCCGGATTTCAGCAGAGCGCCAAAATAACTGACGCTATAGGATTCGCCCGCATAGTCAAAGTGCGCCTCCTCCGAGCGGTAATAGTGCTCCAGCTCAAATGGACTCAAGCGCACTATCCCCTCGATGGTGTTCAGCGGCAGCGCGAACAGGTCCTCACCCACCCGCACCATCAGCGCCCGGTTGACGGATACCGTAAAGGGCAGGCGCACCACAAACTGGGTGCCTATGTACTGCTTGGAGCTGATATTCACGGAGCCGCCGATCTGCTTGATCTCGGCCGAGACCACATCCATACCCACTCCGCGCCCGGATATCTGTGTCACCTGATCGGCGGTACTGAAACCGGCCTGGAGGATAAATTGCAGTATCTCGTTGTCGGACAACTCCGCTTCCGGGCGCATAAGGCCCTTTTCCACCGCCTTTTGCCGCACCTTGTGCAGATTGATTCCACCGCCATCGTCGCCGATGGTGATCACCACTTCACTGCCTTCCCGCTTGAGCACCACATCGATGCGGCCGCGCTCCGGCTTGCCGGATCCCGCGCGCACATCGAGCAACTCGATGCCGTGGTCCACCGCATTGCGCAGCATATGCTCAAGGGGCGCCACCATACGCTCCAGCATGGAGCGGTCCAATTCCCCCTCCACGTTGGAGAACACCAGATCCACCTGCTTGCCGAGTTCCGCGCTCACCTGCCGCACGATACGGCGCAGCCTGGGCACCAGCCGTGAGAAGGGCACCATGCGGCTGCGCATCAGCCCCTCCTGGAGCTCGGTGTTAACGCGGGACTGCTGCAGCAGCAGCGTCTCGGTATCGCGCGCCTTGTTGTTCAGCGTTGTGCGCAGCTCCATCAGGTCCGAAGTGGATTCCAGCAGTGAGCGCGACAGCTGTTGAATGGAGGAGTAGCGGTCCATCTCCAGCGGATCGAATTCATCGTCGTGTTCCGCCAGCTGCTCCTGCCGGAACAGAACCTGCGCCTCGGTCTCCAGGTCCAGGCGGCGCAACTGTTCATTCAGGCGCAGCAAAGTGGAATCCATTTCCTCCAGAGCCAGGCCGAAATCACTCATTTGCTCTTCCAGCCGGCCGCGGGAAATGGATGTCTCACCGGCGAGGTTGACCAATTCCTCCAACAGCTCTGCGGCCACCCGCACCATTTCCTGCGGCTGGCTGCGGCTGGGCGCGGTAGCCTCCCGCCTGTCCTGGCCCTCCTGCCTGCGCACGAACGGCAACACATTGCCCGCCGGTTCTGCGCCCACCTGTGGGGATTGCACAAGCGCGGGAATTTCGTCCAGTCCGGCCCCGGATTCAGGCCCCGGCGCCTCACCACCGGTGACCGGCACTGTCACTTCATCGGCGACCTGCTCCGGAGCGATTGATTCCAGCCCATAATCCTCGGGGTCGGCATCCTGCGCCAGCTGCTCGTCAGCCCAGTCGGTGCTGAGCAGCTGGTTGAAAGCGTCCAGTTGTTCTCCCGCCATCCAGGCGCGGACCGTTTCCAATCCGGCTGCGATGCAGTCATAAATAGCGTGGGCATCGGTGAAAAATTCCGCCGGCGGCTCCGCCGCACTCTGCATCCCCTCGATGACACTTTCGAAACGGTGTGCCACTTCGCCGAGACCCATCAGGCCGGCCATACGCGCACCGCCTTTAAAGGTGTGCAATGCGCGCTTGAGCGCCTCTCTGACAGCGTCATCTGCAGGCAGCTGCTCCCAGCCCTGGATCAGCTCTTCCAGCTCCTCCACTAGGTCACCGGCCTCCTCCATAAACACATCGACCACATCCGGGTCCACCTCAATGGCGGGGGCGACAGGTTCCTCAGAAGCTTGGGTCAATGGCACCGCAGCGGTTGCGGGCGACTCTGCGGGGCCGGATTCCGCCCGGTCCGGCACAGTTTCGATTTCCCAGTCCCGGTCATCTTCGCCGGTCTGCCTATGGCTGTCCCCGGCCTCAAAACCCGGTGCCTGGGGCAATGTATCCGCGTCGATACCCAGTTCAGACCAGTCGTAGTCGTCCTCACCTCCCAAGTCACTCTGGTCCTGGGCCAGGTTGCGCAACGCTTCTCCCACCGCCACGCTGACTGGCGGCAAATCCTGCGCAGCAGCCACCGCATCAACCAGGTCCAGCAGTTCGTTGTGGCCCTGCTCCAGCGCGGCCCACAGCGCCGGCTCCTCCTCCAGGTGGCCGTCGATAACCTTGCAGTACACCTGTAACAACAGTTGCGCCAGCTCCGCCAGCGTCGGCAGCTGCGCTTGCTCCGCGGCCTGATGCAGAATCCGCAACTCGTCGACGACGGGATGCAAAATGGATGTGTCGCCGGGGTGCGCGCGCCACTGGGACAGCATCTGGTCGGCATCCAGGAGTACGCGCATACCGTCGGCCATGATCACTGCCAGCAATTGGGGATCCACCGCACGGGGCTCACTGGCCTCGCGCTCGCGAATCAAATGGCCCACCGCCCGCTCCTGTAATTCCGCCACCCGCGCCAGGAACTGCTCCGACTTTTCGACCAGCAGGGAATTTCCGGCCCGGATCTGCGCCAACACCTCGCGCACATAGTCGGCGCCATCGCTTATCAGCTCGTAAACATCCCCATCGATGGAGACCTGATAGGTGCGGAGCTCCTTGGCGAATCGCTCCAGCGGTCCAATAATCTGCGCTACCGGCGTTACTTCCGCCATGTGCGCAGACCCTTTCAGGGTGTGCAGGGCCCGGTGCAGAGGGTCCGACGGCACGCCGTAAATGGGAGCCGCTGCGCGCATTTCCCTCAAGAATTCTGCCACTGTGGCCAGGTGAGTCTCCGCCTCCTGGGCAAAGATCTCCCACAACTGGCCCATCTCATCATCCACTTCCCCCTGTGGGACCGATTCGAGCTCAAGGGCATCCGGGGCTGGGTCCAAATCCGGTGCCGCAACCGCCGAAACTTCAGCGCTGGCGACCAGCAGGCCGGGCGGCACTTCCCCACGGGCGAGGCCGCCAGCCCAGTCCTCCAGCTGTGCGGTTCGCCGCGGATCCGGATCACCGCTACCCTGACGGAAGGCATCCACCATCGATGGCAGCTTTTGTCTCACCAGCTCAATCAGTTCCACCTGGGCCTTGTGGGGCTTGACGGTCTTGTCGAGCACGCGGTTGAGCATATTCTCCACCGCCCAGGCCAACTCGCCAATCTCAAGCGCCTCGACCATCCGGCCCGAGCCCTTGAGGGTATGGAAGCCGCGGCGAAACTCGCGCAATGCCTCCAGATTGGTGAAGTCCGACGCCCATTGGGGAAAGTATTCGCCGATGGTATCCAACACCTCACCGGCCTCCTCGAGGAAAATAGCCAGGATCTCCTCGTCGATCAGGCTGTCGCTGTCCTCCTCGGGCACCGCCGCCGGCGGCACTTCCCCAGCGGGGTGCGCCCCGCTGGGCAGAGCCGGCGCTTGGTAGGGGTCGCCGACCTCTGTGGACAAGTCATCACCGGCAACAGCTCCGTCGCTGTCCGCCGTTTGAACACTCTCGGCAACAGCCACCGGTGCCGTATCAACGTCGGGGGCGACTTCTTCAGCAAAAATTGTGGTGGGAGTTTGCCCGCCGGAATCCGCGCTCTGCGCACCGCTGCTCAGTGGTTTTATCTCTGCATCTGCCCCGGCGTTCACAGGCACCACTTCTTCCGCCACTGCAAACCCCAGTGCGGCGACGCTGTCCTCCGCCAGTGCCAGCAGCATGGTGGCTTCCTCAGCCCCTTCAGCACGGCGTTCGAGGTAGTAATCGACACTGGCTATCGCGTCGGCAAGGGTGTCCAGCACTTTCCATTCGGGCTCTGCCGCCGAAGCCATCAGCTGTTCGCAGATATAGCGGCGGCAGGCGGACACAATGTTCGCCGCTCGACCATAGCCGGCCATTTCCAGGCCGCCGAGCACCTCCTGTAATCGCCCGGGCACACGGGCCAGGTAACTCTGGTCCCAGTGACTGGCAATGAACTCGACAATGGACTCTTTGACCGTCTCCAGCTCCGCGCGCACTTCGCGCACCACCGTATCGGTGGCATCGCCCATCAGCGGCGGCTGCTCCTCGTGTACTTTTCTCGCCAGCACCGCGCCGAGGGATGCATCCAGCTGCACCAGTTCCGCGGCCGCACGCATCAGCAGATCCTGGTTGTCGGCAGTGCGGGAGGCATCCCGCACCGGTTCGTAGACACGGCGGGCCCGGGCGCGCTGGTCCTCCAGCCCCAGGACTCCCAGGGTATCCGCAAGGCGCTTGGCAACTGCGACGGTAGCCGCCAGCGGTGGGGTCTCGCCGGTGCCGCTGTTGGGCTCAAGTGCGTCGCGTACCGTCTGCACTTCCTCGCGCAGAGCAGCGATCACCGTGCCCAGTGCTTCGGGGCCCATGGCCAGTGCGTCCTGGGTATCGGGTCGCGGGGTACCCGGCACGGCGCGGTCGAGGGCGAAAGTCCCGTAAATGGATTGGCAGCGGGGGCCGTTGGGGCCGGCCAGGAATACGTAAAACAGCAGGTTGCGGACCAGGTCCCGGTCCAGACCGGCGTCCAGAACCCGAGCGCCCCGACCCTGCAGCAGGCGGAATTCAACATCGATACGGCGCAACAGCTGGCGCAACGCCGGCATCACGTTGATGCGGTGCTCCCCTATCGCTTCAAAGATCGCCAACAGGATTTGCCACAGGGGACGGCGGATACTGCCGCTGTACAGCAGCGACATCTTTTCAGCCACCTTGACCAGATACGCCAGGCTTTCGCCCCCATTGACGTCCCGGATCAGTCCGGCGCCCGCCACATGGTACATTTTGCGCAGTTTGCCCACCAATTCGGTCAGCTTGGCGCTGTCGGCTGTGAGTGCCGGATGCTCCCCGGTTGCCATTTGCAGCGGGGACAGATCCGGTGAGAAGAGTGCACCCTCTGTAATCAGGCGCTCGCGCCGCACGGCGCGCAGGTCGTTCAGCAGGGGTAGAAGGAGCACGGGGGTATCGCGCCGCTGAAAAACTGCTTTCTCAAGGTAGAGCGGCAGTTCCAGCAGGGCGCGCATCAGGAATTCCTGCGTCTCCTGCGAGTTCTCCACATCGCCGCTGGCCAGGGCCTGGACCAGCTGCTCCATCTCCTCCGCCAGCATTGCGGCCCCGGCCAGCTCCGCCATATGCAGACTGCCGTGGACCTGGTGAATCAGCTCCAGACAATTTTGCAGGGGCAGTGGGTCGGCAGAGGAATCAGACGCAAATGCCTCCAGTTGTTGGCGCGCCTGCACCAGGGTCGCGTTGATTTCGTCTCCAAGCCAGTCCAGGGCCTGGAAGTTCGGATTGTCGTGACTCACGCCAAGCCCTCAATAATTCTGTCGGTTAGCCGGAGCAGTCCAGCCAGCCTGCCCAGAGGCCGCCGGCGGGTCAAAACTGTCGGCACCCGTTATACCCCGGTCGCAGTCCAGTGCGGCCTGTCAGGCCAGTGCCCGGTCGCTGTTGTTTTCATCAGCCTCCCCGCCATCCAGCAAGGGGAAGTCGTCCTCACCCATGTCCGGCAGCGCTACATCATACATCTCCGTACCGTCCCCCAGGTTTTCCTCGCTCGGCAACTTGAAACCGGCGACGGAGTCCCGCAGCGTATTGGCGGTGGTGGCCAGGTTTCCGATCGACTGGGCGGTGGCCTGGGTACCGGCAGAGGTCTGCGAGGTGATCTCCTGGATCACATTCATGGTGTTGGAAATGTGGCCCGCCGAGGACGCCTGCTGACGCGCCGCGTTGGAGATGTTCTGGATCAGAGTGGCCAGGTTGCCGGATACGTTCTCGATCTGCTCCAGGGCCACACCGGCATCCTGGGCCAGGCGGGCACCGCGCACCACCTCGGAGGTGGTCTGTTCCATCGAGATTACCGCTTCGTTGGTATCGCTCTGAATCGCTTTTACCAGCGCCTCAATCTGTTTGGTCGCCGCGGCAGAGCGCTCCGCGAGGCGCTGGACCTCGTCCGCCACCACGGCGAAGCCCCGACCCGCATCCCCGGCCATGGATGCCTGGATGGCAGCGTTAAGTGCCAGGATATTGGTCTGGTCCGCAATGTCGTTGATCAGGCTTACGATATCGCCGATCTCCTGGGAGGATTCACCCAGTCGCTTGATCCGCTTGGAGGTATCCTGGATCTGTTCGCGGATGTTATCCATGCCCTTGATGGTGTTTTGCACCACCTTGGCGCCGTTGCTCGCGATCTGTACCGAGCGCTCGGCCACCTGGGCCGACTCGGCGGCGTTGGCGGATACCTGGTCAATGGTTACCGCCATATCGTTCACGGCGGCGGAGGCGCCGGCAATTTCCTGGGCCTGGTGCTCCGAAGCCTCCGCCAAGTGCAGGGCGGTCTGCTGGGTTTCCTGCGACAGCCCGGATACCTCCTGCGCCGCACCGGTGATCCGCGATACCAGCACACGCAGCTGGTCGATGGTGTAGTTGATGGAGTCCGCGATGGCGCCGGTAAAGGCCTCGGTCACCGTGGCGCTGGTGGTCAGGTCACCGTCGGCGAGATCCGCCAGTTCGTCCAGCAGCTGCATGATCGCCTGCTGGTTGCGCTCGTTGGTTTCGGATTCCGTGCGCAGGCTGCGGCGGGTACCGGAGAAGGCGGCGATCATCATGCCGAAGATCAAGAGTACGAAGACGCCGGCGATGGCCGCAATGGTCTGGTTGTTCGGCTGCCGCTCACCCGAAAGGGAGACAATGCTGTCGTTGAGGCTGCTGAGGGCTTCCAGCAATTCCGGTGACGACGCGACAATACCGTCAACTGCCTGGCGCGTGGCGAACAGCGCCGGGGTGGACTCGAAGATCTCCCGTACCGAGGAGCTCACTATGTCAAACAGCTCGGCAATTTCGTCCAGTGACTGCAGGGCTTCCTGATCGGTAATGCGCGGGATACCCAGCATCAGATCACCGGCCCTCATACCGTCCACCACCTTACCGAACAGGCTCGCATCGGTGTTGAACTGGTCCGCCGCATCCTCGGCGTCGTCACCACCCTGCAGCATTCTGTCGATGTTCCGCCCGATCCGCTCTGCGCGCCAAACCTGCAATTGCGCCTGCTCCACCTGGTTGGCGGGGGCATTGTTGGCCAGCAGAATTTCAACAATGTTGTTGTGCTCCGCCTGCAGTTCCGGCAGTGAGTCGTTGAGCGTCGCGGCGACATCGTTCAGAAAGAGAATGGACTCCCTGTTGCCGAGGATCGTCTCCACCTGATCCCGCACCCGCTGCCATACCTGGCCGTACTCGGCGAGCTCTTTTTCGAGTGCCCGGCGGGTGGCGGCGTCTGCGCCCTGTAGATTGCTCCAGGCAGACGTCATCTCCCGCACCACTGTTTGCAGTTCGACAAACGCCTCCTGGTCTCCCGCGGTAGCGGCGGGGGCATAGGACACCACCTGATAGGACAGGGCGCGCAGTTCGGCAATCTGCTGCAGATATTCCTTGTCCCTGTCGTCCTGGGTCTGCACCAGATAGATGCTGACGATCAGTCCCGCCAGAGTGGCGAGCACCAGCAGGCCCATAAATAGCGCGGCGGGGTTGCTGCGCAGTGCGGACAGTGAGCTCTGGGAGCCTCTTTTCATAGTTTACTCCTGGCGGGCCTGTGTCTCAGGCCAATTCTCTTCACTAGCAAAATTAGAGTTGTTCGCACTGCCCACAGCTATCGTTTGTCCGCGCGCAGGATGGGTGGCGACGGACACCTCCGGATAGTCTGGCATGCCATATCCTCCACCTCAGCTGGCGGCTGCATCCATAAATTGGCCGTCATGTAACAGCGATGGAATATCGAACACCAGCCAGCGCCCCTGGGGCAACCGAAACTGGCCGTTGACCATAGGGGCAAATGACTCTGGCAAATCCTCCGGTGCATGATCCGCATAGTCGAGCGCAAGGTGTTGCATTCCGTACAATTCGTCGACGATCAGTCCCGCGTACATCTTGTCCCGCTCCACAACCAGAGCCCGGCGATTCTGCTGTGGCGCAGTCAGCTGGCCGCGAAAAAAAACCGCAAGGTCGATCAGTGGCAGCAGGCGTCCGCGGACATTGGCCACACCTACCACCCAGGGCTGCGCCCCAGGCACAAAAGTGTGTTGCGGGACCTCCAACAACTCCACCACGTCTTCCATGGAGATCACGAACCTGTGGCCCAGCAGCGAAAAGCCGATACCGTTCCAGAAGGGTTTAATCTCCTGGCGTCCGGGCAGGTCAACAGTCCGGCTTTGGGCGCGCCTGGCAATATCCACCAGCGCGAGATAGGGGTGGAGTTTTGACTGCACAGAATTTTGCAGCTGGCTTACGCCAACACCTCCGCGATGGTTCCAAGAAGCTCGCGCTCACAAACGGGTTTGGTCAGGTAAGCGCGCGCGCCCTGGCGCAAACCCCAGACACGGTCCGTATCCTGATCCTTTGTGGTCACGATGATAATCGGTATCCCACTGGTGCTCCCGTCCTTGCTCAATTGTCGGGTGGCCTGAAATCCGTTCAGTCCGGGCATCACGATATCCATCAGAATTACGTCCGGGTGATGCTCACGGGCGACATCGAGGCCACTGTCACCGCTGGTGGCGGCAATCACCGAATGGCCGTTTTTTTCCAAAATAGTGGTTAGCTTGTGTGTTTCCGTTGGCGAGTCGTCAACGATAAGTACTCGGGCCATTTTTTCCCCCGCGACAGATTTAAAACCACACTGCTGCGCGGCTAACGCGGCGGTGCGGTGCTTGGTGCAATTACGCCTGCAGCAAAGCAGGCTGCCCGACTCACTTTATCTGCGCACAAAAACCGGCGCGAATGTGACGGCATGCTTATTTTCCCGGCCTCTCACTGGCCTATGGCGGCACAACCCCGTGTCGCACAGTGACCCCGGCGCTTTCATTGCGACACCGGGGTCAAAGGCGGGCACCGAACAACCCGGCCCCCACAATCTCTATCAGTATTATTTGCTTTCCGGCAGCTGTCTGCTAGGCGGCCTTGCGGTCATTCCAGCGCACAGCGCCACTTTTTTATTTTGCCAAGCTTCCGTCACACCCTTTTATGTAATGCCGGACCTCGCGGCGACCGGCAAAGCTATCAACCAAACCTGCCATATCAGAACTCTGTCGCCGGCCATATGCCGGCGCTAAGGAAAAGCCCGACCTAAGCGGCATGGTGGGGCTTGGCATGTGCAGAAATTGCCCCCAGGAGCTCGCTTTTGCTGAATGGCTTGGTTAAATATTGGTCACACCCGACGACACGCCCTTTCGCCTTGTCAAACAGGCCATCTTTACTCGAGAGCATCACCACCGGTGTGGAGCGAAACTCGCTGTTGTTTTTGATCAGTGCGCAGGTCTGATAACCATCCAGCCGCGGCATCATAATATCGACAAATATGATGTCGGGACGCGAGTCGGCTATCTTGGCCAGCGCATCAAACCCGTCAGTGGCCGTTACCACGGTGCACCCTGCCTTTTGCAGCAGGGTTTCCGCAGTGCGACGAATAGTCTTGCTATCGTCGATCACCATCACCGTCAGGCTTTCCCAGTTAAGCTCCATAGTGTTTTCCGAATCCCCTGTTTAATTTTTCCGGCGCAGCTACAGAAATTGCCAAAAGCGCCGTTTTTCTTTGCGTTCAGGGCATGGGCGCCCCGGTGGAAAGTCTTCCCCCGGACCACGCATTGAATAGAACTTTTATCATATAACCCCGGGTGAATCCACCGGCATCCGGCGCGCGCCTCCACTTCGCTCAAAAATTCGCCGCCGGTCCCGTCGGGAACAAAAAGGCCACAAAACCGGCAATTGCCGCTCCAGCCAACCCTGTTGTGCGGGGCTATGTCCCGGCACCCCTTGCCACGCCGGCCCGCATCCGGCGGACACCTGCGGCCACCCGGGGAAAATTAAAGTTGCACCCATCGCGGGCACCTCTTAACTTACCGGCCTGGCAAACAAACGTATCTAACGTAACAGCCCCTCCCGGCACGGATACCTTTATGCGTTATTCTCTCGGCGTGGTGATGGATCCCATCGCCCATATCAACTTCCACAAAGACACTTCCCTGGCTCTGCTGCAGGCGGCACAGAACAGCGGTTTCGAGCTGTTTTACTTCGAGCCGTCGGACCTCTACCTGGACGGCGGGTGCGCTATGGGCTCGGGTCGCTCCCTAAAGGTATTCGACGACCCAGCACGCTGGTTCGAACTGGGGAATCCCAGTGAATGCCAGCTGGGCCGCCTGGACGCGATGTTGATGCGGGTGGACCCGCCCTTCGACAACGAATACCTCTACGCCACCTATATCCTGGAGTCCGCGGAGCGGGAGGGTGCACTGGTGGTCAACAGGCCGCAGTCTCTGCGCGACTGCAACGAGAAGATCTTCGCCACCGCCTTCCCCCAGTGCTGTCCACCACTGATTGTCAGCCGCGATATGGCCCGGCTGCGCGCCTTTCACGCCAAGCACCGCGATGTCATTTTCAAACCACTGGACGGCATGGGTGGCAGCGGCGTTTTTCACTGCAAACCCGATGGCGCCAACCTCGGTGCCATCCTCGAACTCCTGACCGATCGCGGCGCCAGGCAAATTATGGGACAGCGCTATATCCCGGAAATCAAGGACGGCGACAAACGTATTCTGGTAGTCGACGGCGAGGTAGTCCCATACTGCCTGGCGCGCATCCCCGAGGCCGGTGAAACCCGCGGCAATCTCGCCGCCGGCGGTCGCGGCGAAGCACGGCCTCTGTCGGATCGGGACCGCTGGATCGTCCAGCAGGTGGCGCCCACCCTGAAAGAGCGCGGTTTACTGTTTGTGGGTCTGGATGTAATCGGCGACTATCTGACCGAAATCAACGTCACCAGCCCTACCTGCGTGCGGGAGATCGACGCCGCCTACGGCACCGACATCGGCGCCCTGCTGATGAGCGCCATCACAGACCGGCTGGCGCAAAAGGGGTAAACTCGGCGGTCCACAGCCGACCGGACCGCAAGCGACAGCAATCCTCATGAACGTGACCGGTAGTACCGCTCAGCACCTGGCAGTCCAGCACGACCGTTTCGTATTCGCGCTGTTTCTCGCCTGCGCACTGCACGCAATAGTGATTTTCGGTGTGGCATTTGCCGCGCCCGAAGCACCCCAGGCACCGCCAACTCTGGAGGTGACCCTGGCCCAGCACCGCGCCGCGCAGGCGCCCGAAGACGCCGACTACCTGGCACAGCACAACCAGCAGGCGAGCGGCACCGCCGAAGCCCCCCGGGAGCTGTCCAGCAACCGCCGCGCCGAGATTGCCGACAGCGTCATCCGCGACGTCAACCCCCTTCCCCAACAGCGGGCGGCCAGGCCTGCCGAACAGCGCCGCCAGGTGATCACTACCACCGGCGCCAGCCCGGTGCAGGCCACCGAATCACTGGCGGAGGATAAACCGTCCGCACAGCGGCGCGGCGATGCGCCCGATGACTTGCCACAGCTCAACCCGGAAATTGCCAGCCTGCAGGCGCGACTGGACAAGATTCGCCAAACCATCGCCCGGCGGCCGCGGGTGCGCCGCCTCACCTCGGTGGCCGCCCGCGCGTCGGCGGACGCAGCCTACCTGCACGACTGGCGACAAAAGGTGGAGGCGGTGGGCAATGACAACTTCCCACAGGAAGCACTGCGCCGGCAGATTACCGGAAATCTGCGTATGATGGTGCGACTGCTGCCCAACGGTGCCGTAGAGAAAGTGACCATCCTAAAGTCCTCCGGCGAAGCTGTATTGGATGATGCCGCACAGCAAATAGTGCGGCTGGCGGCACCTTTTCCACCCTTTCCGGCGGAGATCCGCAAGTCGGCGGACCGCCTGGAAATCATTCGCACCTGGCGCTTTGAAATGACCGGTCTCTCCACCGCTGCAGCCGACCCACCCGGGCCCGGCTAGAATTGCAGTGACCGGCGCCGTCTCCCGCCTCTCCAATAACAGCTTTTGAACCAACGCCTATGCACCTTAGCAATATCGACAGCGACCTGACCCACGGCAGCCTGCGCGGCCAGTTTCTTCTCGCCATGCCCGGGATGCAGGATCCGCGCTTTCACCAGACCATCGCCTTCGTCTGCGAACACAATCCGGAGGGTGCCATGGCGATAGTGGTGAACACACCCAGCAAGGTGACCTGGGGCCAGGTTTTTGCACAATTGTCACTGGAAGATTCCAGCCTTCGCGGCGACGAGGTGGTGATGCTGGGCGGACCCGTATCACCGGAGCAGGGCTTCGTGCTGCACGGGGCCGGGGCCGGCTTCGACTCGACGGTGGAGGTCAACCGGGAAATCAGCCTCACCGCATCAAAGGACATACTCGAATCCCTAGCCATAGGGCGCGGCCCCGATGATGTGCTGCTGGCACTGGGCTGTGCCGGCTGGGGGGCCGGCCAGCTGGAGCAGGAGCTGGCGGAAAACGCCTGGCTCACCCTGCCTTCGGAACCGGAAATCCTGTTTGCAACCCCGTGGCAAAAGCGCTGGCAGACAGCGGCCGCGCGCCACGGCATAGACCTCGCCGGCATGGGCAGCCAGGCGGGGCATGCCTGATGGCCGTATTGGTCACCGCACTGGCATTCGATTTCGGCACCAAATCCATTGGCATCGCCTTCGGCCAGAGCCTCACCGACAGTGCGCGCGAACTGCCGCCCCTACCCGCCAGGGATGGCAAACCCGACTGGCAGCGACTGCAGCAGTTGGTCGACACCTGGCAGCCACAGGTACTGCTGGTGGGACTGCCCCTCAATATGGACGGCAGCGACAGCGCATTCGGAGCCAGGGCGCGCAAGTTTGGCCAGCGCCTGCACGGGCGCACGGGCCTGCCGGTAGAGTATGTGGATGAGCGCCTGAGCACCCGCGCCGCCAAAGAAGAAGCCGCGGCCCGGGGCCACAAGGGCAACTACGCCGACAGTCCGGTAGATTCCATCGCCGCGCGCATCATCCTGGAGGACTGGCTGCGGGCCCGCGCCTGACACAGGGTATTTCATCAAGCTGCGGCGAAACTGGTAGAATCGCCCACCTTTCCGAACCAATCGACCGAAGCCACATGCCCATCAAGCAGATCCGCATCGCCACCCGCGAGAGTGCCCTGGCGCTCTGGCAGGCCAACCACGTCAAAAACCGGCTGGAGCAGGAGCACCCGGCACTCGAGGTGGAGCTGCTGCCGCTCACCAGCCGCGGCGACCAGCTGCTGGACAGGCCCCTGGCCAAGGTGGGCGGCAAGGGATTGTTCGTCAAGGAACTGGAAGTCGCCATGCTGGAGGGACGTGCAGATATCGCCGTACACTCCATGAAAGATGTGCCCATGGCCTTCCCCGATGGGCTTCACCTGCCGGTAATCTGCGAGCGCGAGGATCCGCGCGATGCGTTTGTCAGCAATCACTTCGCCACCATCGACGCCCTGCCAAAGGGCTCTGTGGTGGGCACATCCAGCCTGCGCCGCCAGTGCCAGTTGCTGGCCGGGCGCCCGGACCTGACGGTGAAGTTTCTGCGCGGCAACGTCAACACCCGGCTGGCCAAACTGGATGCAGGTGAGTTTGACGCTATCATCCTGGCGGCGGCCGGCCTGCTGAGGCTGGACATGCGCGAGCGCATCCGCGATTTCCTCTCCCCCGGGCTGCTGCTGCCCGCCGGTGGCCAGGGCGCCGTCGGTATCGAGAGTCGCCGCGACCCGGATCTGGAGGCGCTGCTGTGCCCCCTGCACCACCCGGAGACCAATGCGCGCCTGGCCGCAGAGCGGGCACTGGTCAAACGCCTCGACGGCAGCTGCCAGGTACCCATTGGTAGCTATGCAGAAATTGAGGGGAAGCAACTGTGGCTGCGGGGCCTGGTGGGCAGCCCCGATGGCCGCACCCTGGTGCGTGCGGAGGCGCGCGGTGGGGCAGAAGACAGTGAAGCGCTGGGAGTAGCGGTGGCGGAAATGCTACTGGCACAGGGCGCTGACCGTATCCTTGCCACTATCTGACCGGGACACTGCGGGGGCGGCCAAATGGCTCTGCGCAACAAACGCATTCTGATTACCCGTCCGCAACACCAGACCGAACAATGGCGCCGGGCACTGCTGGATGCCGGCGCCCTGGTCGATAGTATTCCCATGCTGGCAATAGAACCGATTTGCTCCGGCCCGCCGTTGCACGCCATCAAAAATCAGATACTCGATTTCGACCAGGTTGCATACGCCATCTTCGTATCGCAAAACGCGGTTCGTTTCGGTTTCGAGTGGCTGTGGGACTACTGGCCACAGCTTCCCCAGGGACCCCGCTATTACGCCATCGGCACCGCTACGGCGCGGGCGCTGTCAAATCAGGGGGTCCACTGTGAGAGGGGCGCAAACGCCATGGACTCAGCGGAACTGCTCTCGCTGCCGGGGTTGCAACAGGTGGAGGATCAGCGGGTGCTGGTGTTTCGCGGCTGTGGAGGCCGCACCAAGATCGGCGCTGCCCTGCGCAAGCGCGGCGCCAGAGTGGATTACTGCGAACTCTACCGGCGTACCCTGCCGGAAGATGCGGAGGGAAACTTGCGCCGCTACCGCCATCAACCGGACGCCGTGACAGTGCACAGTGGTGAAACCCTGGAAAACTTCGCCAGCTGTGCGCGACTGGCCGGCACCCGACATTTGTTTGCCGTACCACTGATCTGCCCCAGCGCGCGGGTTGCCGCGCTGGCCCGAGACCTCGGCTTCTCCAGGGTGATCGAGGCACAGAACGCCGGCGATACGGCCATGCTGGCGGCCCTGGCGCAACTCTAGCAGGTTGTTGAAAAAGGCATCCTGCCTGTTTCAAAACACGAAAAGCGAAAAATGTGATTTTCACTTTTCTCCCAAAATCAACGACTTAGGCGTCGTTGATTTTGCCGGAACATCCATATTCCGGTACCAAGCGTCGAAATTCTTCGAATTTCAACAGCCTGCTAGTGCCGGTTGGAACAGCCTTGCCCGGCTTTCCTCAGCCCGGATCTGTGGCGCTGGTCCGCAAAGCCTCCGCGACAAATCAAGCAGCTGTACCTTTGATTTGTACCTCGACTCCTATCTATTGCCTTATTGCCTCGAAAATCCGGGGGGACAATTTGCACAGCTTT
Source organism: Microbulbifer sp. TYP-18 (assembly GCF_040932045.1). Lineage (NCBI taxonomy): Bacteria > Pseudomonadati > Pseudomonadota > Gammaproteobacteria > Cellvibrionales > Microbulbiferaceae > Microbulbifer > Microbulbifer sp. TYP-18. The sequence continues at coordinate 464,940 of NZ_JBFRBC010000002.1, forward strand.
TCACCATTGATCCGGTAAAAACTCAAAAGAGCGCCATACATCCTATCAAGCGTGACTTCAGTCGCTATAATTTGGCGACATCCCCACCTCTGCCTGGCAGCCATGACAAACGAAAAATCAAAATCACCAGCGCCATCCCCGGAAATACCCACAGTCACGCAAAAAGCGGAACCGGGGGAGGATACCCCCAAAGCGGCCCGACAGGCGCAAGGGCGCAAAGTCGCACCCAAGGGATCCGGGGGCAGGCGCTGGCTCTGGTTGTTGATTTTCATCTTGCTACTCGCAGGTGCGGGCACCTGGAGCTGGTATAACTGGCCGCAGTTGCAGGCCGGCCTGGAGCGCCAGCTGGCGTCTTTGCGCGGCCACCAGGAAGGGGGGGAAACGGCTCAACCAACTCCCGCGAGCGAGGTCAAGACCCCCGCGCCGGCAAGCGTACCCGGCGCAAACCGGGAGGACCCGCCCAGAACCACTGACGCCGCCGCGCTGGAAGCCCAGCGAATGGCCATGGCCACCCTGACGAAGCAATTGGATCAACAGCGGGAGACCATCGCCACTCTGCAACAGCAACTGGCGCAGCTGCAGCGTACAGTCACCGCCCAAAGCAACCGCCTGGGCCAACTGGGCAACGTCAGCCGCGATGACTGGCGGCTGGCGGAAGCGGAATACCTTTTGCGCCTCGCCAATCAGCGCCTGTTGCTGGAGCGCGATAGCGGTACCGCCCTGAGCCTGCTGGAAGAAGCAGACAATATTCTGCGCCAGGTGGACCTGCCGGACCTTTACGGTGTGCGCCGGCAGTTAACGCAGGACATCACCGCACTGAAGCTGGTGGACCAGGTGGATCTGGACGGAATCTACCTGCGCCTGCGGGCACTGGAAGAGCAGATGCTGCGCACCAGTATCCAGCCCGAGTTCAATCTCATACGGGAAGCGGCGAGCGAACCCGAAGCGGAGGAGGGCAGTGATTCCGGCAGCCCACTGACCCGCAGCTGGCACAACTTCTTCACCCGCTTTTTGAGCGAGTCCATTCGCATCCGGGACGGCAATATTGACCCCGTCCTGCTGTCACCACAGAGTGAGGTCCGCTTCCGGCAGAACCTGCGCCTCAATATGGAGCAGGCAGAGTTGGCCCTGTTGCGGGGCGATACCACTGTCTACCGGGATTCACTCAATCGCGCCCGTCAGCTGTTATTGGATTACGGCACTGCCTCCGACAGGCGCGACCGCCTCGTGGCCGAGCTGGACCAGCTGATATCGAAAAACATTGCCGCGGAGCTGCCCAGCCTGGCGGCCTCACAAAATGCCCTGCACAACTATATGGAAGGCCTGGGGCGGGCCGCCCCCCAATCAGAAGAGAGCGAACTTCAGCCGCCCGACGACCCGAAGCCCGCTGGCGACACACCGGCGCCGGAGGGTGATTCCCAGTGAAGCGTATCCTTTTTTTCATTCTCGCTTTTCTGCTCTTTGGCGCCTTTGTTCCGGAAATGATCCGCAGCCACCCCGGTTATCTGCTGCTGGCAATCGGTGGCAAACGTATAGAAATGAACCTGTGGGTTGCCATAGGTGCGCTGGTCCTGGGACTGCTGCTGCTATTTGTGGTCATCTGGCTGATACGCAGCCTGTTGCGCGGTATTGAAGGCGGCGTGAGCCGGATTCGCTTCGGGCGCAACCGGGTTGCGCGGCGCCGGCTGACCAACGGCCTGGTGGAGTTTATGGAGGGCAACTGGGCCCGCGCCCGCCGCCAGCTGCTAAAGTCCGCCCCGCGTTCGGACGCGCCTTTGATCAACTACCTGGCCGCAGCGCGCAGTGCCTTCGAACTCGGTTACCGGGACGAGGCCAACGAATTGCTCGCCAAGGCCGAGGCCAGTGGCGAAGACACGCAATTGGCCGTGGCCCTGAGCCAGGCGCGCATGCAACTGATCGAAAAGCACTACGAACAGTGTATCGCCAGTTTGCAGCGCGCCAAGCAGGTCGAACCCAAACACCCGGCCCTGCTTCAGCTGCTCAAGGATGCCTACTACCACCTGGGCGACTGGAACAGTCTGCGCAAGCTGCTGCCGGAACTGGAAAAGCATGCCAATATGAGCCAGGAGCAGTTGGAACAGCTGGAGCGGGAGATTTATCAGCACCAACTGGTGGACGCCGCGGAGCGGGCGGAAGCGGACAAACTGAACCAGATCTGGCGCGGCCTGGGCGGGCGCTGGCACCGCAATATGGAACTGCGCTGCCTCTTCGCAGCACAGCTGCACCGGGTTGGCGACGACGTGGAAGCGGAAAAACACCTGCGCTGGGTGATCAATCGGGAGTGGCTCCCGGATATGACCCGGCTTTACGGTTGCCTCACGGAAGCCAATCCCTCGATGCAGCTGACGGTGGCGGAGGGCTGGCTTAAAGAATACGGCGACAGCGGAGAATTGCTGACCTGTATTGGCCGCCTCTACCTGCGCAATGAGCTCTGGGGCAAGGCGCGGCAGTGTTTCGAGAAAAGCCTGCAGTTGCGCTCTGACCCGACCACTTTTGCGGAACTGGCGCGGCTGCTGCGCGCTCTGGGGGAAACCGAGGAAGCGGCGGAACTCTGCCGCGAGGGGCTGATCCAGGCCGTCGCGAAGCTGCCTGAACTACCTCTGCCTGCCGGGCGCACGCCACTGTTGACTTAGGGCCTGTTCACACTAACTGAGATAGCCCTGCTGCTTCAGGTTTTGTGGCCTGCAAGGCAGGAGTTGCGGAGTGTGGTGGGTCCACATAAGCAATTTCTAACGCCGCAGGGCGCAAAACCAGGGGCCGCCCTTCGGGTTGTGCCGGAAAAGGCGCCACTCTTCGTTGCTCGTCGCTCATTTGGAACAACCAAACCGTGCTCCTCTTGCCTCGATTGGCACCTTTTCTGTCACAACAGGGCCAACTCCGTTAGTGTGAACAGGCCCTAGCAGGCTGTTGAAAAAATCCTTTTCAGCAGCCTGCTGTCCCGAACAGGGGTGTTCGGGCCGCAAATCAAGCATGTAACTGCTTGATTTGTCGTGGAGGGTTTGCGGACATGAGCCGCAAACCCGGGTTGAGGGAAGCCAGGGAGGGCTTTCTCAACAACCTACTAGGACCAGCTTCCGTTTCGATGAATGCGGCGCCAACGGGCAGTTCCGCCGCAGTATAAGCCTGTCTTACGCCCAAAACCGGCTCAGACCACCACTGCACGCATTTCGACGCTAATCGGCGTCACTCTACCGAGCACCCCTTTACAAACCGCCCTGTTGGCAGTCTTCTGTCCTACTGGCCGGCCGCCAGATAGCGCTCAAACAAAAGCTTGGGGTGCGGAGCCGGGTGTACCCGCTTCCTTCGCGGCAGCACAAAACCATCAACTAGCCATAACAGGCTCCCGACCCGGTCGCGCAGCGGTGTGGGCCCGGGGGCGCGGGGAGGACAATGGAAAGAAGAAAATTTCTCAAGATTGCCGGCGTGGGCAGCACCGGGGTGCTACTGCCCGTCTACGGTTTGCCCGTCAGTGCGGAACAACTGGCCAGCAATGGCATGGACGCAGCACTGAAGAAGTCACTCTCCGATGTCGTGCTGGACACGGCCCGCCGCGCCGGAGCCAGTTATACCGACGTCCGTATCGGCCGCTACCTGAACCAGTTCGTCACCACCCGCGAAACCAAGATCGAGAATATCGTCAACACCGAGTCTTTCGGAGCCGGTATCCGCGTGATCGCCAATGGTACCTGGGGCTTCGCCGCCACCAATGACCTGACCAAAGACGGGGTCGCCAGGGCGGCCCGGCAGGCGGTGGCGATCGCCAAGGCCAACTCCAAATACCAGACCGAACCGGTCCAGCTGGCACCGGTTAAGGGTGTGGGGGAAGTGGCCTGGCAGACGCCGATTCAGAAAAACGCCTTCCAGGTCCCCATCAGCGAAAAAGTGGACTTTCTGATGGAGGTGAACAACGGCGCCCTGAAGGCCGGTGCCAGCTTCATCAATTCGTCACTCTACCTGGTCAATGAACAGAAATACTTCGCTTCCAGTGACGGCTCGTATATCGATCAGGACGTGCACCGCCTCTGGGCACCCATGCAGGTGACGGTGGTGGACAAGGACACGGGAGTATTCAAGACCCGCAATGGTCTCAGCGATCCGGTGGGGCGCGGCTACGAATATCTGGACGGCCGCGAGCAAGACAAGATTCACGGCCAGACCGTATTGTACAAAGGCTCCTACGATATGGCGGAGGACGCCCGCCTGGCCGCCGAACAGGCCAGGGCCAAACTGACGGCCAAGTCCATCGAGCCGGGCAAGTACGACCTGGTGCTGGAGCCCTCCCACCTGATGCTGACCATCCACGAGTCGGTCGGCCACCCCCTGGAACTGGACCGGGTACTGGGCTACGAAGCCAACTACGCCGGCACCTCCTTCGCCACCCTGGACAAATGGCGCAGCGGTAAATTCAAATATGGGAGCGACAAGGTCAACCTGTTCGCCGACAAGGTACAGCCCGGCTCTCTGGGTGCCGTCGGTTACGACGACGAGGGTGTGAAGACCAAGCGCTGGGACCTGGTGAAAGACGGTATTCTGGTGAACTACCAGGCCACCCGGGACCAGGTGCATATGATCGACCAAAAGGAATCCCATGGTTGCTGCTACGCCGACAGCTGGTCCAGCGTGCAGTTCCAGCGCATGCCGAATGTATCGCTGGCGCCGGGAGACGAAAAGTATTCCTCCAAGGAAATGATCCGGGACGTGGAAAAAGGCATCTACATCCTCGGCCGCGGCTCCTACTCCATCGATCAGCAGCGCTACAACTTCCAGTTCGGCGGCCAGTTGTTTTACGAGATCAAAAACGGCGAAATCGTCGGTCAGGTGGAGGATGTGGCATATCAGTCCAACACACAGGAATTTTGGAATTCTTGCAGCGCCATTTGCGACCGCAGCGACTATCGCCTGGGTGGCACCTTCTTCGATGGCAAGGGACAGCCGAGCCAGGTGAGCGCCGTCTCTCACGGCTGCTCGACCACGCGATTCGACCAAGTGAACGTAATCAACACCAAGCGCAAAATCGCATGATGCGGCGGTGAACGAAAACAAATTTTTTGGAGCAGAACAAAATGGCAATTTTATCCAGAAGCGAAGCCAAGCGTATCCTCGACAAGGTGCTGAAATACAGCCGCGCCGAAGCTGCCAGCGCCCAGTTGAGCGGTGCCGAAACCGGCAACATTCGCTATGCCCGCAACAGCGTATCCACCAGTGGCATCGTCGACAATGTGGAACTCGCGGTGGAAGCGCGCTACGGCAAGAAATCCGGTGTCGCCACCATCAACGAATTCAGCGATGCGGCGCTGGAAAAAGTCATGCGCCGTGCCGAAGAACTTGCCAAGCTGTCCCCGGACAATCCGGAAGCCATGCCACTTCTGGGTGAGCAAAAATATTCGGTGGTGGATGGCTTCGCCAAAGCCACCGCAGACATATCACCGGACCAGCGCGCCAAAGCCGCCGCGGACTCCATTGTCGCGGCGAAGGAGAAGAAAGTCATCGCCGCCGGCTATCTGGAGGATGAGCGGGCCTTTGCCGCCGTGGCCAACACCCGCGGCCTGTTCGGATACCATGTTTCCACTTCCGCCAACTTCACCGTGACCATGCGCACCGAGAACGGCCTCGGCTCCGGCTGGGCCCAGAGCGATGTCACCGACTTTACCTCCATGGACACTGGCGCCACTTCCGGGGTGGCCATCGATAAAGCGGTCATGTCGCAAGAGGCGCGTGCGCTGGAACCAGGCAAGTACACAGTAGTGCTGGAACCGAGTGCGGCATCGGGGCTGATTGGCTACATGATGTTCAGCTTCAACGCCCGCAGTGCCGATGAAGGTCGCAGCTTTATGAGCAAGAAAGGCGGCGGCAACCGTATCGGTGAAAAGATGTTCGACAAGCGCGTCCATCTCTACTCCGACCCCACCGACCTCAATGTACCCTCTGTGCCCTGGGCGGAAGATGATCACATGGCGCTTTCGCGCGTCGACTGGATCAAGGGCGGTGTAGTGGAGAACATGCCGCGCAGCCGTTACTGGGCCTCCCAGAGTGAAGAGAAAGCCGTCCCCACCCCCACCAACCTGATTATGGTGGGTGGCGACAAATCCACCCAGGAGCTGGTCAAAAGCACCCGCCGCGGTATTCTGGTGACCCGCACCTGGTATATCCGCATGGTGGATCCACAGTCGCTGCTGCTGACCGGCCTGACCCGCGACGGCACCTTTTACATAGAAAACGGCAAAATCAAGTATCCGATCAAGAATTTCCGTTTCAACGAAAGCCCTGTGATCATGCTGAACAATATCGAGGATATGGGCAGGGCAGAACGTGTGGGCATGTGGGGCTTCTCTGCAATGATTCCCGCATTGAAGGTGCGCGATTTCACCTTCAGCAGCCTCTCCGACGCCGTTTAACCACGCCCAACACTGAGGATCTGACATGGACCGAAGAAAATTTCTCCAATTGGGCGGTGCAGGGCTCGGCATTGGCATGCTGCCACTGTCGGGCCATGTGGTGGCCGAAAACCAGTTAACTTTCAGTGGCATCGATACAGCGGTCAAAAAAGAGCTGGCGGACACAGCCCTGAATACCGCCACCAAGATGGGCGCCACCTATGCCGATGTGCGCATCGGCCGCTATCTGAACCAGTATGTGGTCACCCGCGAGATGAAAGTGCAAAACGTGGTCAACACCGAATCCATCGGTATGGGTGTACGCGTGATTGCCAAAGGCACCTGGGGTTTCGCCGCCACCAACGATATGACTGTGGATGGTATTGCCCGCGCCACCGCCAAAGCGGTGGCCACTGCCAAGGCCAACGCCAAGTATCAGGGAGAACCGGTACAGCTCGCCGCGCAGAAAGGCTATGGCGAAGTGAGCTGGAGAACGCCACTACAGAAAAACGCCATGGAAATTCCACTGGCGGAAAAAGTCGACCTGCTCATGACAGTGAACGAAGCGGCCCTCGAAGCGGGAGCCAACTTCATCAACTCCATGCTCTACCTGGTCAACGAACAAAAATATTTCGCCTCCACCGACGGCTCCTATATCGATCAGGACGTGCACCGACTTTGGGCGCCGTTTACCGTGACCGCTGTGGACAAGGAGACGGGCGGCTTCCGCACCCGCGACGGCCTGGGCCAACCGGTAGGCCGTGGCTTTGAATATCTGGATGGCCGCGCGGAAGACAAGGTCAAGTCGCAGACAGTGCTGTATCGCGATTCCTATGACATGGTGGAGGACGCCCGCCTGGCCGCCGAGCAGGCCCGGGAAAAACTCAGCGCAAAGTCCGTGCAACCGGGCAAGTACGACCTGGTTCTGGACCCCAGCCATCTCTGGCTGACCATACATGAATCCGTAGGTCACCCGCTTGAGCTGGACCGGGTGCTGGGCTACGAGGCCAACTTTGCCGGCACTTCTTTCGCCACCATCGACAAGTGGCGCAGCGGCAAGTTCAAGTACGGCAGCGACAAGGTGAATCTGTTCGCCGACAAGATACAGCCGGGATCCCTGGGAGCAGTGGGTTACGATGACGAAGGCGTGAAGACCCGCAACTGGGATCTGGTAAAAGAGGGCGTACTGGTCAATTACCAGGCCATCCGCGACCAGGTGCACATGCTGGGGCAAAAAGAATCCCACGGCTGCTGCTACGCCGACAGCTGGTCCAGCGTGCAATTCCAGCGCATGCCCAATGTATCGCTACTGCCCGGAACCGACGAGTTGAGCGTGAAGGAAATGATCAAGGATGTGGAGAAAGGAATCTACATCATCGGCGACGGCTCCTTCTCCATCGACCAGCAGCGCTACAACTTCCAGTTCGGTGGTCAACTGTTTTACGAGATCGAAAATGGCGAGATTACCGGCATGCTGGAAGATGTTGCCTATCAGTCGAACACACAGGAATTCTGGAATTCCTGTTCGCAGATCTGTGACAAACGCGACTACCGCCTCGGGGGCTCCTTTTTCGATGGCAAGGGTCAGCCGAGCCAGGTCAGTGCCGTATCCCACGGCAGTGCCACTGCCCGCTTCGACAATGTCAACGTGATCAACACCAAACGCAAACTGGGCTGATCCTGCGCGTGTCCCCCGGGCGACCCGGGGGACACAGCGAACGCAGCCCGCAACTGAGTGCCCCGCCGGAATTACCGTATCGCAAATTATGTCGTTCACCCGCAAACAATTCCTGCACACACTGGTAGCTGGCGGCTGCGGCCTGGCACTGCCGCGAACAGCGCTGGCACAGGGTGCGGCGGAGCAGCGTTACGATTTCCACTTTACCCGATTGATGTACGAATCCGGCGACTGGGACGTGGACCAGCGCATGCCCTCCAACGTGCTCAATTCACTGGTGGAGTACACCAATCTGCGTGTCGATCCGGTGGAGCGTATAGTCCCGCTGGCCGACCCGGACATGCTGCTGGCCCCCTTCTGCTATCTGGCCGGACACAAGCTGGTGGAATTCAGTGCTGCTGAGGAGCGCAATTTCCGCGACTATGTCAATCGCGGTGGATTCGTCTTCGTGGACGATTGCAACCACGATATCGACGGCCTCTTCGCCAAGTCGTTTGAAGCGCAGATGGCAGCGCTGTTCGGCGAAGACAGCCTGCAAAAGCTACCGGACGACCACGAACTGTACAGCTGCTTTTTCCACTTCGACGAGCTGCCGGTCACCAGTTTCGAACTGAACGGCTGGGGTGACGACCTGGTACACGATTACCTGCGGGCGATTGTCATCAACGGCCGTATCGCCGTTCTGTACAGCAACAAGGACTTTGGATGCGAGTGGGATTACGACTTTCGCAACAAACGCTGGCTCGCCATCGACAACACAAAATTTGCAGTAAACATTGTTGTTTACGCCCTGACAACCTGAGGGCCCAATGGAAGCTACCCTGGAAAAATCCATCGAATTGAAACTGACCGCAGTTCAACGTCTGCGTACCGAGATCGGCAAAGTCATCGTCGGCCAGCAGGAGGTTGTGGATCAGCTGCTGATCTGTCTGTTGGCCCGGGGACACGCACTGCTGGAAGGGGTACCGGGGCTCGGGAAAACGCTGCTGGTGAAAACCCTGGCCGATGGCACCGAGTTGGCCTTCAAGCGGGTACAGTTCACCCCCGACCTGATGCCTGGTGATATTCTCGGTACAGAGATCCTGGAAGAGGATCACAGTACCGGCAAGCGCTTCTTCAAATTTCAGCGCGGGCCCATTTTCACCAATATCCTGCTGGCGGATGAAATCAACCGAACGCCGCCAAAAACCCAGGCGGCCCTGCTGGAATCCATGCAGGAGACCGCTGTGACCGTGGCCGGTGAGACCATGGACCTGCCCAAACCCTATTTTGTGCTGGCGACCCAAAACCCCATCGAACAGGCCGGCACCTATCCACTGCCCGAGGCGCAGCTGGATCGCTTTCTTCTGAATATCCATATCGACTACCCCCAGGAGGCGGAGGAGATAGCGATACTGCGCGCAACCACCGGTAGTGATGGGGAGCAGGCGCAGCCCTGCCTCGACCCCACCCAGCTGCAGGAAATGCAGCGGCTGGTACGGGATATCCACATCAGTGATGATCTCTACCATTACGTGGCCCGGCTGGTGCGCGCCACCCGCCCCGGCGCCGGCGGCAATTCACAGCTGGAAGCCTGGATAAAGTGGGGGGCCGGGCCGCGCGCCGGCCAGGCCCTGCTGCTGGCGGCCAAGGCGCGGGCGTTTTTGCGCCGGCGACTGGCGGTGACCAGAGCGGATATCCGTGCCCTGCTGCTGCCGGTACTCCGCCACCGCGTACTGCTCAGCTTTCACGCCCAGGCCGAAGGGGTCGGAATGGAGCAGGTTCTTCAAGAGCTGCAGAAGGCCTGCCCGGAACCCGGCCGGGACTGATATTGTGACTCTGGTGGATCCACTGACGCTGGCCGGCACCCGCGACCTGCTCTGGCTGTCGCGCCACATTGCCGAAGGCATGATGCTGGGCATGCAGCGCAGCCAGCGCCGCGGCGCCGGCCTGGAATTTCAGCAGTATCGCAGTTACCAGCCCGGCGATCCCATCCGGCACATCGACTGGAAACTATTTGCCCGCTCCGACCGCTATTTTGTACGCGAGGCGGAGCAGGAGAGCCAGATGCATGTGTGCTTCGTGCTCGACACCACTGCCTCCATGGCCCAGCCCAGCTTCAGCGTGCCCACACTGACCAAACTTCAATACGCGAAATGCTGGATCGCCACCCTGTGCTGGCTGCTCAATGCCCAGGGGGACCGCTACTCCCTCCTTGCACTCAGCGACAGTGGAATACATCTGCTACCGGAGGGCCAGGGCGAGGCCCATCACCAGCGCCTGACCCTGCAGCTGGATCAACTGACCGCAGCGGGACACTGGCCGGACGACACCCAGTTGCGCCCCCTCTGGAGCCGTTTCGAGCAGCCCTGCCAGGCAGTGCTGGTGAGCGATTTTTTTGAGCGGCGCGAGGAAATCAGCCGCTTTGCCGCGCGCCTGCACGGCGCCGGCCGCCCCTGCCTGCCGTTGCAACTGCTGGTGGAGGCCGAAAAAACTTTTCCCTTCAACGGTGCGTTGTTGCTGCGCAATCCGGAAGAAGCGGGGGCGATCGAACTGGATGCAAAGTCCCAGCGAAACGCATATCTGCGCGCATTCGCCGCTGCGCAAAAAAATCTGAGCGCCCGTTTCGCTTCCTGGGAGTATCCGCTCAGCAGTGTGACCATCGAACACCCCCTGGAACAGACACTGCGCCAGTTCATCGCAACCCACGGGCAGGACACCTAAAATGCAGTGGCTGACCCCGCAATGGCTCTGGTTGCTGTCTCTGCTGGCGGTACCGGTAGCGGTGCACCTGTTGCGCCGTCGGGCGCGCCGGGAAATTACTTTTGCCGCCGCCCACTGGCTCGAGCAAAAATCCAGCCGCAGCCTGCGCCGATTGCTGTTGCGGGAACCCTGGCTGCTGTTGTTGCGACTCGCAGCGCTGACCTCACTGGTGCTGCTGGCAGCCGCGCCGCAACTGCAGCAACAGGTTGCCGCACCGCCCTCCACCCTGCTGGTGGATCCGCGAATCAGCCAACAGGCACTGCAGCAGTTTCTGCAGCAGTCGGAGGCCCCGGAGCGGATCGAATGGCTGCACACAGTGCCGCGCCCAATCGCAGACGAGCGCCCACCGGCGGAGAACCTCTGGCACAGTTTGTCCGCGTTGGCCTACAGCCCCCGCTACCGCTACGCCACCATCCTGCTGGCACAAGCGGACAATCCCACTGGCTTTACCGCGCTGCGCAGCAGCCCGCACTGGCAGTGGCGTGTTGCCGGTGCCGAATCGGATGCAGAGGTTTTTACCCCACCCCGCATAGGGCTGATCGGCGAAGCCCCCGCTTGGTTAGAGCCGGTGATCGACCAGTTGGCTGCAACCACGGCAACAGGCCTGTCACTGCGCAAGCTTGTGGGGATCGAGGCACTTGCGGATACCGGTACCGACTGGCTGATCTACAACCTCCCCGGCCCCCTGCCCGAAGAGGTCCGCAGATTTATCGGTACGGGCGGCCTACTGATCACCGACACCCGCGTCAGTGACGACTCCCGGCTGGCCTTCCAGATCCTGTCCACAGCGGAGCGAATGGAAGCCGCACCCTATGGCCGCGGCAGCTGGCTGCGCTACCGGGGCGACTGGCATTCAGGGGAGTTTTTCACTGACTACGCCCTGCCGGAAAAACTCTGGAGAGCCTGGTATCAACAGGACTGGCAGCTACAACACAGCGGTATCGGCACCTGGTCCGTTGCCTCGCCACCATCCATTGTGGTGGACGACGAAGAAATCTCTCCATGGGTCTGGCAGGGCTACCAGCGCCAGCTGCTGATGCTCTTTGTCGCACTGCTGGCGCTGGAGCGTGTGCTGGTGCTGAGCAGAGGGCGGGGACCCCGGCATAGGGAGGTGGCGGATAGCGATGGATGAAACCAAATCCCCGTTACTCTGGGTAAGGCGTAACTGGGTCCTTCAAAGCCTCCTGCCCTACGCCTGGCTGGCGGCCGGCGCCAGCGCTGTTTCCCTGCTCGGAAGCGCACTGCTGGGATGGCCCGGTTGGGTCCTGTTGGCTATGCCTGGTTTTGCTCTGCTGGGACTGCTACTCGATCCGCACTGGCGGCCAGGGTACCAGGACCTGGCATGTCGATTGGATTGCAGTTTCCCGCAACTGCACGACAGCACGGCTCTGTTGTCGCATCCTGCACAGGAACTAGCCCCGCTTGCACGGCTCCAGCGGCAGCGGGTGGAGCGCGCCCTGAACAGCCTGATTGCTGCCGGGCAGCTGCGTCGTTTCCATGCCCCGCCGCTGCGCAGTGCCATCAGCAGCTCTGCCGGTGCCTGCATGGGCCTACTGCTCTATGTCGCCACCGATGGCTTTAACCTTTCCCAGGCCCCCCTGACGGATACCTTCTCAGGGATTCCGGCAGGACCGGCGTCTGCTGTGACTCTGCACAGTGCCGACACACTGGTACAGCCACCCCGTTACACAGGCCTGCCGAAAACGCCTCAGACCTTGCAGGTGACCGCGCCGGAGAATTCCACCGTAACCTGGCAGGTCACCCTGACCGGGCCGGTGACCGGCCTCACCATGCGCACTTCCAACGCAGAGTTCGAATTTACCCCCGGCGGTCCCCCGCCCAGCGATCACTGGTCACTGTCGCGCCGGGTCGACAAAGCGGATTTTTACCAATTGTCCGCCAGTATTGACGAGGGCCAGGTTCTCTATCCGCCAATTTACACCATCGACGTGGTCCCGGACCGGGCACCGGAATTTGAGTTCCACCTGCCCAGGGACACAGTTACTGTGATGTCAGGCGGGGATAGCGCCCAACCCCGGTATTTTCCCGTCGATGTCACCGTCAGTGATGACTTTCAGGTGGAGAGGGCCAGCCTGGTTATGACCCTTGCCAGTGGCAGCGGAGAAAATATCCGCTTCCGCGACCAATCCGTTGAGCTCAAACCGGCGGCAACCGATGACCATAGCAAGAGGTTCACCTTTGAACTGCCGCTGGAAAGCTACGCCATCGAACCCGGCGACGAAATCTACTGGTTTCTGCAAGCGCAGGACAACCGCCAGCCGGAGGCCAATATCACCAAAAGCCAGCGCTTTATTCTGCGCTGGCCCCATGAGGAGATTTTTGGCCTGAGCGACGCCGAGGGCATGGCCGTCAAAGTACTGCCGGAGTACTTCCGCAGCCAACGCCAATTGATTATCGACACCGAAGCACTTCTGGCCGAGCGGGAGCAGATTACCCCAATGGAGTTCCGCACCCGCTCCGAAACACTGGCTTTCGAACAAAACCTGTTGCGCATGCGCTACGGTCGTTTTCTCGGCGAGGAGGACGCGGACATCGGCCACCAGTCCGAAGAGGGGGATGATACGAACTCCCATGACCAACACGAAGAACACCACGGTGAAGGCGAACACGCCGAGACATCTTCAGGGCATAAATTCGGTGTCGACGACGGTATCGCCGCATCGGTCGGTCACCAACACGATCATACCGAACACGCCACCCTGTTCGACCCCGCCACCAAAAGCCTGCTGCGGTCGGCGCTCAATGCCATGTGGAGCGCCTGGCGCGAGCTGGCGGTCATCGAACCGGCCGCCTCCCTGCCGCACCAGCACAGCGCCCTGCGTTACATCAAGGAAGTCCAGCAGGCATCGCGCATTTACCTGCAGCGTGTGGGTTTTGAACCGCCGCCAATCGACGAGTCCCGACGCCTGAGCGGAGAGCGCGGTGAGATTCGCCCAGCGCCGGTAGCGGCGCAACAGGAAAATACAGACGAGCAGCAGCTGCAGTCGCTGTTGCAGGCCGCGCTCGGCAGCGAAAATTTCTCCGATGATGTCCTCGCCCAGCTGCAGGCACTGCCACAAGTGCAGCAGCAGCCGGAATTGGCATTGGAACTCGCCAAGACCTGGCGACTGTATCGGCAGGATCAACGCTGCGAAGACTGCCGACGGCAGTTGGCGGCTTTCTTATACGGGTTGCTGCCCGCCCCGGAGCCAGTCCCAGCACTGCCGCGCACCCGGCGCGAAGCGGGGGTATTTGCCGACTGGCTGACACATCCCAACAAGGACAGCGGCCGATGACGACTTGGTTTACCCTGTTGTGCGGCGGCGCCTGCGTTGTTTCCGCGCTATTGATCGTGCGTCAGCAACTGCCGCTCCACCTGCGGCTTTTCGCGCTCGGCTTGCAGTTCGGCATCTGGGCCACAGTCTGGTCTTTATACGAACCCCCTGAAATACTACCCGGGCCCGCTACCGGTATTCTGCATACACCCCTGGCCACCCCGGCGGCAAACCATCCAATAGCGCCGGAAGCCGGAAAGATACCGTATCCAATTGGCACCCTGCAGTCGCTCTCTATAACCGGCGACGGCCTGACCCGGGAAGCCCTGGGTAGTTTGCCCCCGGTGCGACTGCGGCCCGACCGGGAGAGATCCGCACCCAGGTGGCAACTGCACTGGCCACACCAGCTGACGCTGGGTGACCGGCTGGAAGTACAAATCAGCCCGCAAGGGACCGCCCCGGAGCAACTGACTCTGTCACTTTTGGACCCCTTCGGGGCCCAGGTGGATACCGCCAAGCTGGGCCCTGGGCCATTGCGCGGAGGGTCCGTCCAGCTGACCGATACCCCCAAGCTGCCCGGTCGCTGGCTGTATAAATTGCGCATCCAGCAGGGCGGCGATCAGCGTGAGGAGCCGGTGCCGGTGGTCGTGGACAGCGGCGCGACGCCCCGTGTTCTTTTGTGGCTGAGCCGGGCCTCTTTTGAAACCGCGGCCCTGTCCCGCTGGCTGCGTCAGTCGGGCACCGAGGCCCAGCTAATCACCCAGCTGGCCCCGGGAGTCCTCAGGCGCGTGTCTATCAATACCCAAAGGGAATTCCCGCAACAGCCGCTGCAATCCGCCCCCCCGTTTGATCTGCTTATTCTGGACAGCCAGCTGTGGCCACAGCTTTCGGATACGCAAAAGCAGCATCTGCAAGACTTCGCAACCAGGAAATCCGTGCTGTGGCTGGTTGACAGGAATGCCCCGGACAGTTTCCTCAACTACATGGGCAAAGCGGGTATGCCCTTGCACCGGGGCCAGCCGCAGGATCTCGCCGGTGCGCTGGCAGCACCGGATGAGATCCCCACGCTCACCCTAACCGGTCTGCAACCGGAAGAGCCTCGCACTAGTGATCTACTACTTGGGTCAACTGCGGAAAATCCCATTTACTGGGGCAGGTCGACACCCTCCGGTTCAGTGGGTTTGGTGCTGTTTGAAAACAGCTATCGCTGGATCACTGCCGGCTTTACGGCGGAATTTGCCCGGCTGTGGACCGATATCCTTCGCCATCAGCTGGCCTTCGCCGGCAAGCAGCCACCGGTGGTGATAAAGAGTCCGCTGCCGAAAATGGAACAGCGTGTGACTCTGTGCAGTCCCGATTTTACCGCGGCACCCACAGTGACCGCCGAATCGGACGGCGACCCGCTGGTGGCAGTATCCGTGCAGGCGGAGGAGCCGGGACACTGTCTCGCCTACTGGCCCAGGGGCGCGGGCTGGCACCACCTCAAAGGGACAGAGTCCGATTTTTCCTTCTACGTCTTTGCCCCGGGGGACTGGCCCTGGTGGCAGCGCGACCTGGCTGTAAGCGAGACCGCGCAGATGGCTACCGCGCGGTTGGGTGCTGGGTCAGAAACAAATAGCGACCTCATCCCGATACCACGGCAGTGGATCGCGGCCCTATTGATGGCTCTGCTGTTACTCAGCTGGTGGCGGGAGCGGGCTTTGCTGCGCTGATGTGGTACAAGAATGTGCCACCACCTGGTGGAAGTTTGCGCAAGGTATTGAAAACAAGGGATTTCGCGTAATCGTATAGGGTTTCAAGGCCCACAATTCACTCGATGGGGGATCATCCATTGAATTGCCAGGTTAATAGCAGCCCTGATCTACAAACACCAGCGCATTGGTAGCATAACCGAGGGATCTGGCCTGAGTGACCAGCTGTTGTAGTACCGGCTCTGGCATGCACGGCTCCCGCGATAGTATCCATAAATAGGATCTGTTGTAGCCGGTCACCAGGGCGTGGCGGTAGTGTCTGTCCAGTGCAATGATGACATAGGATGAATAAAAGGGCCCAAAAAAAGACACTTCCAGATGGCCGGTGGTCTTCTCTGCGGCAAACCTTGCCCGACCGGTGGCTCGCTTCCATTTTTGTTGTGCCGCGGAATAACCACTGTTGAGCACCCGTACAGTCCCATCCTCATTCAGACTGTAGTCCGCGGTTACCCGGCTGAGCCCCCGCTCAAAGGAGTGGTCGAGTCGCGCAATTTCGTACCATTTCCCCAGATACCGACGCAACTCGAAATTTTCCACCGGCTGGATATTTTCCGGTACGCCGGTACAGGCGACCAGGCACATGGCCGCCAGCAGGGATAGGGGGGTGCGGCAAAGCCGCACTGCAGATAACCAAATAGTCCGCTCCATCGCCCAGCCTCCGTGCTCGGGCAAGGTTCACTGCCGCCTACTTCTCCACAAAGGCGCGCTCGATCACATATTCGTGCGGCACCCCGGCACGGGTTTCCCGAAAACCCCACTTGTCCAGAATTGCGGTCAGATCCTTGAGCATAGCCGGGCTGCCGCAAAGCATGAAGCGGTCCTCCTCCACATTGGGTTGCGGCAGATCCAGGTCGGCAAACATTTTTCCGCTCAGCATCAAGTCAGTCAGGCGCCCGTTGTTGCGGTAGGGCTCGCGGGTTACGGTGGGGTAGTAGAGCAGTTGCTCCCGCACCATCTGCCCGAAATACTCGTGCTCCGGCAACTCGGTTTCAATCTGATTCTGGTAGGCCAATTCGGACACATAGCGTACCCCGTGGGTCAGAATCACCTGATCGAAGCGCTCGTATACGCCGGGATCCTTGATGATGCTGAGGAATGGCGCCAGCCCAGTTCCAGTGGACAGCAACCAGAGGCGCTTGCCCGGCAGCAGGTGGTCCGCCACCAGGGTACCGGTGGGCTTGCGGCTGACCAGAATCTCGTCCCCCGGCTTGATCTGCTGCAACTGTGAGGTGAGGGGGCCATTCGGCACCTTGATGCTGAAAAACTCCAACTCGTCCTCATAATTGGCACTGGCGATGGAGTAGGCGCGCAGCAGCGGGCGGCCGTTGTCCCGCTGCAGGCCTATCATGGTGAAATGACCGTTTTCGAACCGGAATCCCGGGTCGCGACTGGTCTTGAAGCTAAATAAAGTGTCATTCCAGTGGTGTACTTCCAACACTTTCTCTATATTCAAATTAGACATAACCTTAAAACCAGTTATTCCTTAATACTCTTAATAGTGGAATTTTAGCCCTGGCTTATCTATAGGCAAAATGGGATATTTCAATAGTTGTTATCGATTTATTTGATAATAGGAATCAAGCTTTGCGCTACTCCCTGCGCCAACTGGAAGTGTTCATAGCCTGCGCTCACCATGAAAATGTGAGTCGTGCGGCCGCCAGCCTGAACATGTCCCAATCCGCGGCATCCACTGCCTTGCAGGAGTTTGAACGACAGTTCGATCTGCGGCTGTTCGAGCGCGCCGGCAAGCGCCTGCGGCTCAACGAGCTGGGGCGCCAACTGTGGCCCCGGGCGGAAGAACTGCTGGAGCGGGCCCGGGCGCTGGAGCAGACCCTCGCAACACACCGCGATCTCGGCCGGCTCAAGATCGGCGCCACCCTGACCATCGGTAACTACCTGGCCGCCGGCATCATGGCCCGCTATATGGAGGAACAACCCGGCACACGGGTGGAGCTGGAAGTCGCCAACACCGCGGCTATTGCCGAACGGGTACTCAATTTCGAACTGGACCTAGGATTGATCGAAGGGGAGGTCAACCACCCGGACCTGGAAATGCTCCCCTGGCGCAGCGACGAGCTGGTGGTGTTCTGCGCACCGAAACACCCCCTCGCAGGACGCGGGCAAGTGGGCGACCGGGAACTCTGCGCGGCCACCTGGATACTGCGCGAGACCGGTTCCGGCACCCGACAGACATTTGAGCGCGCCATGGCCGGCCTGCTGCCGCGATTGCATATCCGCCTGGAATTACAGCACACCGAGGCAATCAAACGCGCGGTGGAAGCCGGATTGGGAATCAGTTGCCTGTCGCGGGTGTCGCTGGTGGATGCATTGAGACGCGGCTCTCTGGTGGAGTTACCGGTACCACAGCGCAACTTTCGCAGGGAATTTCACTTTGCTCTGCACCGGCAGAAATATCGCAGCGCCGGTATCGAACGCTGGATGGAGCTGTGCCGGGCAAACTCTTGAAGACATCGCAGTTGCGACCGGTAACTTTTGACCAAGGCTGACACCGGACAGAATTCAGTTTCAATTCCACAGGTTTGCTACAACACCGTGGATCTATACCTGGAAAAACCCCTGGTCAGATTCTTAGATGACCAAAGGCCCTGGCTATAGCTCGCCTGACTTCCTCATAGGCGCGATCTGCGCAGAAACTGCCATGGGCAGCCATCAAGTGGCAAAAGGGTAACGCCAGAAGCCGCTCGAAATCCTGATACAGACGCTGGGGGCAGCCGACCGGAGCCATGCGCATGCACCAGCCGGGGGCAATCTGCATACGGCGGCGAAAACCCGACAGTCGCAGTAGGTTGCGGCCGCACCAGCTACAGCCGTACCAGTTCCGCCAGTATTGCAATGCATCGCAGGTCAGCAACAGACCGCCGTGATCCGGCACAAGGAGGACAGCCTCGGGGTATCGGCCATGGCTGAATTCCACAAAACGGCCACCCGGTACAGGGCAATCACCACCCTCGCGCAGAAGGCGGTCAGCGGGCGGCGCCGGATAGCGGTCGGAGTGCGCCTGGCACCAAAAGGTGAGATTGAAGCGATCGCGGTAATAAAGGTCATCGCAGCCGTGATAGTAGCCGAGCCGGATCGCGTGGCGAACCTGACCCAGGTCCGCGAGTTTTTCCTCCTGGGGCGATCTCAGCCGCACCGGATTGACCAGAATCAGTTCCCGGCCGCAGCGGACAATGCCCATATTGCGGTTGATCAGCGTGGCGGGAGCCAGTTTGGTGGTGCCCGGGACACAGAAAAAGTCCGGCAGCAGCCGACGGATTTCACCGTGCGGTTGCGGCGGAGGATAATCGATCTGCATAGCCTTGCCGCATTACCTGGCACCTGCATCAGCTGTACTGCGCCCGGTTGCCGACACCGCGCGGAATCCGTAGCCTCTCACCGGCCCTGTGCTGGGGAACCAACACAGGGTGACGGCACAACGCCGCGATCACCTTGCTATCGCGGAGTAAATTTCCCACCGGAACTGCTGTATTCATCAATTGATCCGCCAATACCGTTGGTCGACGGGCCCATACGGAGATAGGTACTCAACCCCCCGCCGCAGTTCGACATCCTCTACCGGGACCCATCAAGTGCTTCATTTCCCGCCTCTGCCGCCTGATCCCCCTCCGCCTCTTTGTCCCACCTCTGCAACGCTGTGTCTATGTCGCGTTCCAGGGGCAGGCTGGGGAATTCTGGACAGGGGGCATCCTTGTCCGGGTTGTGCCAGGCAGATAGTGGTGCGACGAACACCACGAGGGATTTGTGCAGGTTGTTCTGTCCGATGCTGGCTTCAGTCCAGGTGGTTTGCCAGGCGTATTTACCGCGTACTGCGTAATCGCTTTCGTAGGATTTCAGGGTGAGAAAATAAGGGTAGACGCGGCCACCGCGACAGACGATTCGGCGCTCGGTCCTGATATTCGCCATTTGGGTGAACGGCTCGTAATACCAGTGAATATCGTAACCATAGGCAAAGCGCATTTTTCCCTTGTGCTCGACAAACGCGTAGGAGCGCCCCGTGCCGTCGGCATTGAGACTCCAGACGTGACGCGCTTCGCCATCCCGGGAAATCAGCCAGGAGCCCACCCATTGGGCGGCCTCAAAACGCGATTCGGTCCGCCAGTCCTCGTCTCCAGCTTCGGCCACTACACTGATCGGAAGCAGTGATACCAGCAGGATAACAATAAGGCGAGGCTGTATCACAGCGGGACTCCAACTGTGCGTGGCTCGTCCCTGAGGTCGTAGGTGTTTTGCAGGCTTCACCGGTTAGGTGGCCAGATTCGGGCATTCTCCGCCGGCTCTGGGGGTACTCCACTTGTGCAGACGGCGCTGGAAACTCAATATGCTGCCATTGGCCTGCAACCAGTTGCGGCCGTCTACAATGGCGAATTTTAAGGTCGCGGCGCTCCAGCCGGTAAACGCCACGGCGACCACTCCGTCGCTGCAGCGCACCGAGGCACCGGTGCGGACACTGACCCGGTCGCCATCGAGCCGCCAGTTGATAGCGAACCCGTGTGACAATTTACCGTTGGGGAGAAAGCCGTAGGCAAAACCCGAGCCATCCTCATTCAACTGCCACACCAGCTGCTGATCTCTCTCGCTCACCACCAACCAGTTGCCGGCCCAGCTGCGCTGGTCGGGCTGCTGGGCCGCCGCCGCCAATGGCAGCAATAGAAACAGCACCAGTATGGCGAGGTACACCCGCAACAAAGTCAGCAGCACCGATCTTGGCACCGGGCCGCGGACGAGGATGTTGTCTGGCAGTGGCGCCTGGTGATCCGGGGGGAGAATGACCTTGGGGGTGGACGGGCAACGCAAAAACTTCATGCGCGACTCCGCTACTGCTACTACAAGTAGACGTTTGCGACTGGCAGCATCAGTGCCTGTGGCGCTGCCGGTTTTCCTGTCCGCCCGGGCCGGTTGATGCCAGCTACCGGACGGCATGAAAAATCGCAAATACGCGGTTTTTCACGTCCCATGTAGTTAAAGGCTAGTCGCTAAATCACACCTTGGCAGAGAAAGCGTTAAATAATTTATTTTGCCGCCATTGGCGCTATTTTATGCGGGCATTGGAATAGTTCTTGTCGGCGCGCCAGATCCGGTACTTCAAATCAAACCCCGGTGGCAGGAACACTACCAGCGGTGTGCCGCTGGCGTAAGGCAGCATCAGGTTTTCCCCGCGTACGCGCACAAACCGGCGCCTTTTCGCGGTTTCTGGGCAGGCTTTGCGGTTAGACTTGGCCGGCTCCAGATCGGACAGGACAAAGTAAGGGTAGCCCCAGCCCACCAGCACCTCGCGCCGGAGTTTTGCCTGGTAGCTGCGGGGATTGCAGTCGACCTGCTCGACCCTGCCCGGCATCAACTCGACCATAAACCGGCTTTCATCCACCACTTTGGGTAGGGTGACCACATGGCGCCGCTTTTCTTCTACAGTGGAGGGAAAGACATTCAGGTCCACCGCCCGGACACCTGTGGAAAGGCCAACCAGCAGACAGAACAGCACAAATCGAAACACCATGGCAAACTCCGCTAGGGTCGTTTTCGCTGGATACTGTTTTCAGTCTAAACCCTGCTGCGACGACGCAGCGCCCACCACAGTAACAGCCCCAGCGAGAGTGCACCGAAAAACAGTAACGCAGCAAGCCAATAACCCGGGGGTTGTGGTGCCACCACCTGTAGCCGGGTTTGTGCGCGTCCCAGAGTTTCCCGCAGCTGTTTAAACGCGGCGATCACTTCTGCACTGGGGGCATCGTCGAGGATCAGCTCCCTCAGCACCTGCCAACCAGACTCCAACTGGTTTGCGAGGGGCGGGTCCCGTTGCGTCAGGGTTGCGCGCAGGGGCAGGTAATCCTGGCGGTAGGCCAGTATCAATCGGCGGTAGGCGGTAACGGAGTCGCCGGCCCTATAGGTGGTTTCCGCCACCTGTAGCAGGCCTTCCGCCCGTGCCAGGGGATGCTGTAGGGCACTTGCCTGGCGCGGGTGACCGCGCCACCACAGCAGCGCTGAAGCCACTTCGTCCGGGAGTTCCACCGGGCGCACTGTGGCAAGACCCGGCAGTCCAGTCAGATTGGGGTAACGCCGGGCCATCTCCACTGGCGGCGAGGGTATATCCGCCACCGCCAGGTTTGCCACCGCCACCGCCAGTGCCCAGCGTTGGCGGCTGTCCAATCCATTACCAGCGGCAATGGCGGCATGGCTGGGAGTGACGGAAGGGTCGAGCTTATTGTAGAGATCGTAGAGACTGAAACTCCCCATGCGTGCCAGGTCGTTCAGAGGTGGTGCGGCTCCGCTTCCACGCCCCGCCTCACCGTGGCAACTGGCGCAATAAGTAGCGTACATAGGGGCGGCTTCGGCCGCCGCCGGCAGTGCTTCCACCGGTGAGCGGGGCAGCTGATAGAGTGACGCCAGGCGATCCGCAATGCCATTGGCCAGCCGGCGTACCTCTTCTCCCGGACGCATATTGGCCACCGCGATGTCCAGACTCAACAGACGGCTTTCCAGCGTGTCGCGACCGGGCCGGGCCGGCAGCCTGCGCACCAGTTCCAGAGCCCCGGCGATATCGCGCCGTTGCCGGCGGTAAAGTGCTTCGTCCACCACCCGGCCACCCTGCACCGCAGCGCCGTAGTCCACCGCGATATAGGAAAGCAAGTTGATGGCCTCCGCCGCCCGGGACTCCTGGCACTCCAGCGGGCCCGCCAGTAACAACAGGGCTAGGCACAAGCCGGGCAGCTCCAGAGCGGCAAGGCGGTGGTGCTGACACAGGAAACACCACTGTAAGCGGGTTGATTTCATGGGCAAGCTGTAGGGCCGGACTTCTCCTTCAGGTTAGCAAGTCCGGAGGAATGGCGGCAGAAACCAAAAAGCCCCGCTTGAGCGGGGCTTTTTGGTTTCAGATCGGTGAAAACTGTGTTTTAGCCGCGGTCGGCACGCTCTTTGGCGATCAGATAGTCGGCTACCTGCAGCATCAGTTCCTGACCATTGCTCTTGCCCTTAAAACCCGGCAGGGAAGTACTGATACGGTACTTGCCGGCGACAACCACTTCCGGCGTGCCGGCCAACTGGTAGGCGCGCTGGTTGGCCATGCCCTGCTTGACCCTGCTGTTTACGGAGAAGGAATTCATCAGCTTGGCGGCCTTGGCACCATCCGCGCCGTGGGAGTTGAACAGCTCCTCGATCGCCGCCAGGTCCGGATTCCAATCCCGGCCGTCGCGGGTTGCAAACATCTTGCGCTGATTGTTGATGGCGTTGAAGATAGGCTCGTGCATCTTGTCCAGCACCCCCATGGCGTCGGCCACATAGTACATGCGCGCATGTACTTCCATCACCGGCTGCCAGATCGCCGGGATCTTGGTCAGCTTGATGTCCGCGGGCATAGCTTTTATCCACTTGTTCAGGATCGGCTCAAAGTGGTAGCAGTGGCCACAGCCATACCAGAAGAGTTCGGTCACTTCGATCTTGCTGGTATCACGCTGGGGTACGGCCTGCGGCAGTACCTGGTAGTAGTCACCCACCTTGAACTCACCGCTGTCCTGAGCGCAGGCAACGAGACTGAACAAAAGCGTGGCTACTGCGGCTAGCACTCTCATAAAATTCTCCTATTTATTAGCACGGACCTGGGGGCTCCCCGGCATGTCAATAGACAGCGCCGATTATTGAAGTTCCCGCGTTACCAAGCAAGATGCAGACGGAAACAGCCTGTCTGCTCCTGTGTTCACAATATCAGGGGGTCAGTCCGGCAATGTACTGGGACAAAGCCTTTATTTCAGCATCGGACAGCTGCTTGGCCACACTCCTCATCACCCGCGTATCACCGTCATTGGCCCGGGTGCCAGTGCGAAACGCCTTCAGCTGGGCCTCAATGTAACCCGCGTATTGGCCGCCCAGGCGCGGATAACCGGCGGGTTCGTTGCCCAGGCCGGAGGGGGAGTGACACCCCATACAGGCGGGCACGCCGGTGGCCGGATTGCCCGCACGGTACAGGTCGCGGCCCAGGGCCAGGCCATCGACATTCTCGCCACTGTTCAGCATCACCGAAATCGGCTGGGCGCCGGAAACCTGCTGCTGCTGGGAAGCGAAATAAGCCGCCATATCGCGGAGATCCTGTTCACTGGAGTTATCCAGCTGGCCGATCATTTGGGGAGCCGCCCGCGCGCCGGATTTGATATCCATTAACTGCTTGAACAGGTACTTTTCTCCCTGGCCGGCTATCTTGGGGAAGGCCGGTGCGATGCTGTTGCCATCGGTGCCGTGACAGGCGGCGCAGGTGGCAACCTTGGCTTGACCTGCATTGGGGTCCCCCTGTGCCGTGGCAGTCGCGACCCCGAGGGCGCCGGCCAGGCCCAGGACCAGGGCTACAGCGGTGTTATTAATAATGCTTTTCATACGTCGTCCCATAGCGCGCTGAATGCTGAAATATGGCGTTTACATCCTATCCGGACCGCCGCGGCGCCAGACGACAAAAGCCGGAGGCGACGCTCAAACCGCGGCATTATATACTTGCGCGCCAAGCGAGTGTACCTAATCTGCGGGCCGACCATGTCAGAACCGAAACCCGAGACGATCCAGTTTCGCAATGTTGAATTTTTAACCAGTGCGCCAACACTGGCGGAGTGCCCACCCGATGAGGGCGCGGAGGTGGCCTTCGCAGGCCGCTCCAATGCGGGCAAGTCCAGCGCCATCAACGCCCTGACCGGAAGCAACAAACTGGCCCGCACCTCAAAAACCCCCGGGCGTACCCAGTTGATCAATTTCTTTCGCATCCGCGATAACCTGCGCCTGGTGGATCTGCCCGGCTACGGTTACGCAAAGGTGGCGCGCTCAATGAAGGACGAGTGGCAGCGACACCTGGCTTTCTACCTGGAACAGCGCCAGTGTCTGCGCGGCCTGATCCTGCTGATGGACATCCGCCATCCGCTGAAAGAATTCGATCTGCACATGATCACCTGGGCAGCCACTGCCGGGCTGCCGGTACATCTCTTGTTGACCAAGGCGGACAAATTGAAGCAGGGCCCGGCCAACAACACCCGCTTCGCGGTTGAGAAGGCATTGAAGGAGAAGGGGTTGAATACCGGCGTTACCGTCCAGACTTTCTCTTCCACCAAGCGGACCGGGCTGGACAAGCTGGAGAGAAAGCTGGTCGACTGGCTCGCACCCCGGGAAACACAGGCTCAGCGGGACAGCTAACCCCTTAGCAGGCTGTTGAAAAAGTATATATCAACAGCCTGCTCTCCCGAACAGCGATATTCGGGCCGCAAATCAAGCGTGTAACTGCTTGAATAGCGCGGGATCATTGCGCGGTAATCACTACTTTTGCACACCCCGGCGAGGCAGCAGGGAGCGCAGCAACAGCCGTTGTAACCGCTGGCGCGCACCCAACGTTTCGCAGTGCAGCTCCTCAGCGCACAGGTGGCGCTGGGCCAATAGCGTGGTCAGTGTGTCCTCGCGAATGGCGACCATCAGCAGGGGCGAAGAGTCTCTGCGCATGGCACCGGCCATCCTATCAATGCAGGTGGGTATCGCCAGCAACGGGGGAAGGTTCGCTGCCCGCCCCGGGACCCTGCACCGACCGGGGGTGATCCTCGGGGTAGAGGGCGCTGATACAGTCGGCGGTAACCCGCTGTTTGCAGCCATCCCGCAACTGGCGCGCAAGGAGCGAACTGGCACCCGCGCGAATATAGTTGCATAGTTTTTCATCACCCAACTCCCGGTAGGCTGCCATTAAGCAGAGGGCATTTTCACTAAAGCGCGTCGCCGACACTGCATAGCTGGGCCACTGCTTGGTCAGCAAAAATCCCGCCAGGTCGAAAGCGGACCCCAGGTAGGGGATTGCATCCGCACCATTGCCCTCCTCGGACAAGATCTTGCCCCTCTCCATCCAATCGAGCCATGTCTTTTCGGCACGGCCTTTGTCGGCAATCAACCACTGGCTGTGATTTGCACACAGGTAACGTAGATTCACGGCGACC
The DNA here is from genome assembly GCF_040932045.1 of Microbulbifer sp. TYP-18. NCBI lineage: Bacteria > Pseudomonadati > Pseudomonadota > Gammaproteobacteria > Cellvibrionales > Microbulbiferaceae > Microbulbifer > Microbulbifer sp. TYP-18. The sequence goes on from NZ_JBFRBC010000002.1 coordinate 490,743, forward strand.
TCCTTTGCTTCCACATAGTTAAATATAATAATAATGATTATCATTTACAATAGTGGCACAATCATTTTCCAGAGACTTCTGAAGGCTTAGGGCAATGCAAAAAAAAGCCGGCAGATGGGAGCTGCCGGCCAGGGGTCAGTGCCCTTGGGGATGGGCACCTAAGCAGGTGTACCCAGGGGGAGGGTACATCTGTTGGGTTCTCACACGTACATTCTCTATTCCACTGGGTCTAAGGTAAGCTGCTACCGGTGGATTTCCCAATGCGGCTACTGCACTAGCGGTCGCACCGGATTCAAACAATCTGCTGAGCATTGTATTGCTTTTTGCCCGCAATACAGGCAAAGCATTTCTATCGCTTCGATTGTCTGGGTCTATCAACCCCATCGCCAAACAAAAAAAAGCCCCGACACAGCGGAGGGTTCGGGGCGAGGGGAAGATAACTTCCAGTTTGGGGTTGGGTGATCAACGATCTGTAACCTTAGAGAGGCAATGAAAGGACCGGTTCCCACCCGCTGAGTAAAGAAGAGTAAATGCCAATCATGCACAAAATGTCTCTAAAGCCTTTTCAGACTAACTGAGCTTGCCCTGCTGTCCTTTCAAGGGCTCAACTCGACGGCGGGACCACCGCGATGCAGCCGGCCGATAGCCTCAGCGATCAAAGGTGCACAATCGATGACTGTCAGGGAGGAAGTCTGTGTGGACTGCGGCAGCGAGTTGGTCACCACCAATCCCCGCAGGGGCAAGGCGGACAGCCGGGCCAGGGCGTTGTCACAGAATTGGCCGTGACTGGCGAAAGCGTAAACCTCACTGGCCCCGGCCTGACCCAGGGCTTCAACAGCACGGATCATGGTACCGCCACCGGCGATCAGGTCGTCCACAATCAGTACCGTCGCGCCTTGTACCTCACCGACCAGAGTGCCACCGGTGAGCTGACCGTTGCTGCGGTACTTTTCCACAAAGGCGTGCCCCAGCGGTCGCCGCAGCCTTTCCGACAGCGCCAGGCGAAAGGCTTCGGCGCGTTTGACTCCACCAATATCCGGCGAAGCCACCACCAACGGGACCTGACTTGACGCCAGCTGGCTGGCGGCAAAATCTACAAAGATTGACCGTGCCTGCAGGTGCAGGGTACGACAGCGAAATGCGTTTTCGAATGCGGCCAGATTGTGCGCATCCAGCGTGATCACGCAATCGGTGCCGACGGCTTGGAACAAATCGGCCAGATAGCGGCCCGACAAGGGGTCCCGCGCTTTGGTGCGGCGGTCTTTGCGTCCATAACAGAGATAGGGAATCACCGCTGTCACCCGTGTGGCGCCCGCGTCCCTGAGAGTGGCGATAAAAAACAGCAGCTTTACCAGTTTGTCATGGACACTGCTGTCAGCGCCGCTGTGCAGGGACTGAATCAGGTAGACATCCGCACCCTCCACATCGTCCAATGGGCGCAGCTTATGCTCTCCATCCTCGAAGCTGCGTTCCTCATGGGAGGCCAGCGGCTCCCGCAGCTGCGCGGCCACCCGGTGCGCGAAAGCGGCGCCCTCGGCCAGGCTAAACAACTTCAGACGCATCACCGGACAGTCATCCCCGGGTTCGGAGGAGGACCGAGGGTGATAATTAGATCGACGACAGTTAACGCTTCACACAGGTGATTGTCGCTTGTGCTTTGACCCACGGGCCCGCGGGCCCGCGATGCTACTCGCCCGGTCACGACGAAGCCCCCGAAAGCTGCCGGGCTGTTTCCATCATCGCGATGACCTGCTCGTCCGTAAGTTGGGAAAAGTCCCTGTACCAGGCGCCGATGGCCCAAAACGCTTCCGGGTAGCGCAGGCAAATAAAACGGTCCACCAGCGGTTCAAAACGATGCACGACCGATGGTGGCGCCACTGGTACGGCGAGTAACAAAGTGGCTGGTTTTTGCCCGCGGACGGCGCGTGCCGCGGCCTCCATAGTGGCGCCCGTAGCGATACCGTCATCCACCAGAATAACGCATCGGTCCCGGAGTTGGGGCCAGGGGCGGTCGCCCCGGTAGCGGGTGGCGCGCCTCGACAGCTCCCTCTGTTCCGCGCGGGTCCGCTGTTCCAGGGCCTCATCGTCGACGCCACAGCTGGCGACCACATCTTCGTTGAGGACCCGGGACTCACCGGTGATAGCACCCATCGCCAGTTCCTCGTGCCCCGGCACCCCCAATTTGCGCACCAGCATCAGGTCCAGGGGTGCCCGCAGCGCCCGCGCCAACTCCAGGCCCAGGGGCACTCCGCCCCGGGGCAGGGCCAGGACAATCACATCACTGCGGCCGGCGTATTCGCTCAGTCGTTCCGCCAGCAGGCGCCCGGCCTCCTCGCGGTTCTCGAAGGGCGTCGTCACAGCCCGTTCCCCGCTCACATCGTCGGTTGCTCAATAAAATTAGACTAGCAAACACTGACCGCTGATTGATTGTGCAAGGAGCAGCTCCGCCGGCAAAAGGGTAATGTCCGGCCCGCTGTCATTAACCCGGCAATTTAGTGGGTTGCGGAATCGCGACGGCGGCCGGTGCATAAAAAAAGCCCCGGACTTGGGGGGGGTCCGGGGCTAACATCTGACTTCCTTGGGGGATGATGACGCATTCCAACGATCTCGTGTGATTAGAGCGGCCATTGCCACCCAGGTTCCCCAGCGAGGGTTAAAAAATGTAAATTCCCGTTAATTGGCGCATTATTTCTCCTCCATCACCCCGAGTGTCTGGGATCCGGCTGGTGTAGCAAAGCTCTAGCTGGCTGTTGAAATTCGAAGAATTTCGACGCCTGGCACCGGAAAATGGATCTTCCGGCAAAATCAACGACGCCTAACTGGTTGATTTTGGGAGAAGAGTGAAAATCACATTTTTCGCTTTTCGCGCTTTGAAACAGGCAGGATGCCCTTTTCAACAACCTGCTAGTGGGCCTGATCCCAGTTTGCCCCCTGGCCCACATCGACAATCAGGGGGACACGCAATTCCGCCGCACCCTGCATCAACTCGGAGATACCTTTGTGGACCCGGTCCACCTCGGTTTCCACGACCTCCAACACCAGCTCATCGTGCACCTGCATGATCAATTTGCTGGCCAGTTGCTGCTCCGCCAACCACGCCTCCACCCGGATCATGGCCCGCTTGATGATGTCCGCTGCCGAGCCCTGCATGGGTGCATTGATAGCGGTGCGCTCTGCAGCCTGGCGCTGTGCGCCGTTGCGGGCGTTGATCTCCGGCAGGTACAGGCGGCGGCCGAAAAGGGTTTCCACATAGCCTTTCTCCGCCGCGTGCCTGCGCGTATTCTCCATGTAGGCCCGGACCCCGGGGTAGCGCGCGAAGTAACGGTCGATATAAGTCTGGGCATCCGCGCGGGGAATGCCCAACTGTTTGGCGAGGCCAAATGCCGACATACCGTAGATGAGACCAAAGTTGATGGCCTTGGCGCGGCGGCGCTGCTCGCCACTGACTTCCTCCGTCGACACTTCGAAAACCTCCGCCGCGGTGGCGCGGTGAATATCCTCGCCACGGGCAAAGGCCTCCACCAGACCACTGTCTCCGGACAGGTGGGCCATGATGCGCAGCTCAATCTGTGAGTAGTCAGCGGCGATAATCACACTGCCGCCATCAATGCGTGGATCGGCCACGAAAGCCTGGCGAATACGGCGCCCCTCCTCGCTGCGGATGGGAATATTCTGCAGATTGGGGTCGCTGGAAGAGAGCCTTCCGGTGGCGGCCACCGCCTGGTGGTAGGAGGTGTGCACTCGCCCGGTGGAGGGGTCGATCATCTGTGGCAGCTTATCGGTATAAGTGTTTTTCAGCTTCGCCAGTCCGCGGTACTTCATGATCAGCGCCGGCAACTCGTGGCTGTGGGCCAGCTCCTGCAACACCGGCTCCGCGGTGGAGGGCGCCCCCTTGGGGGTTTTCTTGATCACCGGAATCCCCAGCTTGTCGAAAAGTATCGCCCCCAGCTGCTTGGTGGAGCCCAGGTTGAACTCCTCCCCGGCGACTGCAAATGCCTGCTGCTCCGCCTCGCGCATTTTCTTCTCTAATTCGATACTCTGTTGGGCCAGCATTCCGGCATCGATATAAGCACCGTTGCGCTCCATATGGGCGAGTACCGGCAACAGTGGCATTTCGATCTCATCCAGTACCTTCTCCAGCGACGGCTCCAGTGCCAGGCGACGGCTCAGTTCACCGTGCAGACGCAGAGTAATATCGGCATCCTCGGCGGCATAGGGACCCGCCCTCTCCAGCTCAATCTGGTTGAAGGTAAGCTGCTTGGCACCCTTGCCGGCGATATCCTCAAAGTGCACCGTGTGCTCGCCCAGGTATTTAAGTGCCAGACTGTCCATATCGTGGCGGCTGGCGGTGCTGTCCAGCACATAGGACTCCAACATGGTATCGCGGCTGATGCCGCGCAAGTGAATTCCGTAATTGGCCAGAATATGGCTGTCATATTTCAGGTTCTGACCCACCTTTTTCTGTGCCGGGTCTTCCAGCAGCGGCTTTAGCTTTTCCAGCACCTGGTCAAAAGGCAACTGCTCCGGTGCCCCTATGTAGTCGTGCGCCAGTGGCACATAGGCGGCCTCTCCCGGCTGTACGGCAAAGGACACCCCAACCAGCCTGGCCTGCATGTAGTTGAGGCTGGTGGTTTCGGTATCGAACGCAAAAATGGACGCATCGCGAAGCCTTCCCAGCCAGTGATCGAACTCCGCCATATCGGTCACTATCTGGTAATCCCGCTCCGCCGCTTCCTGCATGGCCTGTTGCGCACCCTCACCACCGCTCAGCTCATCCAGCCAGCCGCGAAACTCCATCGCTGTAAACAGCTCAATTAATTTTTCCCTGTCCGGGGTTTCATTGTGCAGCTCCTGCGGCTTATAGGGCATGTCCACATCGGTCTTGATGGTGGCGAGCTGATAGGAAAGCTCTGCCACCTCGCGGTGCTCCGCCATTTTTTTTGCCAGTGTCTTGCTACCGCGAAACCCCAGTGGCGCTATGGCGTCGAGGTCGGCGTAGATATTCGTGAGGCCACCCAGGTTCTGCAACAGCGCCAGCGCGGTTTTTTCGCCGACCCCGGGAACGCCGGGAATATTGTCGGACTTGTCGCCCATCAGGGCTAAGAAGTCGATGATAAGCTCGGGCCCGATACCGTACTTATCCCTCACCCCCCCTTCGTCCAGCTCGGTGTTGGACATGGTATTCACCAGGGTTATCCCCGGGCGCACCAGTTGCGCCATGTCCTTATCGCCGGTGGAAATAATCACCTCTGTGCCCTGCGCCTGCGCCTCCAGGGCCAGGGTGCCGATAACGTCATCCGCCTCCACTCCGTCAATGATCAGCCGCGGCAGCCCCATGGCATCGACGATGTCGTGAATCGGCTGGATCTGCTCGCGCAGGTCATCCGGCATGGGAGGCCGGTGAGACTTGTAGTCCGCGAACAGTGCGTCGCGAAAGGTTTTGCCCTTGGCATCGAACACCACCGTGACCGTGCTGTCAGGGTGCTCCTTGAGGTGGCGGCGCAACATGCTGATTACGCCGCGTACCGCGCCGGTGGGCTGGCCGCTGCTGGTGGTCAACGGCGGCAGTGCATGAAAGGCGCGATACAGGTAAGAGGAGCCATCCACAAGGATCAGGGGAGCGGCGGGAGCTTGTTTGTTACGCATAATTTTCCGGAAATCTAGCAGTGAGTGGTGGGTCATCGACATAGCACAACAGGATACCCGCGTTGGTTTTTTTTCGCTTGTATCGATACTCGATTACGCGCACTGACCACCGCATCCTCCCGCGATACCAGCGGCATTTACAACCCTGGTTCCAGGGCCATAGCGCGCCGCGGGCAGTCCACTGCAGCGCCCCTGCGCCTGTGGCCACCCCCATAACGGAAATCCGGCTCCCCCTCCCACGTCCGCTTCGGTTGGGCTGCTATACCTATGCATATTGGTCAAAGTTCATGCAAGGAATATTGCTATGTCGAGAGTCGTTTTTTCCGCTTTGTTACTGTTGTTCACCATCGGTTCAACTCCCCTTCTGGCAGATGCAGCAGGCCAGCAGGTACAGCAAGCCGGACCGATGGAGTATCTGGAAGTTTTCGGCACCCCGGAACCCAGTGATGACGAGGAAAAAGCTCGACAGGTCCGCGACCAGAGGCGACAGCTGCCGCAACAGCATCGGCGGGAGCAATTGCGCCGCTTGCGGGAGACTCAGGTAAAACCCATCGAACAGTTGCGCCAGCAGCTTAAACGGACCCGCGGCCGCACGGAAACGGAAGAGGAACACTAGCGCGCAGCGAGGGGAAATTGTCGGCGGGGTTCCCGCCGGTGAATTGCGCCGGCTCTACCGCTGCGCGGATGTCTCTGCCAGGCACCCGCGCGCATCGGTGAGCAGCTGCCGGACCAGGGCTCCGTAATCGGCTTCCCGGGGCAGGTCGCTGCCCAGCAGATCCAGTGCCCCATAGCGCAGCCCCAGGCTAGCGGCCGTCTGCCGGTCCCGGTCGTTGGCCGGCGCCTTACCGAACAGGCAACCATCCCCCAATCCCTGCAGCTCCAGCAGTGTACGGGCGCCGCGCTTTGTATGGCTGCTGTCACTCAGGGCCCGGGTGCGAACGCCGGCGGGACCGAAGAAATGCCCGTAAGCGTCGTGGGTCACCACTATCGGTACTTCGCGATAAGCCCACAATGCGCGGTTCAAAACCTTTTGTGCGTTGGCCATGCGACGGGAAAAATCCCGGGCACGCTGGCGGTAACCCTCCACTCCGGCCGGGTCCAGCTCTCCCAGGCGGTCTGCGATATGGGCGCCGATCACCGCCGCATTGAGCGGTCGCAGCCACAGGTGGGGATCCCCGGCAGAGGCACCCGCGGTCTCATAACCTCCGGCATCCAGCAGTGCCAGCTGTCGCTGCCGCGGCAGCGATGCCAGCTGGCGCGCCAGCACCCCCTCCAGCTCCGGCCCCATCCAGACCACCAGGCGGGCGTTTTCCAGGGCTGCCCGCTGGGATGCGCTGGGCGCGTAGCGATGGGGATCGTCACCGGTCATCAGAGTGCGCACCGGTATGTCCGGCCCGACGATTTCGCGCGCGATCAGTGCCAGTGGGCGCATACTCACTACGATTTCCGTGGCAGCCGGTGGGGCTTCTTTACTGCAGGCCGCAACCGCAGCCAGGACGAACAGGAACAACAGGCGCATCACAACCATCATCTGACTCGTGGGGGGCGACGGGAATGGGATATAATCACACTCGGCCTCCCCCCGCCAGCCTTGTAATTTCCTCCACACAACGCCGGAGCTTCGCCCTGAGCCAGTCCCCAGCCCTTATCACCGCCGACCACCTGGGTCTGGAAGTGGCCGGCCGGCAACTGTTGCGGGATATTTCCCTACAGGTTCGCGCCGGTGAAATCACCACCGTAATCGGCCCTAATGGCGCCGGTAAAACCAGCTTACTGCGGCTGCTACTGGGTCTGACGCCGCCGACCCAGGGTAGGGTGTGGCGACAGCCGGGGCTGGTATTGGGCTATATGCCCCAGCGACTGCACATAGATGCTTCTATGCCCATGTCGGTACTGCGGTTTTTGCAACTGGGCCAGCCGCGCCTGAGTTCGGCGGAGGCAGTGGCGTCCCTACAGAGAGTGCGCGCGGAACAACTGCTGGAATCCAGCCTGGCGCAACTCTCCGGCGGCGAGATACAGCGGGTACTGCTGGCCCGTGCCGCATCCCGTAAACCCGGATTGCTGGTCCTGGATGAACCGACCCAGGGCGTGGATCTCGGCGGCCAGGCCGAGGTTTACCAACTGATCGCGGCGCTGCGCGACCAGTTGGGCTGTGGCGTTCTGTTGGTATCCCACGACCTCCACCTGGTGATGGCGGCCACCGACAGGGTACTGTGCATCAACCAGCACATCTGTTGCCAGGGACTGCCGGACCAGGTCAGCCGCGACCCCGCCTATCTGGCGCTGTTCGGCGACAAGGTGGTGCCCTATACCCATCGCCACAATCATCAGCACGATATCAGTGGCGACATAGTCTCCTGTGATCATCAACACCATTCCAGCGAACCCACAGGGAAGGAAACCTGAGTGGCCGAATTCGTCGTTTTGCTACAAAGCCGCTTCCTATGGCTCGCGCTCGCCGCCGGCCTGTTGGTGGCGGTGGCCAGCGGCCCCCTGGGCTGCTTTGCGGTGTGGCGCCGTATGGCCTACTTTGGCGACACCCTGGCCCACTCCGCACTGCTGGGCGTAACGCTGGGCTTCCTGCTGCAGATACAGCCCACCCTGGCGGTTGGCGCCACCTGCTGTCTGCTGGCGCTGTTGCTGGTATCTCTACAGCGGCGTCAACAGCTGTCTGTGGATACCCTGCTGGGCATCCTGTCGCACTCCATGCTGGCATTGGGCATAGTGACCGTGAGCCTGGTTGGCATCCAGGTTGACCTTCTGTCGCTGCTGCTCGGCGACCTGCTCGCGGTAAGTACGCGGGACCTGCTGCTGATGGGTGTGGCGGTAATCGTCATCGGCAGTCTGTTGTATTTTCTGTGGGAACCGTTGCTGGCCTTCACCCTGCATGAGGAACTCGCGGCGGTAGAGGGTGTACCGGTGGAAAGAGTCCGCCTGGCGCTGATGCTCATGCTGGCCCTGTTGATTGCTATCGCAATGAAAGTGGTGGGCGTCCTGTTGATTACCGCACTGCTGATTATCCCCGCGGCAGGCGCGCGCAGGTTTTCCAACTCCCCCGAGCGCATGGCGCTACTGGCCTCGGCGATCGGCTGTTGCGCCGTAGTCCTGGGCCTGCTGGCATCAGTCCTGTGGGACACCCCGGCAGGCCCCTCCATAGTACTGGCGGCGGGCATACTGTTCCTGACCAGCCTGCTGCGCGCGCGCGCCGCTTGAGCGGCCCTGCCACTCTCCCCCGGTTCGTTGAATGTCGCCCTAACTCTCCCCGGAAGGGAGCGCAAGGGCTAAGCTTGTGCTAATGCAAATCTGGCACCTGGGGCGCCGGCAGCAAGCAGTAGACAGGGAGCGGTATTCAGATGGGCAAGTTCACACAAATATGGCTGGCAGTGCCGGCCGCACTGATGGCTGGCTGTTTGGGGGTGGGTACGGAGCAGCCACAGATCACCCAGCATGCAGGCAGCTCCACCTCCGTCTGCAGCGACAAGTGGCAACTCAAGCGCCTGCGGGTAAACGGGGAAACCGTCGAGGTTGAGGACAGCTCCCGCTACACCTTTGTCTGCAACCCGGCGGGCGATGTAGTGGGTAAAAGCGGTATCAATACCTTTCGCGGCTCAGTCAAGATTACCGACAACGGCCAGATGATCTGGGACACATCCAGTTTTGCCTCCACCAAGATGAGCGGGCCCGATTATCTGATGCAGCAGGAGAATGCCTACCTGGGCGCCCTCGCCGGCACCCGCCAGGCGCTCACCAAGTCCGGCGGCAACCGCCTGATTCTGCGCAACCCTTCCGGCGACATCTATATCGAATATGTCAGGGTAAATCCTTGATATAGACCGCAGACGGGCGGCAGTTTTTGCGTTTTAATAGCATAAAAAAAGAGGTCCGCGCCGTGGAAGCATTTCGCACTCTGTCGCCAGTGCGCCTGTTGCTGTGGATAACGCTCAGCGCGACACTGCTGGGCGGCTGCGGAAAATTGCAGAAATCCGAGCAAACGGACAGCAGCCGGCAATCCTATATCTGCGAGCACCAGTGGCTGTTGCAAAGCCTGTCCGTGGACGGCCGGCAACACCGCTACCGCATGTTGTGGCAGAAAGTCTGGCGCGACCGCCCCTACCTTACCTGTGACAAACTCGGCCATGTGCGCGGCAGCGCCGGCGCCAACCCTTACACGGCCCGCTTTTCCCTCTCCCAAAACGGCGATTTTTCCTGGCAGGAGGCGCCGAAAATTTTGCGTATGGGCGATGTCGAGGACAGCGGCGCACTGGAAGAGGATTTTCTCGAGGCTTTATCGCGCACCGGCAGTTTGGTGGTCTCGGAGAATACACTGATTCTGCAGGATAAAAGCGGTTCCTCACGGCTCGTGTTCCGCCGCGCCGATGAAGTTGGCAACTAGCAGGTTGTTGAAAAAGGCATCCTGCCTGTTTCAAAACACGAAAAGCGAAAAATGTGATTTTCACTTTTCGCCCAAAATCAACGACTTAGGCGTCGTCGATTTTGCCGGAACATCCATATTCCGGTACCAGGCTGTCGAAATTCTGCGAATTTCAACAGCCTGCTAGGGCCACATGGTCCCGCGAAAAAAGGCGGCCCCCGGGGCCGCCATCACTCTAAGTCGAGAAATCCCACAGAGAGAAGGTCAACAATGTCCCGACAGCCGCTCGAAATCCACCCATGCGGCGGGCGGGGACATCGTTGCGAATTTATTTTAGTTGCCGCTTGTGACAATCAAATGACTGGATTAAAAAGGGCGCCGCTGGTGCCGCTCCAGATTTTCCTGCCTTTTGCGCTCGCTCTTGCGCAGTAAAACGTAGGTGGCACCCATACCACCATGCTGTTTTTGCGCACTGTGGAAGGCCAACACTTCTGCAAGTTGCGGCAGCCAACTGTTGACACAGCTTTTAAGCAGGGCCGGCTGCTTCCGCCCCGCGCCCTTGCCGTGGGTAATCAAGGCACAGCGCACGTCGGCCTCGACGCAATCGCGCACAAATTCAAACAGTGCGCGGCGCGCCATTTCCACCGTGTGGCGATGCAGATCCAAACGCGCATCCACCCGGTACCTGCCCAGGCGCAAGTTGCGGTAAACCCCGTTCTGCACCCCATCGCGCTTGAACTCGATTGGATCCCAGGGGGCCACCGGCTCCAGGTACTCCCCATCCCCCGCCAGCGGATTCAGCTCACTGGACTGCTCCCGGGTGGCGGCTTGGCGCCGCGCACTCTGATTAAGCGCAACGTGGGCCCGCTCGGTTTGCAGGGTCACCCTGCGCTCTTTCTGCAGCGGCTTGACGTCACCCAGTTGCCCCAGGGCGCGGCGGAAAATATCGCTGTCGCTTGTCACCGTCCTGTCTCTCCAGTGGCAGCAGAGCTAACTCGGTTATTGTGAACAGGCCCTAGCAGGTTGTTGAAAAAGGCATCCTGCCTGTTTCAAAACACGAAAAGCGAAAAATGTGATTTTCACTTTTCTTTCAAAATCAACGACTTAGGCGTCGCCTGCTAGTCCAGAAACAGGTCCACAGCCAGTTGGTCGGCCATGTCCGGATTGTGCGCATACTCCACAAAGTTGGTCACTCCGCGCTCCCGCAGCAGTTCCTCGTCGATCAGCTGCTGGCCGCTGAGCACACCCTTCTCGGTGCACAGGATTTCGTAAGCTGCATCCGCCATGATGACCGGCTTGCGGCTCTGCTCGAACATCTCCCGACTGCCCACCGCGAATTCAATCGCCGCGGTTGCCACCAGGGTTCGCGGCCAGAGCGTGGCGACACTGATTCCCGTATCGCGCAACTCCTCGGCCAGACCCAGGCTGAGAATCGTCATGCCGAACTTGGAAAGAGCGTAGGGCGCACAGGGCCCCAACCACTTGGGCTGCAGATTCAGGGGCGGCGACAGACTCAGAATATGGCCGTTGGTGGACTTTTTAAGATAGGGAATCGCCAGATGGGCGGTGAGGTACACAGCGCGGCTGTTGATGCTCTGCATCAGATCATAGCGTTTTGGGGGTGTGGACTCGACGTTGGTCAGGTTGATGGCGCCGGCATTGTTGATCACCGCATCGATACCACCGAACCTGTCCGCCGCAGTGGCCAGTGCATCCGCCACCTGCGCCTCTTCACGCACATCCACCTGCAGCGGCAGTGCCTGGCCACCGGCAGCTTCCACTTCCTCCGCAACCGAGAAGATGGTCCCGGGCAGTTTGGGGTGGGGCTGGGCGGATTTCGCCGCAATGACGATGTTGGCCCCATCGGCGGCACATTTGAGCGCAATCGCCCGACCGATGCCGCGGCTGGCGCCGGTGATAAACACTGTCCTGCCGCGCAGGGCTCCGGTATTTTCACTCAGGGTAATCGGCTCTTCGCCCATGCTCACTCTCCAGGGTGGTCCCGGTATTGGTCAATGTGGGTCAGCGGCCGGCAGGGTCACAACCGCGGGGGTATAGGTGTCCCTGAAGGCCTGCGGCATACGGCGCGGTCTGCCGCTGGATAATTCAATGCATACCATTTGCCACTGCGCCCGCAGGATAAGTGCACCGTCCGACAGGCGAAACACCTGAAACCTGCGGGTCAAATTGATACGCCCGTCCACCATGGTCAGCCAGGTGCCGAACAGGAGTTCATCACCCTCTCTGGCGGCCAGTATATAGTCGTACTCGGCGCGGCGGATCGCCATTCCGCGGTCCAGTTGCTGGTAGTGGGAGACATCCAGCCCCAGGGCAACGCTGTGGGCCCAGCCGGCCCGCTCACACCAGCGCACATACTCGGCGTTGTTCACGTGGTGCAGCCCGTCCAGCTGCTCCCCCGCCACTTCGACCCGCCACTCAAAGGGCCGGGGCAAATCCCACTTCATTGTCACTCCACCTCAGCTGCCGGGGGCAGCCAGACCCCGCACTCTCCGGCACGAGGCTATGCCATTGGCCGCGCTGCGGCAAGTCGCCGCCGTGGCGACCCAAAATGCAAGAAGGCCCCGATGGGGCCTTCCTGTGCGACGACCTGAGCGAATTACGCCTCGGTCGACTCCGCCTGATCTGCCGACTGCTGCTGCGACTGGGCAAGGGCAGCGGCAAAAAGAGCGTCGAAATTGATCGGCGGCAACATCAAAGCCGGGAAGGAGCCCTTGATCACCGCATTGTCCACCACCTCGCGGGCATAGGGAAACAGGATCTGGGGGCAGGCGGTATTCAACGCCTGAGCCAGCTGCTGACCCTCCAGGCCCTTGACGGTAAACAGGCCGGCCTGCTTTACCTCTACCAGAAAAGCAGTCTCTTCCTCGAGCTTTACAGTGATAGTGAGAGTCAAAACCACTTCGTACAGATCTTCATCGATCTTGGCGGTCTGAGTGTTCAGCTCCTGGCCTACCTGGGGTTTCCACTGCTTCTTGAATACTTCTACGCCCATCGGGGTTTCGAAGGAGAGGTCTTTCAAATAGATGCGCTGCATCGCGAACTGCACGCCTGGACCCTCAGCCTGTGGCGCGGCACCGTTCTTTTCTTCAGCCATGTTACTGCCTGTCGTTGGTAATCAATGGTTTATTTCCGTCTTCCCTGAGAAAGACTCCCTGTATGAGCCTTTCAAATGGGGCCTCCGAATACCGTTTCAAGGCCTGGGTTGATATTTGGCGCCAATTTGCCGCGGAACTCAGGCCCGGGACTGCAGCAGTTTGTCCAGCTGCCCACTGTGCTCTGCCGCCATTAACTCGTCACAGCCGCCCACATGATGGTCTCCCACCCAGATCTGCGGCACAGTGCTGCGGCCCGCCTTAGCGGCCATCTCTGCGCGCAAACGCGGGTCGCCATCCACCGGAATCTCTTTGTAGTCCACGCCTTTACTGTTCAACAGGCGCTTGGCGCGAAGACAGAAGAAGCAGAAACGGGTGGTATAGATAACAACGGGTTGCATTAACTTCAGCTCTCGATTGCGGTCAGCTCTTGACCAGCGGCAGATTCTGCGTGGACCACTCCGTCATGCCACCCTGCAGCCGGCGCACGCTAAATCCCTCACGTTTCAGGGCGCGCCCCACGGCACCCGCGTGCTGGCCCATTTTGTCCGCCACTATCAGCGGCTTGTCCTTCATGGACGCCAGCTCATTCAGGCGTCCGGCCACCTCCCCGTGGGGAATGTGCAGCGCGTCGACAATATGGCCCGCGTCATAGTCACCGCAGTCGCGCACATCGAGCACCCGTGCGCCCTGGCTGTTGATCAGGCGTGTCACCTCATGCACCGAAGCGGGAATACCGGCGTTGCGGCGCTCATTCAGCGCAAAGGCATAAAGGAGTATCACCAGCAGGCTGACCAGTAGCCACTGCTCGCTTATAAAGACGAAAAAATCCACTCGGCCCCCAGTTTCGTCAGTGTCTTTTGTTGTCCCCCGGACACTTGCGCAGTTCAGGAGAGGGCGGGAGTATACACTACTGTGGCGAATTCTTAACCAGTGAATCTTTGGGTCCGGCGCCACTACACCTGACCAACGGCGGTCAAACAGGTTAAAATCCGCGTCCCCATACTGAGTCAGCCATTGGGAAACTCCACGCATGACAGCCGCCCAGTCCCCACCCAAACACCCGCTGGTCCTGTTGATCCTGGACGGCTTCGGCCACAGTGACAATTCTCAGCACAACGCCATTCACTCGGCGCTGTCCCCCGTGTGGGACGAAATCTGGGCAACCCGGCCCAGGACCCTGATTCAGACCTCCGGCCTGGCAGTGGGGCTGCCCCAGGGCCAGATGGGCAACTCCGAAGTGGGGCACATGACCCTGGGCGCCGGACGCGTGGTCTATCAAAATTTCACCCGCATCAATAAGGCCATCGGCAGTGGCGACTTCTTCCGCAATCCCGCCTACACCGCCGCGGTGGACAAGGCCATTCTCAACAACGGTGCTGTGCATATCATGGGACTGGCGTCCGAAGGTGGTGTGCACAGTCACGAGGACCATATCGTCGCCATGATCACCCTGGCCGCCCAGCGGGGCGCCAGAGCGATTTACCTGCACGCTTTCCTGGACGGGCGCGATACCCCGCCCCGCAGTGCCGAAGCCTCCATCGCGCGTCTGACACAGGTGTGCGATTCGGTGGGAAGCGCCCGCATCGCCAGCCTGGCGGGGCGCTATTACGCCATGGATCGCGACCAGCGCTGGGACCGCACCCAGGCTGTCTACGACCTGCTCACCCGGGGCAGCGCCGCGCACCGTGCGGAGGATGCGCTGGCCGGCCTGGCAGCGGCCTATGAGCGGGGCGAAAATGATGAATTTGTCGCGCCGACCCTGGTGGGGGCAGCGGCGCCAGTGGCCGATGGCGACAGCTTGATCTTCATGAATTTCCGCCCGGACCGCGCCCGCCAGCTCACCCGGGCCTTTACCCAGCCGGATTTCCAGGGCTTCGAGCGCGCCGCTGAGCCCAAGCTGGCGGATTTCGTGATGACCACCGAGTATGCCGCCGACATCCAGGCCAGCTGCGCCTTCCCGCCCCAGGCATTGGCCAACTCCCTGGGGGAGTATCTGGCTCAGCTGGGTAAGACGCAGCTGCGCATCGCGGAAACGGAAAAATATGCCCATGTGACCTTTTTCTTCAGCGGCGGTCGCGAAGCCCCTTACAGCGGCGAAACCCGCGAACTGATCAAGTCCCCCGACGTGGCCACCTATGACCTGCAACCGGAAATGAGCGCGCCGGAAGTCACCGACAAGCTGGTGGCGGCGCTGGAGGCGGGTGCCTTTGATGTGATCATCTGCAATTACGCCAACGGTGACATGGTCGGTCACACCGGCGTCTTCGAGGCAGCGGTGAAGGCGGTTGAAACTCTGGATCACTGTGTCGACCGGGTCGTGACCGCGGCTCTCGCCGCTGGCGGAGAGGTATTGATTACCGCCGATCACGGCAATGTGGAAGAAATGTATGATGCGGCCTCCGGCCAGGTCAGCACCCAGCACTCCACGCTGCCGGTGCCCCTGGTCTATATAGGTCAGCGCAAACTCGCCCTGCGCGACGGCGGCAGCCTGGCGGATGTGGCCCCCACCATGCTGGCACTGATGGACCTGCCCCAGCCCGGGGAAATGACTGGCCGGAGCCTGGTGCAATGGGAAAGATGAAACAGCTACTGCGCAGGCTTCCGTACGCGCTGCTGGCCCTGCTGCTGGCGGCGCCGGCCCAGTTTGTGCAAGCCCAGACCGAACAGGAACGCCTGCACGAGGTTAAACAGCGCATCGAGGCTTTGCAGCAGGAACTCCGACAGGTAAAAAATGAGCGCGACCAACTGCTAGAGGATCTGGAGACCAGCGAGAAGGATATCTCCGATCTGTTGCAGCGCATCGACAGGATCAAACGTGACACCCGCAGCCGCAACAACAGGCTGCAACAGCTGGAGCTGGAGCGGCAGCAGCTGGAGCAGTCCCGGCGAAGTATGCAGCGGCAGGTCGAACAGGAAGTCGCCGCCGCTTACCGACTCGGCAAACAGGAGCAGATCAAACTGCTCCTGAACCAGCAGGACCCTCAACACATCGCCCGCCAACTCCGCTACCACCAATACTTCCTCCAAGAACGCAGCCGCGTCATCGACGACTATCTCGACACACTCAGTAAGCTGCGGACCCTCAGTCGCACTATTGAAGGGGAGCGCGACACCCTGGCGGCAGAACTGCGGCAGCTGGAAATCCGTGAACAGCAACTGCGCAGGGCGCGCAGCAAGCGCCAGGACGCCCTCGCTCAACTGACACTGCGCCTGGCCGACAAGAACAATGCGCTGCAGAAGCTGCAGGGGGACCGAAACCGCCTGCAAAAACTTGTGGATCAGGTGGGCCGCGCTATCGCCAGCCTGATCGATCCCGACCACCAGCAGCCCTTCGCCAGGCAGCGGGGCCGCATGGACTGGCCCAGCAAGGGCCGGCGGGCCAATGCCTTCGGCCAGCGCCGCGCCAACGGCATCACCTGGACCGGTATTACCATCCGCGCCAGCGAGGGAACGCCGGTGCGCGCCATCCACCGGGGCCGCGTGGTATTTGCAGATTATCTGCGCGGCCAGGGCATGCTGATCATCCTCGACCACGGCGATGGCTATTTGAGCCTCTATGGTCACAATCAGTCGCTCAGCCGCAGTCTCGGTGAGTGGGTGGAGACCGGAGACACTATCGCGCGCGCAGGCAATACGGGCGGCCTGAGCGATAGCGGTGTCTATTTCGAAATCCGCCATGACGGCCAGCCTCAGGACCCCACCATCTGGTGCCGAAGCTGACCCGGAGCCCCGCCGTACAGCCCCCTCCCCGCCAGCCGGCAATACCGCCGCACCATCTCAAGTTGGTAGAATGGCATGTCAAGTTGGAAACTTAGCTTCTTTCCCAGGTCTACACTTTGGCGAAGAAGCGAACAAATAAGGCCGAGGTCTAACCGTTATGCCAACTCCCAAGACGCTGGCCGCCGTCATCGGCGCAGCTGCCCTCACCGCGCTGCCGCTGATTGGTCTTAGCCAAGGGGATGCCCCAGCCAAACAGCCACCACCAGCAGAGACCCGACTGCCCCTGGAGGATCTGCGCAGTTTCGCCAAGGTGTTCGAACAGATCCGTCAGGGCTATATCGAGGAAGTGGACGACAGCACCCTGCTGGAGTACGCCATCAAAGGTATGTTGCAGGGTCTGGACCCTCACTCCGCCTATCTGGACCGCGAATCTTTCGACGATCTGCAGGCAAATACCACCGGCGAATTCGCCGGCCTGGGTATCGAGGTGGGTATTGAGAACGAGCATGTCACCGTCGTCACCCCCATGGACGACACACCGGCCGCCCGCGCCGGCCTGAAATCCGGCGACATCATCCTGCGCCTGGCCGGCAAGTCCATGCGCGGTGTCAGCCTGGAAGAGGCCGTGGAACGCATGCGCGGACCCATCGGCAGCAGTGTGACCCTCACCATAGCCCGCAAAGGCTACAAGGAGCCCTTCCAGGTCACCATCAAACGCGACAAAGTGCGCGTACCCAGTGTGCGCGGTGAATTCCTCGAGGACGGCTACGGCTACCTTCGCATCAGCCAGTTCCAGGTCGACTCCGGCCGCGACCTGGCTCGGGCACTCAAAAAGCTGCGCGACGAGCGCGAGCTGAAGGGCCTGATCCTCGACCTGCGCAACAACCCCGGCGGAGTGCTGCAGGCCTCGGTGGAAGTGGCGGATGCCTTCCTGGAAGAGGGCCTGGTGGTGTACACCAAAGGCCGCAACGACTCCTCCAATCTGCGCTACTCGGCGGAGCCCGGCGATCTCAGCGACGGCACACCCCTGGTGGTGCTGATCAACGGCGGCTCCGCTTCGGCGGCGGAAATTGTCGCCGGCGCCCTGCAGGATCACCGCCGCGCTGTGGTGATGGGCACCGACAGTTTTGGCAAAGGCTCAGTACAAACGGTGATTCCCATCAGCCGGGACCGCGCCATCAAACTGACCACCGCCCTCTACTACACCCCCAATGGCCGGTCCATTCAGGCCCAGGGAATCAACCCCGATATCGAGGTGGAACGGGTCAAGGTCACCCGGCTGCCATCGGACTCCCGCACCACCGAGGCGGACCTGGCCGGGCACCTGGACAATGGCAACGGCGGTGCCGAGCGCAACGCCGAGGACCGCGCCCGCGAAAAGGCCCAACGGGAGGACTGGTACGGGCGCGACAACCAGATATTCGAGGCACTCAACGTGCTGAAAGGGCTCAATCTCTACGCCCAACGCGATCGCCTGGAGCGCGAGCGGTTAGCCCGCTTAAGCCAGTGATACAACCCCCACGGGTGGGAGACTGCCGGGGTCGAGAATAACCAACAGGGAATCCGCGCGGGCCATGTCCGCACCCAATTCCACGGAAGGTGTCAATGCAACGCTACCGCAACGGCGAAGAGGGGCAACCCATTCCGCCCCGCTCGGATCGTTTCTACAAGGTTGGGGATGACTGGTACTTTCAGGTCCGCGGCGGCCGCTGTTTCGGACCCTACCCCTGTCGCAGTGAAGCCGAACAGGCGCTGGCCACCCTCTTTGAACCCCGCGCAAAGGAAAACCATTCCAGTTCGGTGGTGCACCTGTTCGCCGGCCGGCACAGTAAAAACCCACACACGCAGAGCCGCTGAGACCGCTCTACCTGTCTAACCGGCTGTTGAAAACTACTTTTCCAAGAGCCCGCTAAGGCGCATTTCAATACCCTGTGCCTGCATATAGCGCTTGGCCTCTTCCACAGTGTATTCGCCAAAGTGAAAAATACTTGCCGCCAGCACCGCATCGGCACCGCCCTGTAAAACACCTTCCGCCAGATGCTCCAGATCGCCGACGCCGCCGGACGCTATGACCGGGACCGCTACTGCATCACTCACCGCTCGGGTCAGTGCCAGGTCAAACCCGCTCCGGGTACCGTCGCGATCCATACTGGTGAGCAGTATTTCCCCGGCACCCAGGTCCGCCATCTTCTGCGCCCATTGCACCGCATCGATACCGGTGGGTTTGCGGCCGCCGTGGGTAAAAATCTCCCAGCGCTCACCCGCCACCTGCTTGGCGTCAATTGCGACAACAATGCACTGGCTGCCAAAACGCTCTGCCGCCTCGCGCACCAGCTCCGGGTTTTTCACTGCCGCCGAATTGATTGCGGTTTTATCCGCGCCGGCATTCAGCAGATTGCGGATATCCTGCAAGCTGCGCACACCCCCGCCGACGGTGAGGGGAATAAAGACCTGCGACGCAATCCGTTCAACCGTGTGCAGCGTGGTATCGCGCTGCTCGTGGGTAGCCGTGATATCGAGAAAAGTGATTTCGTCCGCACCGGCCTGGTTGTATCGCGCGGCGATTTCCACCGGATCCCCCGCATCGCGAATACCGACAAAATTGACCCCCTTCACCACTCTGCCGGCGTCCACATCCAGGCAGGGAATGATGCGCTTCGCGAGACCCACGCTTATTTTCCCCACTCGTCGCACAGGCTCTGGGCCGCGCGCAGATTCAATTTGTCCTCATAAATCGCGCGGCCGGTGATTGCCCCGTAGATTTCCCCGGCCTCCAGCAGTTGTTTGATATCCCCCATACTGCTGACACCGCCCGATGCGATGACGGGTACCTGAACCGCACGCGCCATCGCCAGGGTCGCGGGGATATTGACCCCCTGCATCATGCCGTCGCGGGCGATATCCGTGTAGACAATGGCACTGGTACCACAGTCGGCAAAGCGCCGCGCCAGCTCTGTCGCCTGCAGGCTGGACACCTCCGCCCAGCCCTCGGTGGCAACCAGGCCATCTTTGGCGTCCAGGCCGACAATAATATGGCCCTCGAACTCCCGACAGGCGTCCTTCACCAACTGCGGATCCTTCACCGCAGCGGTACCGATGATCACCCAGCTAACCCCGGCGTCGAGGTAATGTTCGATAGTGTGCAGATCGCGGATTCCACCACCGATCTGCACCGGCAACTGCGGAAATGCCCCGGCAATGGCGGTGACCACCTCGCCGTTGACCGGGTTGCCGGCAAAGGCGCCATCCAGGTCCACCAGATGGAGCCGGCGCGCCCCCTGCTCAACCCAGTGCCGGGCAGTGCCCAGGGGATCGTCGGAAAACACCGTAGCCTCTTCCATCTCCCCCTGTCGCAGGCGTACACACTGGCCGTTCTTAAGGTCTATCGCGGGAATAACTATCATCTTGAATCTTTATGGTTGACGGTAGAATAGGGTTGATCCGCTCGCTGCCGGCTATCAGACAGCGCCGTCCCAGTGGACGAAATTCTTCAGTAGCTGCAGGCCCACACCGGCACTTTTTTCCGGGTGAAACTGGGTGGTGAAAAGACTGCCCCGGGCCGCTGCCGCGGCCAGTTGGATACCATAGTCGGCCTGTCCCACCATCGCGCTGTTGCCCCCGGCCGGTACATAATAACTGTGTACGAAATAAAACCGGCTCTGGTCGTCGATACCCTGCCACAGAGGGTGGTCAACAACCTGGCGCACCCGGTTCCAGCCCATATGGGGCACCTTCAGACGCGCACCCTCCGAGCTCAGTCCGGTACCGAAAAACTTTACCGGCTGCGGAAAAATGCCGAGGCAGTCGACCCCATTATTCTCCTCGCTGTGGCGCATCATGATCTGCATACCCACACAGATCCCCAGAACAGGCAGTTCAGCCTCGATCGCCGAGCGCAGTAGAGGCTCGAACCCCGCCTGCCGGAATCCCGTCATGCAAGCGCCGATGGAACCCACTCCCGGCACCAGCAGGCGGTCCGCTCCAGCAGCCTGGTCCGGTCCTCCGGCCAACACCACCTCATCCTCCGGCGCGACCCGCTTCACAGCACTGACCACCGAGTGCAGGTTGCCCATACCGTAATCCAACACAGCAATCCTCTGCATGGTCAGAGCACACCTTTGGTGGAAGGCGTGGCGCCCGCCATGCGCGGGTCCAGAGTCAGGGCCATGCGCAGCGCGCGGCCAAAGGCCTTGAAGACCGTCTCCACCTGGTGGTGGGCATTGTGTCCACGCAGACAGTCGATATGCAGCGTCACCAGGGCGTGGTTTACGAAGCCCTGAAAGAACTCAAAAAACAGCTCGGTATCGAAGTTGCCGATGCGCTTTTGGGTAAAAGGCACATTCATTACCAGCCCCGGGCGACCGGAGAAATCCACCACCACCCTGGACAGAGCCTCATCCAGAGGCACATAGCTGTGGCCGTAGCGGGTCATGCCCTTTTTGTCCCCCGCCGCCTCGGCGATGGCCTTGCCCAGGGTAATGCCTATATCCTCCACCGTATGGTGATCGTCGATATGCACGTCACCCTTGCAGCTGATGTCCAGGTCGATCATGCCGTGACGGACTACCTGATCCAGCATGTGTTCCAGAAAGGGCACCCCGGTATCGAACCGGCCGCGACCGGTACCGTCCAGATTGACGCTGACCTGAATCCGGGTTTCAAGGGTGTCGCGGTTGACGCTGGCCTTGCGCATGAGCTGCATCCTGGTTCGCGGGTCGAACAAGCCGACCCGTCATTTGCGATAGAAGGTGCGGATTATAGGTCCAATCACAGCGCCTGTGACCCGATTGTCTCGGATGAAACTTGATTCGACCGAGTGATTGATTAAGATACGGCGCATGGTAAAGCACCCCCGTCAAAGAACGCCCATCTGGGCGAGCCTGCTGCTGCTGGTCGCACTGATCACGGCACAGCCGGTATTGGCGGAGCACATCCATTTCGCCGACCCCGCCCACGAACTGTGCGATATTTGCTTCAACCATATGCCGGCCACTCTGGGCAGCGAGTACCGGATGCTCCCTGCGGCCGCGCCCCTGACCCCCTTTAGCCACAGCGCACCTGTTGCCAGCGACAGCCAGCCAGAGCGCCAGAGTGCCCGCGCGCCGCCCGCCCCCCTGTTACACCATTAAAAAACCAACAATCCCGAAATTGGATTTCCGGTCTGCCGGGTTGCACCTAATAGTAATTGCCCGCAGCCGTGTAACAGGAACAGAACCGATGAAAAATTACAGCAAACTGGCCCTGGCAATCGCCGGCGCCCTCACTGTGCCCTATGGTTTCGCCCAGAGCGAGGTACTGGAAGAAGTCAATGTAACCGTCTCCCCTCTGGACAAGCCTGCTGATGCGGTGGCTGCGCCGGTTTCGGTACTCAGTGGAGACAAGCTGCGGGACAGGGCATCCGCAACTCTGGGTGACACCCTCAACAGCGAGTTGGGTGTGCACAACGCCTCCTTTGGGGGCGGTGTCGGCCTGCCGGTTATTCGCGGCCAGAGTGCCAACCGGGTCAAGATTCTGAGCGACAACCTGGATGTGGCCGATGCTTCCAACACCAGTTCCGACCATGCCGTCGGCATAGAACCACTGCTGGCCGAACGCATTGAAATCCTGCGCGGCCCCGCCGCACTGCGCTACGGTAGCGGCGCCATCGGTGGTGTCGTCAACGTCATTGACGGCCGTATTCCCACCCGATTGCCGGAGAAGACCTCCGGTGCTTTGGAGCTGCGCCACAACAGCGGCAATGACCAGGATGCCGGTGTGTTCCGCCTGGACGGCGGTGCCGGCCAGCTGGCCTGGTACCTGGACGGCGTCTACCGGGAAAACGGCGATACCCGCATCCCCGGGCTGGCGATTGTCGAACACGACGAAGAGCACCATGATGATGGGGATCACGCCGGGGAAGAGCACGAGGAAGAGTTCAACACCGATGGCTTTGTGGGCAATACCAACGGCCGCGCCCAAAGTGCCAGCGGCGGCCTGTCCTGGATTACCGACAGCGGCTTTGTCGGCCTTTCCATCAACCGGCTGGAAAACAACTACGGCATTCCCCAGGGCGCGCACGAGCATGAGCACGGAGATGACCACGGAGATGAACACGCTGGTGAAACCCCGGATGAGCATGAAGCCCATGCTGGTGAAGGCCCCGAATCCGTGCGTATCGACCTGGCCCAGACCCGCTTCGACCTGAAGAGCGAACACCGCTTCGACAGCGACTACTGGGACAAGCTCAGCGTGCGCGTCGGCTACAACGACTATGAACACGTGGAACTGGAGAATGGGGAGCCCGGCACCCGCTTTACCAATAAAGCCTGGGAGAGCCGTATCGAAGTGACCCACGACGACGGCGGTGAATGGCGCGGGGCCTACGGTCTGCAGCTAACGGACAAAGACTTCGCAGCTGTCGGTGAAGAGGCCTTTATTCAGCCCTCCAACACCACCAGCGCCGGCGCCTTCGCGATGAAGGAGCGCAGCTGGGACAACTGGCATCTGGACCTGGGGGGGCGCCTGGAACGGGTGGAGGTAAACCCGGACCTGGGCAGTGATCGCAACTTCAATCTGCTCGGCGCCAGCGCCGCCCTGCAGTACTTCCTCGCCGAACACCAGCATATCAGTCTCGGCCTCACCAGTGCCGAGCGCGCACCGGTGGCAGAGGAACTGTTCGCCGATGGCGCACACCTGGCAGAGGCGAGATACATCGTCGGCAACAGCGAACTGGATGCCGAGAACTCCGTCAATCTGGAACTGGGCTACCACCACCACAACGAAGAGGCGGCCGGCTGGCACGCCGCGCGGGTAGAAGTGAACCTGTTCTATAACCGCGTGAGCGACTATATCTACGCCCTCAATACCGGCCTCGAGGATGAGGAAAGCGAATTGCCGGTGTACGCCTACACCAATCGCGATGCCACCTTTTACGGTGCCGAAGCGTCGGTGCGACTGCCGCTGCGCGAATCTCTGTACCTGACCCTGTTCGGCGACAGCGTGCGGGCCCAGTTCGCGGACAGCGTCGCCGGGCAGAGCGACGACGTTCCGCGCATGCCGCCGCTACGCACCGGTATCGCCCTGGGTGGTGACTATCAGCAGCTGAGCTGGGAATGGCGCACCACCTATGCGTTTGAGCAGAATCACCCCGGCGCCTTCGAGGAACCCACCGACGGCTACACGCGCATGGACCTGACCGCGAATTACAATCTCCAGCTCGGCGATACCAACGCAGTGCTGTTTGCCAGTGCACGCAATCTGCTGGATGAGGAAATTCGCAATTCAACCTCACTGTTGCGGGACTTCGCGCCGGAGCAGGGCCGCAGTATCGAGGCCGGTATGCGCTTCAGGTTCTGATCCCCGCCTGTCTCCACTGTCATCGTCAATCAACCGGCTTCGCCTGGTTGGTTGGCGGTTATCGGTGCCCTGTTAGCCTGTGGAAAAGGCTTCCCTCAACCCGTGTTCGCGGAACCTGTCCGCAAACCCGTCACGACAAATCCAGCAGCCACGCGCTCGATTTGCACTCCGAACATTCCTTGTAAACATCCGTTAAAATCGTTCCCCGCCGGTAATCACAACAGCCTTGGCATAGTGACCATATCTCCTACAATAGTGCCGTCACAACACTCATAAGCCCGGCGCCTAAATAGACGCCAGCCGACGCCCAAGGGCCCGGCCCTACCGGATCAACCATAGGGACTTGCAGCTTCATGGCCTGGATCAAGCGCACCGCCACCGCCCTGCTTATCGTTCTCCTGTTACTGGCCGGCGCCGTCGCCTGGCTGCTGGCGGGTATCGATGTCAACAGGTACAAACCCCAATTCGAACAGCTCGCTGCCAAGCACGGCATAGCACTGGCACTGGACGGCGATATCGGCTGGCAGTTGTGGCCGGACCTGGCCCTGCAGCTGGACGGCGTTCAACTGGCGCCCCTGGCCCAGCCCGATCAACCACTGGTGAAAGCGGATCGCATCGCCGTCGGGGTCGCGCTGATGCCGCTGCTGAAAAAGCGCATCAAAGCACAGGAAATACTGTTACAGAAGCCGCAAATCCAACTGACCGTCGATAAAGACGGGCGCGGCAACTGGCAGCAGCTGACCCAGGCGGTGGAAAAGCAGCAGAGCCGCGCGGCAGAGGAACCCCCGAAGCTCGAAGTACCCGCCGGGAAATCCGGGCCCGGCGACCGACAGCTTCAGCTGGCACTGGACAAATTGCGCATCGAAGACGGCCGCGTCAGTTACAGCGACGCCGGCAAAGAAACCCAGTACACCGTCGAGAAACTGCGCCTGACCGCCGACAACCTGGTGCCCGGCGGCGAGCCGGGACAGGTCAGCGCCAATGCCCTGGTCAGCGGCAGCGCCCTGCAACAAGCTGTTACCCTGGAGCTGAACGGCACCCTGGCCCTGGACGAAGGCATCAGGGGCCTGCGCCTGCAGCCCCTGCAGCTGAGCGTATCCAGTGGTCCGGCGGCGGCCCTGGTTTCCCTGCGGGGCCACCTGCGCCG
Source organism: Microbulbifer sp. TYP-18 (assembly GCF_040932045.1). Lineage (NCBI taxonomy): Bacteria > Pseudomonadati > Pseudomonadota > Gammaproteobacteria > Cellvibrionales > Microbulbiferaceae > Microbulbifer > Microbulbifer sp. TYP-18. Next base: position 516,079 of record NZ_JBFRBC010000002.1, read on the forward strand.
CAATGGCCCCGACGCGCCCTGGCGGATGCAGCTGAACCTCAAGGCCGAGGCCGAGCCACTGCGTCCCTGGCTGGATATCATGGGCACAGGCCTGTCTGTCCGCAGCGATACAGCCCTGCAGAAATTCAGTCTCGAAACCAGTATCGAGGGTACCGGGCGCAAACTCGATCTGACCCCGCTGCAACTGCAGCTCGACGATACCCAATTTACCGGCAGCGCCCAGTTGCGCAATGCGGACATGCCCGGACTGGATCTCACTCTGCGCGGCGGTGCGCTGATAGTCGATAATTACCTGCCGCCGCCCCCTGCGGACGCATCGGCGGAGCCGGCGGAAGCACCTGTGGAACCGGCGCCTGCGGCAGCGGAGCCGGAGCCAATCCCGCTGCCGTTGACCGCCATGCGCGGCTTCAACGCCAACATCGACCTGGGAATGGAACAATTGCAGGCCTTCGAGATCCAGCTGGACAAACCCCAGCTGCAATTGACCGTCGACAATGGCCTCTACCGCCTGCAGAAACTTTCCGCCGGCCTCTACGGCGGTGAACTGAATACCAATGGCACCTTCAATGCCCGCGCCCAGTCCGCCGAGACCAGCGTCAGCGGCGGCCTGACCGGTGTCGAACTCGCCAGGCTGCAACAAGCCCTGTTTCCCAGCGAACGGGTAAAACTGTCCGGCAGCGCCAGCGTCAACTGGACCGCGCAAACCCACGGCGCCGACACGGCACAACTGCAGGAGCAGCTGCGCGCCGCCATACAGGTCTCCAGCGACCAGCTGGCCCTGGCACCCTTCAATCTGGAAAGGGGCATGTGCCAGCTGGTCAGCCTTGTCGAGAAATCGCCACTGCCCCAAAGGGAGTGGCCAGCGCAGACCCGCCTGCAGGACCTGCGCGCCAATATAGCCGTCGAGGGTACGCAGGTGCAGGTTCGCGAGGTCCAGGCCGGTATCGAGAATATCGCCATGACCGGGGATGGGAGCCTGGATCTGCACAAAGGCGAGTTTGATTTTGCCCTCGGCCTGGCCCTGACGGGCCAGAAAACCTCCGCCGACGGTTGTTCTGTACAGAACGACCGCTGGCGCAACCGCCCGCTGCCGCTGCGCTGCAAGGGCAGTCTCGACGATGCCGGTATCGGCAGCTGCAAACCGGACAGCCGGCGCCTGGACGACCTGGCCCGCGAGGAACTGAAATACAAGGCGGAGAAAAAATACGGCCGCAAAGTGCAGGAAAAAGTGGACGAACTCAAAGACAGGCTCAAGGGCCTTTTCCGGCGCGACTGATAGCCGGCCACAGATCCGGGGCGGCCCCATAGCCGCCCCCTTTTGTTACACTGGCAGGCTCCCCCAAGCCCACCGCCAACAACCCAGCAGTCATGTCCCCAGAACAATTTCAGCACCGGGTGCTAACCTGGTTCGACCAGCACGGCCGCAAAGACCTGCCCTGGCAGCAGGATATCAACCCCTACCGGGTATGGGTGTCCGAGATAATGCTGCAGCAGACCCAGGTGAGCGCCGTCATCCCCTATTTCGAACGCTTCATGGGCAGCTTCCCCACGCTCGCGGACCTGGCCGCAGCGCCGCTGGATCGCGTGCTCGCCCACTGGAGCGGCCTCGGCTACTACGCCCGCGCACGCAACCTGCACAAGTGCGCGCAGGTCGTCGTGTCCACACATGGCGGGGCCCTGCCGGAAAACCTGGAAGAGCTGATAGCACTGCCCGGGATCGGCCGCTCCACCGCCGGCGCCATAGCCAGTATCAGCATGGGACTGAGGGCGCCGATCCTGGATGGCAACGTCAAGCGACTACTGGCCCGCCTGCACAGGGTAGCCGGGTGGCCGGGGCAGACGGCAGTCGCGAAAGAACTCTGGCAGCTGGCGGAGCAGTATACGCCCGTCACCAGAGGGGGGGACTACACCCAGGCCATGATGGACCTCGGCGCCACCCTCTGTACCCGCAGCAATCCCCGCTGCGGCGACTGCCCACTGGCCGCCCACTGCCAGGCACACCGACACGGCGACCCACAGGAGTTTCCCGGCAGGAAGCCCAGGCGGGACAAGCCGGTGCGCAGCACCACCATGCTGTTGCTGGAACACGGCGGTGCGCTGTTTTTACAGCAGAGGCCTCCGCAAGGTATCTGGGGTGGCCTCTGGACACCTCCGCAACTGGAGGACGGCAGTGAGAACGAGGCACGCCAGTGGCTGAGTACACAGGGCCTGGAAATTGCCGGGCTTCACCCCCTGCCGGAGCTGCGGCATACCTTTACCCATTTCCACCTGGATATAAGCCCCCTGTGGGTACAGCTGGCCTCACTGCCGGCGCAGGTGGCCGAGCACTCCGGCAGCTGGTATAAACTGCGCCAGCTCAACCGCCCCCGGGCGGCGCAGGAACTGGGCCTGCCGGCTCCGGTGGTCGGGCTTGTTCGACAACTGCAGAAACTCGCCAGCCAAAAACTGAGGGATAACGTCATGTCCAGAACCGTCTTCTGTCGCAAATACCAGCGGGAGCTGGAGGGCCTGTCGGCACCGCCCTTCCCCGGCCCCAAAGGTCAGGACATCTTTGAGCATGTATCGAAGCAGGCCTGGCAGGAGTGGCTGGCGCACCAAACCATGCTCATCAACGAAAAGCGTCTCAATATGATGGAGCCCTCCAGCCGCGTCTATCTGGGTGAGCAGATGGGCAAATTCCTCAGTGGCGAAGCCTATGACGCGGCCGAGGGCTATGTGCCGCCGGAAGTCGGTGAAAGCGACCGGAAGTGAAGGCTTACTCACCAAAAACCGTCGAGCAATCAAGGGCTTGACTCGGCCTAAAGGAGCGGGTTTAATACGCGCCTCGCAACGCCCGGCAAGCCCGGCGACCGCGTCCGGCCCAGATAGCTCAGTCGGTAGAGCAGGGGACTGAAAATCCCCGTGTCGGTGGTTCGATTCCGCCTCTGGGCACCATCTCCAAACCCGCGTCAGCGCTAGCTTTCGCGGGTTTTTTATTGTTTGCGTTCATGCACAGAAACACGCCAAAAAATCGTTAAGTGTCCACATTGTGTCCACGCAAATTTAGAGGCAGCCTGAACATGGCACTTAATAGGTTGAGCAGAGCACCTGTTAACTCTTATTGCCTGGCGAGTTTTAGGTTGGTTGTATTAATTAATGGCATCCGACGCAGGCTAACTGCACACACAAAAAATAAGATAGAGCACTCCGGTACTGCCGGGAAAACCCCGTGATTCCTGGCTATCGGTCATTTTTGGCTGTGAAAAACCTTTTCAAAACTCTTCATTTTTCTTCAATTTGTGAAATTCGGAAAATCGCTACAGCCCAAGGCTGGCGGGGGTTTGCGGTGTTTTCCAATTTCGCTGGCTAAGGAAAAGCGCAAAACGCGCAGGCGTGGGGAGGAGTGATCGCCAGGCCTTTTGGGGATTCCATTTTCGTTGGGTTTGGCGTCAGCTACTTAGTTAAGTATTTGAATTTTCGAGACTTGTTAGATTTGGCGGCGTGATAACCCCGCACTGCTGGCGGCAAAATGCAATGAAAAGAAATGAAATCAGGATAGGTCCAGCGGCTCGCCGGTGTAGTGCGTAGAAGTCGCCCTTTCCACCGGCCGCACCGAAAGGGGATGACCGGCGTATTCAATAATGGCGATGCTGGAACAACGCAACACAGCGCTCCAGGTCCTATATAGACCGCAAAAGCAAGAGGCTAATTGGCTGGCATAGAATTTTGAACGCCCCGCCACATAACATCGTCTTGAGTTACTTCAAAACCTCTTACTCTAAGGAACCAATATTCCAAGTTTCAATAACGCTACCTCCATACAAACCACATGTACCCGATCCAAAAGCCGCAACAGTTGATCCTGAAAGCTTCGCAGCTAACGCCATGCTTAATACTGCTTTCCCCCCTTCAGTACGCGCATCTACAGCCAATGCATTGCCATAGTTTTGTTTATCCGAGCACGCGGCTGGAGTTCCGCCTAGAGGTTGCTCAAAAACTATCATGGCTCTCCCATCATGATCGACTCGAACCCTCTTTATCTTTCCAGTGACCGAAGCGGCAGAATAAGCATTTGCCACAAATAATGCTGCAATAGCTGGAATCAACAATTTTTTCATTTTACGCACCATAATAAGATTAACTTAGTGTATACCTTATTTGACTCTCGCCCGAAGATTGAATAGTCAAATCAAATCCTTTTAATTTATATGATGACAAGAACCAAGCAAAATTTCAAAAATAAGATTCCCGATTAGAGACATCGATTGGAAACGAAGCGACTATAACGCCGTGCCCGGCAGTAACAGTGGAAACCTGCTGGGTGGGCCTGCGACGACGGCCGAAGATCATGCGCTCAGGGTGGCGAACGCCGTACTCCTGGAGAAAGCGTTCGATTCCGGCATCGTCGTCCACATCGAATACGCTACACATTGCTCTCCCTAGCTTCCGCTCTCTTTCTGAGTTCCCACACCAGCTCCATTTCCTGAATCACCGCCCGGCGATGATTCAGGCCATCCATTATAGCGGCACGCAAATCACAGCCGACCGCAGCAGAATAGGTGCCGTAGAACTCCAGATAATTCAACAGCTGGATCTTATACATGGGTTGCCGGTCATAGCGCTCCAGCCGAAAGCGGCGGATCTTCACCGGCTCGCCATCGATAATAATAGTCCTGGGCCGCATGTCCACCTCCATAAATATACTGTATGTACATACAGCATATAGAAAAAAGGCGAAAAATTGTCAATCTGATGCAATCAATTAGAGGTCAATGCCCGCCAGCTTTATGGCAATGGCTTACTTAGATAAAAGAAAGCGGAATGAAATTTCTAATAAAATTCAACTTATAATATTAGGTTGCTTTTAAGAAAACAAATAGGCATAAAATTGTCAGTATTTCTATAATTGGGAAATAACGTTATCTCGACCAACAATATTTACCTCACTTGACACTTGTGGAATACGCTGAGGAAGGCGTGGTCAATATTCCCTACAGAGATTCGTCCTTGCCCTACCTCTGACTAATAGCCTGACCGCACCATTGATCACCCTATTCCTGCACATCTTCAATGCTATCCAAAAATGAAAAAGCCCGTAGAACGGGCTTTTTACAAAAGAACAGTTTATGGTTCTATATCGCAGGGTGGATTCGAACAACCTGTATTGCCGCCACCTGAGCCACCACCTGAACCACCACCTGAACCACCGCCGGTGCCGGTACTACCACCTTGCACTACGCGGCTAGTCCAAGAGCTAAAAAATTCGCCATCAAAACTTCTGAAACGGTATTCCGTATCACAGCGCTCAGCAAAACTATAGTCTGATTGGAGGCTAAGGGATTGGACATTTCCCCAAGTAGCCGTTTCTTCCCTGACGTCGCATAGAGCCCCATTCCATACGGCAATCCCCTTGCGCTGGATCTGATATTTCATCGGCAGCCCCGCCGTGGCATTTACAGCATACAACTGGTCCATCGTACCGGACATGTAGAAGGTGCCATAATCATAGCCACCACTAGTAGAGGTGTTGCCTACTGCCACAGAAATGGTAGGAGCATTGATGGCGAGGAATGTCGCATTGTCACAAACGTCTTCATTTTTTTCAACGACTGCAACATAGTTTGTGCCGCGAAAACTAGGAGTTAAATGGATATCAGAAATTCCTGACTCACTAATCGAACTTGTTCTTGTCTGAGTAATCGTAACTGTAGATGGTGGTATGAAGTAAGCTAGTCTCCATTCCGTTCCATGCCCCCATGCTTCTAAAATCGGGGATTGAGATTTGAACGTATATGACCTGCCCACTACTGCTCTCTGGGGATAGGTTTCAACATAAATCTTACTTGTGTTCTCAGGATAGTTGCCACACCCTGGTACAATAGTATTAGCAATCACTTGCCCAGAAATAATGCTTAAGCTAAAAACAGCTACATAAGCCACTATTTTATTTGGCAAAAAATCAAAACTGCTCATTTTAAAACCTTATACATTTATTATTAATCAAAGAAAACCGTGCCTTTATATTACTCGAAAATATTTTTTTGTCGAGCACTACAAAAACGCCTTCGATAATTAAATTTATTTGATTACAGCCGCGCTTTATTTACTCAGTAAATACGCTCAATATTAATAACTCCTTTTCAACCCTTTATCCCACTCAGCTTCTCTATTAATAAGTCCGCATCATTCCCGGCACTAGTAAAACTTTCAAAATTTTCCGGCGCCAGACTTGTGCCACTGCCGGCCATCACGCCCAGATGCTTGTGGGTGGCCAAATCCTCGGCGAGGGTTTTGACCACCCCGATCAAATCACTGAGTAGCTGCAGCACATTGTGGGATTCATTGCCGAGCCAGATGGTGCCGCCGTCCTCCACTTTGATTACCTGTTTGAGTTTGGCGATCCGCTCGGCGATATTGCCCACATGCTCTTTCAGATCCCGCGTGGCTGTGCTGTTGAGATCGCTGGTGGTGGCGAGGTTTAGGTTGTCCAGCGCGGACAGGTTGGCGGTGCCGCCGCTCAGCAGACGCAGCGCGCCCAGTGCCTCGATGAGTTTTACCCCGGCGATTTCTTCCAGCGAGTGTTGGCGCACCTGTTTGTGCTCGCTGTCGTAGTCGGCCAGGTGTTCAGCGGCCGAGTCTTTCCGCTGCAGTGCCGTCTCGCGGATATCGCCTTGGGTGTCGCGGGTCCAGTGGCCGCTGGCGTCCACTTTTTGCCGCACCGCTTCACTCCGCTGCCACAGGGATTCCTCCCGATCCAGCGCCGGTAGTCCCATATGGCGGCCCAGCAGGGTATGGATAAACGGCTGGTCCGGCCGGCCAAAGGCAAACGCGAGCTCCACCAGTGCGCCCGGTTCCGGAAAGCCGAACTGGCCCCGTTCGTTGCCGGCATAAGTGAGTGGCAAGGGCATACTGCGAAACACCGGCACTGCTTTGTCCGGCTGGCCCTGTTCGTCCAGCAGCTGCACATCCACCGCAAAGCGGGGCCGGTAAGCGTCCGCCAGTTGCGGCTGCGCCGGGGGATCGCTGACGGCCACCACCTGCGCCAGCAGCGGCAGGTGCAGGCGACTTTTCAGGTCCGGGTAGGCGCGGTCCAGCAGCCGCTTCAGTTGCGCTTCCACGGGTCCGCGCTCCAGGTGAAATGAAATCAGGAAAGGTCCAGCGGCTCGCCGGTGTAGTGCGTAGAAGTCGCCCTTTCCACCGGCCGCACCGACAGCGGATGACCGGCATATTCAATATGCGGATGCAGGTAGGGCTCAAAGGAGGCAGTGTCCTCCCCCCCACTGAGCCAGTCCTGCACAAACTTCTGATCGGCCGGCGCCACCATGGGTAGGGATTTATCGTGATATTTCCTGGTCCTGGGATGGGCCGCAATGGTGATGATGGAACAGCTCAACATGTCGCCCCAGGTCTTATACAGGCCGCAAAAGAAAAAAGGTTCGCCATAGCTAAATTCAACGGGGTTCTTACCACGCAGACTTTCCACCCAGGCGGTGGCGGGAATGAGGCAGCGGGATTTACGATACTCGGGGCGCTTATCCACCTTTTGCCAGTTGCTGTTGATGGACCAGTATTTGCGGTGTGGTTTCCAGCTTTCCCCGTCCCGTTCAAGATACAGGTGCCAGATGGCGCTTTCTACTTCCGGCGCGCCGTGCCTGGCAGTAACAATGGAAACCTGCTGAGTGGGCCTGCGGCGACGGCCAAAGATCATGCGGTCAGGGTGGCGAACGCCGTACTCATGGAGAAAGCGCTCGATTCCAGCATCGTCTTCCACATCGAATACGCTACACATTGCTCTCCCTAGCTTCCGCTCTCTTTCTGAGTTCCTGCACCAGCTACATTTTTCGAATCATCGCCTGACGCGGATCATTTAATGCTCTGAAGGGCCTCTTCGATTTCTTTTAGTTGCTCTTGGGTAACTTTGGAACTCTGTAATTCCTCCAGCGCTAACTTATAAGCCACACTGAAGGCACCGTCCTTGCTTGTCGCAATATCAGGCTGAACACCAACACCTTCCCAATTTCTATTGGTAATAGGATTAATTGCTTTTGCTATTGGAATAGCTACTCTGAAGCTATCAGTGAGCTCAAAAAATTTCCAAGGATTTGCGCCACCCTTGGTTACCTCTCCAATAATAGTCGCACGCTTAAGAGACTGTAAATTATATGCAAACTCTTCAGCAGCAGAAAATGTAGCTTTACTGGTCAAAACATACACTGGCACCTCAGATTGAGCGCCATTTTCTATATCTGCGTAAGTCCAGAATTCAGTGGTAGAATCACTTTCTTTCCAATAAATAGAATTTAAATGCACCCGGCCTTCGAGTAAGTAGCTGCTAATTAGGCGAACCATATCAGCGCTACCGCCACGGTTATTCCTTAGATCAAAAATCAGCGCATCTGACCCCGAAACAAACTGTAAAGCTGTGTTTGCTCGAGACTTTGATTTAGCATTAACGTTATCGAAACCCCAAAAATCAATATAACCAATATTTCCTTCTAAGATTTCGACTTTTTGAAATCCAGAATGTTTCCTGTCAAGCTTTGAAAACCAGCCTTCATATACCAATTTGTCATCTTTGTGCGCGGGGTCACTCCATCTTACGCCAAAATGTTTGTCATGTTGTTGCAAAGTGAGATTCAATATTTCAGCAATTTTAGCTGGGTCTTCAAGCTCATTAAACTCCGCTTGCATCTGCACATCGGATAAAGACCTGGTAATTTCAGGAAGCTTTTCTTCCATCACGTAATTTTCAGATACCTTTTCAAGGAGAAGCTTTACCAACTGACTATGTTTAGCCTCACCAGCGCTTGTTATAGGGGCGATCAATAAGCATAAAACAAATGCGATTATTCTCATTCTAACCTCGATAAGTGATGTCTGCATCTGGCACATAATAGTTATATGGTGGTCTCTACGACCACTTTGTCCGAGACCGTTATTTCTTTGCAGGTTTTTATGATAAATGCTCACAAAGCCCCACCAGCTCAAGCCTTTTGGGCATATTTGTGCTGCTTTCATTTTTGGCAAACTGATCGCTTCGCCTCCTGTCCCGTTTCCAAGTGAGGTCTGTGACCCTGTATTTCTTTTATAGTTTCTGGTGATTTTGGATTCCGCGCTGAGAAATCGGTCCCGGTAATCATTTTTCTGTAAAACTGGCGCAAAATACATTTTTTAAACCAGCACTTTCGATCACAGCATCTTCTCCCCGAATCTATTCCATTATGTCGTCGAATTTTCTCTTCAAGGTGCCGGCCTGGTTGCCAGCTTCAGTGTAAGTGTTCGCGCTCTGCGGCGCCTGGCTTGTACCACTGCCGGCCGTCACGCCCAAGTGCTTGTGGGTGGCCAGGTCCTCGGCGAGGGTTTTGACCACCCCGATCAAATCACTGAGCAGCTGCAGTACATTATCGGATTCATTGTCGAGCCAGATGGTGCCGCCATCCTTCACCTTGATCACCTGTTTGAGTTTGGCGATCCGCTCGGCGATACTGCCCACATGCTCTTTCAGGTCCCGCGCGGTAGTGCTGTTGAGATCGCTGGCGGTGGTGAGGTCTAAGTTGTCCAGCGCGAAGAGGCTGGCGGTGCCGCTGCTCAGTAAGCGCAGCGCGCCCGTGCTCCAATTAATTTCAACCCGGCAATTTCTTCCAGCGAATGTTGACGCACCTGTTTGTGCTAGCTGTCGTAGTCAGCCAGATGTTCCACGGCTGAGCCTTTCCGTTGCAGTGCCGTCGCGGATATCACCGTGGATATCTCGGCTCCAGTGGCCGTTGGCGTCCACCTTTTACCGCACCGCCTCGCTTTGCTGCCACAGGGGTCCCTCCCGGTCCAGCAGCGGCACTGACCGGTCGGCGACGCTCAGGCGTTTGCAGTCACACCTTTCTGTCCTCCACACTGGCCCCGGTTTGGGTATCCGGGACCAGGGCGTCGTCGTCCGTTTTAGGATCTGTCTACACTAGGGAACGTCTGAATAACTCAACAATCGCTACGGCAGTATCAGTATTTTCTGGTGCGGGCCTGAATTTGACCAAAACAACCCTGAGGTTGTTTGTTTTTTCACCTGGAATCTACTTCTCAGCAGATTCCAGGTGCACTGGCCCTAAGCCAGAAGATATTTTTGACTGCGAAGCAGGTTTGACAGACCAGCTAGTACATACAACCGGTTGGTGTTCTTTGCCAACCCACGATAGCGAGCCTTGCTGTATCCGAACATGCGTTTGATATAGAAAAATGCATGTTCTACCTTCGCGCGTACGCTTGCCTTGGTCGTTTCAGCTCGCTCAATGTCTGCAAATTTTAGCTGCTTTCGCCTACCAGGCCGCATCGCAATATGCCAATCCAAATTCCTTGAAGCGAGCGCCTCCCGGTTTTGTGCACCTGTGTAACCCGCATCCGCCCAGACGCGTTTTTCTTCTCCATGAAGTAGCTTGTCCGCCACATTCAGATCATGCTCGCTAGCTGGTGTGGTTTCGATACTGTGAATCAGGCCGAGCGATTCATCGACGCCAATGTGCATCTTCATACCAAAGTGCCATTCGTTGCCCTTCTTTGTCTGGCGCATTTCCGGGTCGCGCTTACCGTCTTTGTTCTTTGTCGAACTCGGGGCTGAAATGATACTGGCATCCACTATACTGCCTTCTCGCAAAATCAGACCGTGCTGGTCTAAGTGCTTGTTGATCTTATTAAACAGTTTTTTGCCAAGTTGATGCTCTTCAAGCAGGTGACGGAAGTTTAGGATCGTTGTCTCATCGGGCACGCGATCCAACCGAATACCGGCAAAGCGGCGCATTGATTCTATCTCATAAAGAGCGTCTTCCATGGCGGGATCGCTCAAGTTGTAGGCCAACTGCATAATGTGGATACGCAACATGGCGGGCAGTGGATAAGGTGGCCGACCCATGCCGCCACGGGCATAATACTTGGCGATGGATGACTCCAACTGCCTCCACGGCAACAACTGATTCAGCTTTTCGAGGAACAGTTCACGCCGTGTTTTGCGTTTCTTGATAGTGTATTCGGCTTCGGCGAAGGTCAGTTGGCTCATGATTGAATCTGTGTATGTTGGAAATGGGGTAAATTATGCCAGACTGAAGCAGTTTTTCAGAGGTTCC